>NZ_JBQFPG010000004.1:0-386249 GCF_056534355.1 Ruegeria sp. D7
GGTAGATTGCAAGGCTTGAGCGAAGGGCGACCACTCTTGCAGGTCAAACGCTACCCCTACATCCAGTCCTAGGTATCGATCCCCTGACACCTCCGAGAAAGCATTTACCAACCCGTAAACCAACTCGGAGTGAACGAACACGGATGGGTTAGTCATCAGTTCAGCTTTCAAGCCGACCTGATCCAATGCTGGTTGCGGATTGATCTTACGTTCGGTGAGATATTGCAGAAAGGGAGCGGCTAAAGAGAGGCGAACAAAGCCCTCGCTATGCTCTCGGGAGGTGGAGTTGAAAGGCAAGCTCATAACCCTTGTTGGATTAGCTTTAAGAAGTGGCCATTTTTGCAGTCACATTCGTACATCTTAATTCAAAAGGGGCAACCGAGCCAATGAATTCCAGACTATAGTTGGCAAAACATGAATATGAAGGGAGTACTTATGTCCGGCTTACGAATGTCTCTTTGCTCGACGGCAATTGTCGCGGCAGTTCTTTCTTTTTCGGCGACCGCGCAGGCTCAGGATCAAGAAGAACCCCAAACGCTGTTTACCAACGTGCATGTCTTCGACGGTGTGAATGAGCAACGCATTGAAAATGCCAGTGTTCTGGTCGAGGGCAATCTGATCAAGTCCGTCTCAACCGATGCCATTGATGCGCCGAGCGCGACGGTTATCGACGGCGGTGGGCGCACTCTGACACCGGGCTTTATAGAGAATCACGCGCACCTGATGCTCATGGGGCCATCGATTGCCGAGATGGAAACCAACTCGACCTGGGAGGATTTCGCCATCCACGGGACCCGGATGGCCGAAATGTACCTGATGCAGGGCTTCACGACCGTTCGCGATGCCGGGGGCGCTGGGGGCGGGCTGCGGCGCGCAATTGACGCCGGCCAGATCGTCGGCCCCCGCTTTTATCCTTCCGGGGCATTTCTCGGAACACGTGGTGGTCACGCCGATTTCGCATCCTTCACATCTCCGCCGGGTGGGGTGACCAACTTTGGGACTCTGAATATGGCCCAACAGGTCAACGGTGTTGACGAAATTTACATGTATGGCCGCAACAACCTGCGCATGGGTGCCACGCAATTGAAGTTCATGCAATCAGGTGGGGTGATTTCGGCATTCGATCCATGGCAGTTGCTCGCCGGTTCGAAAGAAGAGATCGAGGCCGCTGTTCAGGTTGCCAACGAGTACGGCACCTATGTCATGGCACATTCCTACCGCAAAGAAGCGATCATCAATGCCCTGAATGCAGGGGTCAGAACCATTGAACACGGATTTCACTTTGACTGCGAGATTTCTGCTTTGATGAAAGAAAAAGGAGCGTACATCACGACGAACATCACAGCATTTGATCCAGGCCTACTTGATGTTCCTTCCGTGAAAAACAACCCCAACAGTTTGAGGAAGGCCAAATCGGCCTCGGCGACCTTCGAAGCCTACATTCCAAGTATGAAGGAATGCCCGGCGCCGCGCGGTTTCCAAACCGATTGCGTCGGCTCGGTCGAAGCGTGCAACATCCAGATCGCCTACGAGAAACATCTGAATAACCATTTCTTCGGCCCCTATGCGTCGATGGTAACCCTAACTTCGGTAGGTGGCGAGATCGCGGCACTTAGCGGTGATTTCATGAACCCCTATCCGGAAGGCAAACTGGGTGTGATCGAAGAAGGCGCCTATGCCGACATCCTGCTGATAGACGGCAACCCCCTCGAAGACTTCTCTGTCGTTGGAACAGGCGATCAGTGGTTCGGTGCGGACCCGAGGCCGGACAGCCCGGAAACAATCCGCCTGATCATGAAGGACGGTGTGATCTACAAAAACACACTGGATTGACCAGATAAAGCAGCCGGAGAGCATTCATGCGAAATTGGTTTTGCTCCGCAGTATTCGCAGGGTTGGTTTTGTGCGGTTATGATGCTGCGGCGACGCCTGGAACCGCGTTGGACTGGGCAGATCTGCCAGATCCGTCTGCGCAGGTCTTTGATGACCCCTATCGTGAACTCAGCCCCGAACAGTTCGACGATGTTCTTTTCGTTGTGCGTATACGCGGCAGGTTGCAGCAGGAGGTTGGCAGCGCCGAAGAACGGCAGAAATGGCAATTGCTTTTAGCAGAGACCGAAGACGCCTTGGTGTCAGACGGAATTGACGTCGACTGGTTACTCGATCAGCGCGAGGTTGTGACTGAACGTCGAAGAAAGGCTGGAACGAGCGGAAACCCGCAATTCGACGGCAGAACAATCACACTCGCGGGCTTTGCCATTCCTGCTCCAAGCGATCCGGACGGCCGGCCTGTGGCGTATTTGGTGCCAGAAAGAGGGATGTGCAGCCACATGCCTCCACCTCCGCCTAACCAGATGATCCGTGTGCGGTTGAACGGGGACTGGGCGCCTAGCTATTTCCACGAACCCGTTCGGCTGACAGGCACGCTGACTATCGATCCTTCCGTTCATAATATGATGGTTGTGGATGGCCTCATGCCTATGAATGCGACTTTCCAGCTAGAGGCGGAACGTGTCGAAACTCTGGAAACCGAGGCAGACAGGTTGGAATGGAAGCAGCGTGCTGCTGATCGCATCCGCGCGGCAGGAAATCGCAAGACCGGTGGGGCACAGGCGTCAAAATGATAAGACTTCTGGTTGCCGCATTGAGCATTGCATTTGCTGGCGCAGCGTCGGCTCAGGGACTATCCGGGCCATCTTCAGTCGAAGCCGATCTTGCGCCCGGAGACGGGCTCACCGATCCGCAATATCGTTCCGATTTTCCACGCAACATCGCACCGGGTTGGTTTCAGTGGAAAGACCGACTGGCTGAGGGTGGTTTTCGGTTCAACATTGACTACCTGGCATTGGGCCAAACCACGGATGCTGATCTGGGAACCGGCGAAGCAGCCAGCGGAATTGCGCGGTTCTACGGCAGTTGGCAGGCAACTGAACGGGGGTCTCTGACATTCAAGATCGAAGACAGGCACAGTTATACTGACGTTGCTCCGCAATTTCTCGGGCTGGATGGCGGAGCCCTTTCAATCACGGGAACAGCCTTCAATGACAACGGTTTGCTTCTGACCAATTTGTTCTGGACCCAAAGGGCTGAGAATGGGTCGTGGGCGCTGCAAGTCGGCCAGATTGATGTAACGGACTTTGTGGATATCTACGGGTTGGTAAGCCCCTACAGTGGTTTTCAAAACCTGTCTTTCAATACCAACCCGACAATCAACACGCCCAACCAAGGCCTTGGTATTGCCGGTGGGGTAAAGCTGAGCGAGAACCTCTACGCCGTTGCCAGCGTATCAGACGCAAACGCCGACCCGTCCGATCCAAACTTTGATGTGTTTAGCGACGGCAATCTCTTCAAGTCGCTCGAACTTGGGTACACGTCCGGCTTTGATCGCATCTACTTCGACAATATCCATCTGACCCTCTGGCATGCAGATGCGGCTGACGATGGCAGTCGAGCAGAAGATTACGGCGCAGCGTTTTCCGCCGCATGGTTTGTTGACAATAAATGGATGCCGTTCTTCCGTGCAGGGGCCTCGAAGGGAACCGCAGCGCTTTATGAACGGTCGATTTCTGCCGGTCTCGGTTACTATGGTCGCAACACCGATTTGGCCGGTCTGGGCCTAAACTGGGCCGAAGCAAGAGGCATAGATGGCGATCAGTTCACGCTTGAAGCTTTCTACCGCTTTTCAATCTCACCCGGACTGCAGATCACGCCATCGGTACAATTCATTTCCGACCCGCTTCTAAATCCCGATCAGGACCGGATTACCCTGTTCGGTCTAAGAACCCGGATCGTTTTCTAATGCGGGGTGAAGGCAGTCACTAAGGGGTGTGCCAAAGGGCAACTAAGAGAGATCAAGCGCGTGCCGGAATTTTCAACGCCGGTCGAATGAAGTTGGGAAGCAAAGGAACAATCTATGAAGATTGCATACGGAATTCTTGCAGCCTTAGCAGTTGTGTTTTTCATCCTTGGAGGCAGCGATGCCCATGCCAAAGACAACAAGGGTAAAAAGCCGAACAAGGGGGGCAAGAACGGTGATGTCAGCATTCAGATAGAAGACAAACCCGGCAAAGGCCCAAAAGCTGTACCACCTGGACAGATCAAGCGCTACACGCGCGGTGCCAAGCTCCCATCTGACCTGGAGTTCGAGGATATTGGGGACCTTTCCAAATGGAAGCTTGGGGAGCCGGGCAAAGGAAACCGCTACATTCTGGTCGATGACGAAGTCCTCGAAGTTACGAATGACCTGTCTACCGTGGTCGATGCCGTCGGCATCGTCGGTGATCTTCTAAATTAGGCGAAAGTACGATGTTTCAGGGCAAGAACTACCTCGTTTGCCCTGACGCTGGCCGGGGCGATCATTTGTGAACCCCGGCCCAAGTTCAAAACCCGGATCCGAGGCGCTACGATGATAAAGGCCCTTCTTGTTCTTTTTGCGCTTGCTACCTTTTCGTCAGCACGCGCCCTACTCGCTCAGGAAAACGGTGCAACTGAAGTCCCGCAAACAATACGCTTTGAGGGCTATGTATAGCCCAGTCGCGAAGCAGAACTGTCGCCTTTGGTGGACAATGTGGTCAACCGGACTTTGCAAAGTCTGCTTTCTGCGCATTGCTGTCATTGGAGTTTCGTGCAGCATCAGTAAGTTTGGGCTCAATCCCGCCGTTTTCCGCATTCTGCCCGAACGGCGGGTGTAGAGTCTTCGAATGCCCGCTTTGGATGAAAGTCACGGCAACTCTGCGGGCCGAATGGGCAGAAGACTTGTGGGGTGGTTCGCGACAAGCGGTGATGGGTGGTGCGCTCAACCATAAGGCGGTTCACATAACACCCCTACTGCGATGTTCGTACTGTGTTATCGTGGCGCAGAACATCCGGTGGTCGCAAAGCATGCCATGTGACAGTCCGTCCACTATTGTCGCAATGCGCAATAGAGTGTGATCTCGTGGCACTGCGCCCAATGACGGATTTCAGAAACCAGATCTAAACCCGGCGCAATTCTGAGACGACTCGGGTTTCTTGGAGCGAGAGCATTAATCGGGATGCGGCGTCGAACGTAGATTTTTTGACGTTTTTGCACTTTTGATTTCGCCGGCCCAAAATGTGTTGCCGGTGATACGACTATTACTTTGGAGATATACGAATTTGCAAAGACACCGCAGGCACTGGCGACATTCAACATTGTCTTGAACGCTCAATGACACCCTACTTTCGGTTGCAATAGGATCTGTTTCCATATGGCTGTTTCGTCGTAAAGGGTCCACTCACGACGAAGCTTTGGTTTTCCTGTAACCAATTCACCGTATTCGGCGTGGGTTGCGCCCAGGACGAAAACCTCGGCACCTGTCGGCTCACCAAATGCGCCATATCCTTCGTGTATTCCGTGAAGCGTCCAGCGAACGGCGGCACGAGGTGGCATCGCGGGATCATCACGACCAATTATATGGTGTATCTTGAATTCAGCCGTTGGGAAGCTGGCCCGCAATCCCATCCAAAATTGATCTGCACCGTCAAAGCTAACAGCTGCTGCCCCACCTGGATACTCCAACTGCGCGGCACGTTCATATTCTTCGGGGATTGCTTCGAATTCGGCGTGCATCAAACGTTCAAGCAAGTTCGCCAATCGCGTGCCCCAGATATTGCTATTGCCTGTCCCGGAATACGGACCACTGATATCATTCGCTGGAGAGTAGGGCTGGACGCATTTGCTCGGTCCGCCTTCTCGTTCAATCAAACCGCGTGCGTATTCTTTCGGGTTCAGACCCAATTGTCGCACAATTGCGCCTTGATCGCGAATAAGCCATTCGTCGTTGATCTGGTTGTTGATGACGTGGCAATCGGCGATGATCCTGTATTGAAGTTGTTTGTCCGTGGGTGCGCCGTAAACGCCGGGATGCGTATGCGTCGCCGTCGACAAAAGCCTGTGAGATGACAGCATTCCGTCTTCTGGCGTACCACACCAAATCACATCTTCGCCCAGCAACTTGCGGTCTGGAAACTCTGAAAGCGTCGCCATAGTCGCTGCGATCACGTCCTTGTTGCCTACAACAACCGACGCGGGCGAGCGAACGACAATATCTGGGGCGTAATAGTCGTGCAGTTTGGCGATGCGGCGGTCTTCCCACAGTTCTTTCGTGATGCTGATGATATAGTCGGGCAAATCGACAAACTTTGGGTCAAAACCGTTCATGTCTAATGTCCTTGGTATGACGGCATCAAGCGTCTCCAATCGGGAAGGATAGTCGACCCGGAACGCGCACCTTGTTGAATTCACGCAATCGCGCAAAAACGTCCACGCCGAGTTGTTGATAGGCATCCAGAAGGTCAACCATGACCCAGTTTTCCCGAATCTTATTGTTTTCCAGGCGCCAGAAATCCAATGATTTCATGGTGATGCGTTTACCCGTGGGTGCAATACCCATCCACCCATCGTTGGTCACGGTTTGGATCATATTCGGCCACCCGGTCACGGCTGCATAGTTGCCGTCACCGAAGAAGTGATAGGTTATTTCATCTACGTATCGGCCGCGATCCGGCATCCCATTCAGAAATGGGATCTGATGCCAATTGCGGAAACCAGCGATGCCTCGGCCTGTGCCAATTCCGGCCGGGCCGTACCAGTTGACGCGTTCGCTCCAGAAACGCGGCATTTCCATCTTTTCGGGGCCGCCCTGACTCGGGTGTTTTTTCATATGCTTCAGCATTGTAACGATGTGGTCGCAGGATGCGTTCGCCTTCACTTCGTCCCACGGTCCGGGTATGATGCCGTCGTTTGTGGCGGGGCCCGGTATGCAAAACTCTAGCCCCAATGACGGCGCCATCGGCCAAGCCTGGGCTTGCATCATCACTTCCGGAATGTCCCAAAGGGTTTGAATTTCGACAACTTTGTCGTTCACAATCCGATAGAACTCGTGAAAACGCATATGTGTCAGGTGCCCGGTTGGCGGAATGTCCAACCACGGCCCTACAAAGGTGCCAACGTAGTGGCCGCCGCATCCGACCCAATCATCCCCCCGCTCGGTCCGGCCTGCCATTACAATCCAATCTCGACGCTCAAGGTCGGGCATTGCTTCGAAAAGTGGCACATAGCAGGCGTCGAAAAAGTCCGTCGGGCCGCAAAAATCACCAAACGGGTGCGGCATGTGTATGACCGCATCTGCCGTAAAGATATCGGCAATGGCCGAGCGAACGTTACTTAGATCAAAATTGACCATCGCATTTCGAAGAGGCTCCAAGATCGCCTTGTTTCGCGTGTGTATGTCTGAGACGGGACTAGCGTCGTTCATAGTATTAGCCTTTGACTGCTCCAGCGGTCAGACCGCTTACGATTTGGCGCTGGAAGAATAGGATCAGGACGAACAGCGGTGCTGTTGCGGATACCACGGCGGCAACCGCATACATTACCTTGCCTTCGACTTGAGTGGTCCCCATGAAGCTGTTGATTGCGGGGATTATCGTCTCGTTCTCTTCGCTGAGAAGCATCACGGCGACGGTGAAATCATTATACGCCAGCAGAAAGCTGAACAAACCGGTGGTGATTACACCAGGCCACATTACGGGAACAATCACGTGTCTGAAGGCCTGAAAACGTGTACAACCGTCGACCATGGCACTCTCGTCCATGTCTTTAGGGATGTTCTTGAAAAACGAATGCAGCATCCAAAGGGTAAAGGGTTGATTTATTGCCACCAACACTATGATTGTGGTCGGCAATATGCCCCAGACATTCCACTCGAAGAACCACAACAGATAACCCGAAACCAATGTTATATGTGGCATGGCACGAAACACGAGTGCGGCCATGAGAATCCAAAATGCATACCGAAAACCCGAGCGCGCCAGCGCATAGCCTCCAAGCGTGCCGAACGTCAGAGAAATGACGACTGTAAAGAACACGACAATGCTGGTGTTCTTAAAGTTGAACCAAAAATCTTCCGTCACCCACGCGCCGTAATAGCCTTGTCCAGTGAATGTGCTGCCGGTTTGTTCGAGTGTGTTGGTCCCTCGCACGGCGTTCATCCAATCCGCTTTGGACAGGAAATCGGCTTGCACCTTGAAACTTCCCCAGAAGGTCCAAAGGAAGGGGAACGCTGCGATAAGCAGCCATAACCCTACCATCGTGAAGGAGAACAGTTTCAGTGGGGTCATGCGTGTTTCTGCTTTTCTCGCCATGATCTTGTCCTCAGTGAGATTTGCGCGTGAAATCGCGCCAAGTGCGAACGAGTACCGGCATCATCAGGATGACAACCAAGAAGATTGTGATCAAAGACGTTGCCCCGGCCGAACCGTAGAGTGGGTTGCCGCTTTCGCGCAGGTCGTTAAAGATAATCCAGCTCAGTGACCGGGCGTGGGCCTCGGCAGAGAAACTCACGATCGGTTCAAACACCCGCAAATTGTCCATGATTAGCATCAGTGTCACGAAGGTCACGAGTGGCATCAGATGTGGCACTACGACGTAGACCAAGCGTTGCCACTTCGAGGCTCCGTCGATCTGCGCGGCCTCCATTGTGTCCGCGGGAACCGTTTGTAGCCCGGCATAAAATGTGATGAAGCTGAAAGGCAAAGTGTGCCAGACACCATATACCATAAGCATGAACCACATGAGACCGGTGGAAGCTTTCAAGCTGAGGTTCGGGTCATTAAAGATGTTTTGAATGGTTGCGCCGATGACACCGTCGCCATCCACCATCCAGAACAGGATCAGCGAGCCGACCAGCGGTGTGACAAGGAAGGGCAAGAGTGAGACAAAGATCGCTGCGCCCTTGAGCTTGCGCGGCAGGGTGTTCACACCCACCGCTACGGCCATACCGAGGATCAGGACCATCGGCGTTACTATGAGCGTGTATGCAAGGGTAAAGGTGAGAGCATTATAAAATGGCAGGTCACCCAGCTCTCGCCAGAACTCGCCCATTGTCTCGGTGTTTGCCCAAGCCTCGCCAATTTCGGCAAAGGCCAGGTGCGAGCGGTTTGTATAGGTACCCAATCCATTGAACTTGCCTAAAGGTGCTTCATCACGAAGTTTCTGTGTCGCCTCAAGATCGACCGAGGTGGACTCCTTGCATCCAAATGGTCCACAACTTTCCGAAACAACCAGAACTTGTTCGTGTTGAACGAAAAGCGATTGGATAAAGACAGAAACAATTGGCAGAGCGATGAACAAAATCATTGCTGAAAGAGTTGGCAGGATGAACCAGAAGAATGTGCGATGCTTCATGTCAAATGTCCCCGTCGGTGGGTGTTAGGTTGAGAGGGGCTTACAAGTACCCCCCTCGCGCGCTCGATCAGGGGAGTTACTGAAGGAAGCCCGCTTCTTTCGCCGCTGTCCTGTATGCTGCCTCAACATCGGCAAGCGCCTTCTCGGCGCTTTCGTCACCTTTTAGGAAGTCCGACAGCTCGGAACCCAATGCAGCGTGCAGCAATCCGATCTGAGGAAGCATCGGGTACGGTTGCGCCCCGCCTTGAACAGTTGCCGCAACACCAGCTGCCGCTGGGCCAGGCGTAAATCCTTCGAGCAACCAAACAGCGTCGTCGTTGTTGGCCGCGACCATTTCCGGCGTCAACGCGCTTGCCAGTGCAGCGAATGTCGCTTCTGCTTCAGCGTCAGATACATTCGTGGAGATTGTGAAGCCATCCCACCATAGTGTTGCTCCGGGGATGCCACCCGGTTCAACTGAGGGCGCAGCGGATAGAACTGTATTCGATGTAACTTCCGCGCTTGACCCTTCATCGTCGAGGATTGGCGCTCCACGAGACCCCCACATGATACCAAGTGCGGCCTCGCCAGCTTCCCAAAGTCCCTGCGTTTCGTTCGAGGCTTGCGTAAGATGGTCTGGATGCGCGTATTCCACCATCGCTTTCAGTGTTTCCAAGGCAGCAATACCAGCTTCGCTGTTGACAGTTGGTTCGGCGGTGCCGGGTTTGAAGAACTCACCACCGTGCGCAAGAAAGACCAGATTAAAGGACTCGCCTACATTCCAGCCGGTCTTCAGGTTCATGACGATGGGATATTCCATGATTCCGGCATCCCGGATCGCCTTTGCAGCTTCAATCACCTCGTCATAGGTGCTCGGAGCGCTGTCGATCCCCACTTGCGCCAGAATGTCGGAGCGTGAGAACAGGTGCTGCGCATTAGCCATGAAAGCAATGGCCATGACATTGCCGTCAATGGCGATCTTTAGATTGTCGGGAATATTCTGACCGTGGCTTTCGATTAGATCGTTCAGCGGACGGACCAGTCCATCATTCATCAATTGTGTCAGTGTTGAATTAGCTACAATTACGCTGGTGTATTCGGCAGGATCCGGAGTGAGCGCTGCGTTCATGATCTGTCGGGCTTCGGTCGTATGATTGCGCGAAAACTCTGAGGCTGCTTCAGCGCAATTTCCTTCTGCGGTGCCCGCCACAGCGTGAATGGCGGGAAAATCACTCGCAAGTATACGGATGGACTGATCAGACGGGCCGCAATCTGCCGCGTAAGCAGTCGTCCCCATTAGTCCTGCCATTGCTCCAGCAACGAATAGTTTTTTGATGAGCATGTGTTTTCTCCCTTTGATGTTGGGCGCATCTTGTAACTTTGCACCCGGTTTCTCGGCTGTTTCGGAATGTGCTATGTGTCAGCTTCCGATGCGTGCTCCAGATTTCTGATCAAACAGATGGAAGTGTTCAGGGGCGACGTTGATCGAAACAATTTCACCGATCTCGGCGCGGTAAGATTTGTCTGCTTTTACCGAGACAAGCGCGCCGCCGATGCGAACCGAAACCATGGTCGCGTCACCCAGGAGTTCCATCGTGTAGATTGGAGCGTTGATCTGGCCGCCGATTTCGACGACGTTGGCGTCCTCGGCCCGGAAGCCAAGGGTGACCTTGCCATCTGGTGCACTCAATCCCGGCACGTCGACATGTTGTGCGCGGAAAGTTCCACCTGACATATCGCCATCCATCAGGTTCATTGCAGGGTTGCCGATAAAGCTGGCGACGAAAGCGTTGGCGGGGCTGTCGTAGATCTCAACAGGTGTACCCACTTGCTGCACAACACCCTGTTTCATGATCACAACCCGATCCGCCAAGGTCATCGCCTCAATCTGGTCGTGGGTTACATAAATGGTGGTCACCGCCAGTTCGTGGCTCAGGTTTTTGATCTGCGCCCGCGTCGAAACCCGAAGCTTCGCATCCAGATTCGAAAGCGGTTCGTCCATCAGGAAAACGTTTGGTTCACGTACAATTGCCCGAGCCAACGCCACACGCTGCCGCTGTCCGCCCGATAGTTCAGCAGGCTTCCGATGTAGGAAGTCATCCAACTCAACCATCGCGCTGGCTCGCCGCACCTTTTCGTCATGGATATTTGGATCGACGCCGCGCACTTTCAGCGGAAAGCGAATGTTCTCATAAACGTTCATGTTCGGGTAAAGCGCGTAACTCTGGAACACCATTGCCACATCGCGATCCTTTGGTTCCATTTCATTAACCCGCAGGCCGTCGATCAAAATGTCGCCTTCGCTGGCGTCTTCGAGCCCTGCAATCATCCGCATGGTTGTGGTTTTGCCGCAGCCCGAAGGGCCCAGAAGGACTAAGAACTCCTTGTCCGCAATCGTAAGGTCGAAATTGTCCACCCCAATGAAGCTGCCCCAACGCTTGCCAATGTTGCGAAGTTGGATTTCCGCCATCTATCCCTCCCGGAATCGCCTTGCATACGATTCAGATAAGGCTAGACGGTCAGCCACTTTCAGAATAATGAATTCATTCTATGAGTGATATAAATCAAATTGATCTCAGACTTGTCGACACCACCATACTCCTGGTGTTTCTCGGGGCCATGCGCCACAGGCAGGCCACAGCCGTCGCGCGCGAGATGGGGCTGACCCAACCTGCCGTCAGCCATGCCTTAAAGCGTCTTCGAAAACTCTATGATGACCCGCTGTTTCTAAGGCGCGCGCATGGGCTAGAACCAACTGCTTTAGCGCACGAATTGGAACCGAAAGTTCGCAGAATTGTTCGACTCATTTCACAAACATTAGAAGGTGCCGATGAATTCGAACCGAGTTCTACTTCCACCGACTTGAAGATAGGTGCATTTGACTACGAGCTTACCGGGGTAATTCCGCCGCTGGTTGCGAAGCTGCGCAAGGTGAGTCCGGGCATCAATATCCACGCATTTTCATTATTCAACGACGAAGCTCTTGAGGCCCTGACGCAGGGGCGCATTGATCTCGCGATAGGATATTTCGACTTTCCGGCAAAAAGTGAAAATCACTTTGTTTCAGAAGAGCTCTTTTCAGAAGATTACGTGCTGGTAGGTCGCAAGGGTCATCCTCTTTTGGAGGAAGATTTGACATTTGAACGAATAGCCAGGGCGAACCACCTGCTCATTTCACCGCATGGTCCTACTAGAAACTTGGTCGACCAAGCTCTGCAACTTCAAGGGTTTAGAAGAAACATTCAGACGATTGTGCCTTCACTTTTTTCCGCTCTTTCGATTGTGGAAAGCTCCGACCTTGTGATGACATTGCCTAAGCGGGCCGCAAATAACAACATTCGGAGGTTCGATATATCCCACCGACCCCTACCGATCGCAGGGGGAATATTCAAACTCCATGCAGTTCGTCATATTCGAGACGCCAATAGTCCTCTACACATCTGGCTAATCAATCAACTGATAGAAGTTGTTTCCGATTAGGCCGTGTTCACAAAAGGGGCTCACATCTACTTTCCGACATGAAACAAGCTGGTATCTGTGATGGAGGTCAACTTGACGCAAGACATAATAGTGTTCGAAGAATGATCGTTCTCAACATGGCCTGGCTCGTTGGTCGATGAAGACTCAGGCGTATCGCAAATCTGCGGCACTAATAGATATGTCGCTGTGCCTAGCTAGTGCCGCAAATTTATCTCGCCTGACCGAAATTAGCTTCTGATACGACCAAAGCGCGAACATCGTTGGATCGATGTCACCGTCTCGGTCTCCGGCCATTTCTGAATACTCGCTCCAATATTCAGAAAGCAGGTCTGGAGGATAGTAAATTGGTTTTGGGTTCTCAACGTACCTGACTATCAGGTTCTGGACGAGTTCATCGTTCTCCCTAAGCGAAACGATGAGGAACCTGTCTTTCAAAGCAGAAAATGTGGGATCACCGGCCGCAAACAATTCGCAGAACGACCCGCTTGAATCAGCCAGAACTGGCTGATCGGATTCCAGGCTAAGAAGGTCTTCGACTGCGGTAAGTTCAGCCTGCCTATGAAAGTTCTGCCGTTTCACATATTCGTTGAATTCAATCCCGCCTCTGTCTGGGTCTCCAGGCATCCCCAAATAGGAAGTCAATGGCGCAAGCGTGTCTTTGCACAATTCGTCGTCCAAGTTGAGAATGCCCAGTTCCTGCAGCCTGGAAAGCATAGCTCCCTTGCTGACCTCGGCATTGAATGCGTCAAGTATCTGCTTGCGCAAATACTGCCCTTGGATTTGGGCGTCTATCGACACATAGCGCCACGCCCCGGATTGGTTCAAAAAGCTCGAAAGGAGCGTCTTTCCAATTCCCGACATCCCGATCAGAAGGATGTCACGCGGTTCACTCAGAAGAGATAGAACTTCCGGGGTTACACACGTCAGCTTCATGGTGTTGCGAATATTCCATCAATCACACTTTGCACCGCTTCAACCGTCGGATCGACGGTTGCGAACTCTTCTTCGCGGGCTAACAAGTCTTCCAGCCGCGCCGGAGTTTCTGGGAGTGTTCCAAGCGCTTCTTCAACTGCCGTCGGGAATTTTGCCGGATGGGCTGTTTCAGCGACAACAATGGGTCCGTTAAGCGTTGCCCTCAGCTGATCCGCCGCGAAGTAGCCGGTTGCCGAATGTGGGCAAATGATCTTGCCGAACTGCTTATGGATCTGGCGCATGGTGTTTAAGGCATCGTGTTTGCCGCACTTTAACGCGTCGAAGTCTTTGGTCAGTCGGGAACGTTCGGATTGCGAAAGTTCGTAAATAGACTTCTCAGCGAGCTGCTTTTGCATGTCGCGCGTTGCGTTCCCGTCGCGTCCTTTCAGGATCCACAGCATACGCTCAAAGTTGCTGGAAACCTGAATATCCATGCTTGGCGAGATCGTCGGTATTGTCTCTGCCTTCGACATCATACCGGTCTCGAACAGCCGGGGGAGGGCATCATTTTCGTTCGATGTGACGATCAACTTCCCAATGGGAGCGCCCATTTGCTTCGCGATATAGCCCGCAAAGACATTTCCAAAATTCCCGCTGGGGACAGCAAAGTTCACGGGTTGGCCGTAATCGTTGTGGATTTTGACCGAAGCGTAAATGTAGTAGGACGTCTGAAGGAGGATCCGGGCCAGGTTGATCGAATTCACAGCCGTATAGCTATATTCTTTGGCAACTTCGCTTTGATACAGGTTTTTGACTAGGCTTTGGCAGTCATCAAAGTCGCCTCGAACGGAAATTGCCTGAACGTTTGCGGCTCCCAGGCAGGTCATCTGTTTGCGTTGAACATCAGAGACGCGGCCCTCCGGAAACAGAATTACTGCATTGGCTCGCGAACGTCCCGCAAAGGCATTTGCGGTGGCTGCGCCAGTATCTCCCGACGTTGCGCAGAGTACGGTCGCGCGCTTGTCAGTGATTGTGAGTTCCCGATCGATCGCTTCCGCCAAAGGGGCGAGGGCGTAATCCTTGAAAGCGAGCGTGGGGCCATGGAAAAGCTCCATGCTCCACATCTGGTCATCCAGGCGAGACAGAGGTGGGCCATCATTGCGTTCGAAACCGGCCAGCGCTTTTCTTATGCCTGCGGTGAAGTCGCACTGTTGCCACTCAGCTCCGCCAAACAGTGCCAGAACATCCGATGCAATCTGGTCGTAGGCCCGCCCGCTCAGCGTGGCCAATTCGCTGGATGTAAGTTCGGGCCAGGCCTCAGGCACGTAAAGACCGCCATCTTCGGCAGTTCCACGGCTTAGCAACTCTCGGAGAGATCGAGCGGGTGCGTTCCCGCGAGTACTTGAGTAGAGCATGGCATTTTCCAAGATTTCTAATATTGTGGATTTAGCAAGACCTCTATCGTTCGTAAACAAAAATCTAATATAGTGGAATTACGGAATGAACACACCTTTACCTACACCTGAAATCGGGAAAATTATGAAGGAAGCCAGGAAATCGCTGGGCCTGACCCTTGAGCGACTCTCTGAGCGTACAGGGGTGTCCCGATCGATGCTATCCGCCATTGAGAGGGGTGCCACCAACCCGACCTTTTCCATAGTCTGGGCCCTTTCTCAGGCACTTGGCGTTGACCTTAGCTTGCTTGAGGGCACGCCTGGTGGCGAGGATCCAATCGAGCATCTTCATCACTATTCCACGCCGATGCAGCGAAGTGCGGACGGTAAATGCGAGATTTATATGCTGAGCCCGCGACGCACTGTTCTTCCCGTAGAGTGGCACAGGCTTCTAATGAAGGTCGGAGCAGAGCTTGATTCAAAGCCCCATGCGCCTGGAACCTTCGAGCACCTGACCTGCCTGTCCGGCTCACTGTCGGTAACGGTCGCTGGACGAACTGTTCGGGCTGAGGCGGGCGATACATTGCGATACCGCAGTGACTGCAATCATCGCATTAACAACGAGGCGGATGGAGAAACGGAGGCCATCCTTCTTGTGGCTCAGCCGACTCAATATCAGGAACCTACAGCGTCAGTCTGAGAGGGCCTATAAAACCTATTGACTGAAATATGGTATTTATCCAATATACCGCATCTCGTGCGGCATATTGGAAAATTAAAAATGAAACAGCGACTGGTACCTCCAAGTAATAGCGGACTTTTCCGTTCGCGGGCCCACGCAGGATTGAGCGACGAATCGCGGTCAGGTTTCTTTGCCTGCCGCCGTAAGCAGCAAATGACTTGAGGCGTAACGCCCAATCCACTCGTTCTCAGGCTTAACTCCGGCAATGAAGGTACTATCGGATGACAACTGAACAACTGGCCCAGAAAGCGCGCGGGCGCCGTGGGCGTCGCCGTGATGGCGGGGTACCAGCCCCGGCAATCGTGCAGCGCCCGTTCGCGCAGCTTAAGCGTTCCTATCCTGCCGTTGAGCTGATTTCGGATGATCAGGTTGAACACATTCACCAGGCATCCCTGAAACTGCTTTCAGAAACCGGCCTGGATGTCTTGCATGACGACGCGCGTGCAGCGATGAAAAAAGCGGGGGCTGATGTCCGGGACGGTGAAGAACGTGTGCGCTTCGATCCTGATCTGATCAACGAAGCCATTGCAAGCGTGCCGTCTGAATTCACGCTCCACGCGCGAAACGCCCAGCACAACGTGACCATGGGCGGAAACAACATTGTATTCAACATGATGGCAAGCGCGCCGAATTGTTCGGATACGGATCGGGGCCGGCGCGCAGGCAATCAGGAAGATTTTCGCAACTTCCTCCGATTGGCCCAGATGCACAACGTTCTACACGTGACGGGTGGGTATCCGGTGGAGCCTGTCGATATTCACGCATCTATCCGCCATCTTGACTGTATTCAGGATTACATCACGCTGACCGACAAGGCCTATTGCATCTACTCACTTGGTGAGGAGCGTGTCTCCGATGCAATCGAGATGACGCGGATTGCCCATGGTCTGACGCACGACCAGATGCGTGATCAGGCCTGTATGTTCTCGATCATCAACACGAACTCTCCTCTCCAGCTCGATATTCCGATGATGCAGGGCGTGATGGCGTTGTCCGAGATGGGCCAGCCTGTTGTGATCACACCCTTCACGCTGGCAGGGGCGATGGCGCCCGTTACGATTGCGGGTGCCGTCACGCTGCAAAACGCCGAAGCTCTGGCGGGTGTGGCCTTTACCCAAATTGTGCGGCCAGGTGCGCCGGTGATGTATGGCGGCTTCACGTCCAACGTGGATATGAAGACCGGCTCGCCAGCATTTGGCACACCGGAATACATGAAGGCGCAGCATATCGGTGGACAGCTGGCGCGGCGCTACGGCATACCGTATCGCTCTTCGAATGTGTGCGCGGCCAATACGGTTGACTCGCAAGCGGCGTATGAGGCGGTCTTCTCGCTTTGGGGTGCGATCAATGGCGGCGCCAACATGCTCATGCACGGGGCAGGGTGGCTCGAAGGAGGGCTGTGCTGCTCGTATGAGAAGGTGATGCTTGATATCGACCTGCTGCAGATGGTCACGGAATTCCTTCAACCTGTTTCGACCAGCCCGGAAAACCTGGCGCTGGAAGCCATCAATGAGGTCGGGCCAGCGGGTCACTTCTTTGGCACTGAACACACCCAGGCGCGTTACCGCGATGCCTTCTATTCGCCAATCCTGAGTGACTGGCGCAACTTTGAGACTTGGCAGGAGGCGGGATCGCCGATTGCGATTGGGCGTGCCAACGCAGAGTGGAAAAACCGCCTTGCCACCTATGAGGCCCCGGCCTTGGACCCGGCGATCAGGGACGAGCTTGACGCCTTTGTCGTCAAGCGCAAGGCCGAGGGCGGTGCTGCCACGGATTTCTGACACTTGCAGGTTCGCCAGGACGGTCGCGACAACCGGGATCGTTCCGCTTACCAGCAATCCACTGCAAAGAAGAGAACCCCTTTTCACCGAGATAGATGCTTTGGGTCAAAACGAGGAGCGCGCACCCAAATGCAGTCAGAGTGAAAGCTGAATTCCTGAGGAAAAACGAAATATGCCTACTATTCAGACCGACGAGTCCACAGGCGGAAAGAAACTGCCGTCGCACGCCAAAGTCGTTGTTATTGGCGGCGGCGTTGTTGGTTGCTCGATCCTGTTCCACCTGGCCAAGTTCGGTTGGAAGGATGCGGTCCTGCTTGAACGTGACGAGCTGACATCCGGCTCATCCTGGCACGCGGCCGGCGGTATCCACACCATCAGCTCGGATCCGAATATCTCGCGCCTGCAATCATACACGATCAATCTTTATAAAGAGATCGAAGAACTGTCCGGGCAATCCGTTGGTCTACATCAAACTGGTGGCTTTTATGCCGCCTCGACCAAGGAATGGTATGATTACCTGAAGGGCGAGCGTTCGAAAGCGCGCTACATGGGGCTGGATCAGGAATTCATCTCGCCCAAGGAACTGGCCGAGCGTCATCCGCTGATCGATCCGGACCACTATCACGCGGTTCTGTGGGACGCACAGGACGGCCATCTGGACCCGTCCGGCACGACCTACGCTTTTGCCAAGGCGGCCAAGGCGCATGGCGCCCAGTATTTCACCCACTGTGGCGCCACCGATATGACACAGCGCCCCGATGGCAGCTGGGACATTGTCACCCCCAAAGGCACGATCAATGCAGAACATGTCGTGAACTGCGGCGGTCTGTGGGCGCGTGAGGTGGGCCATATGGCGGGCCTTCATCTGCCGGTTCAGCCGATGGAGCACCACTACCTGATCACCGAGCGCATGGACGAAGTCGTGAACTTCGGTCAGCAGCTACCGCACGGCATCGACTTCGAGGCCAACGTGTACTGCCGTCAGGAAGGGCAGGGCATGTTGCTGGGTACTTATGAAGCCCAGGCGACCCCGTGGAAAGTCGGCGGAACGCCCTGGGATTTTGGTCATGAACTGCTGCCGCCGGATCTGGATCGCGTGGCAGATCGTCTGGAAACCGCATTTGAACGCCTTCCGGCCATGGCCAATGCCGGGATCAAGGATGTGATCAACGGTCCGTTCACTTTTGGCCCTGATGGAAACCCGCTGATCGGCCCTGTTCCGGGCATGAAGAACTACTGGGTGGCGGTTGGTGTCATGGCGGGCTTCTGCCAGGGCGGCGGCGTGGGCCTGACCCTTGCGGAATGGATGATCGACGGCGAGCCATCCATCGATGTCTGGGCGATGGACGTGGCGCGTTTTGGAGAGTTCGCGACACCGGATTGGGGTACAGTCAAGTCGTCGGAAAACTACGAACGCCGGTTCGTGATGACCTTCCCGAATGAAACCCTGCCCAAGGGCCGCAAGCAGAAGACCACCGCGCTTTATGATCGCATGATCGCCAAAGGTGCGGTGATGGATCAGGGTTTCGGCCTCGAAAACGTACTCTGGTATGCCGACGGCCCGGAAGATGCGCATGAGGTTCCCTCGTTCGAGCGCAACCGGTCTCACGATTATGTCGGACGGGAGATCAAGGCCGTGCGCGAGGCCGTAGGTGGCATTGAGATTGCCAACTTTGCCAAGCATGAGTTCAAGGGTGAGCGTGTTCGCGAATACCTGAACCAAATCCTTGCCGGGTTCGTTCCCAAGCCCGGACGCCTGGCGCTGACGCCGATGCTGACGCCCAAGGGCAAGCTTTACGGCGACCTGACGGTTGCTTGCCTGGCCGAGGATCACTTTATGCTGTTCGGCTCGGGCGCGATGCAAGAGGCACACCGCCGCTGGTTCGAAAAAGACCTGCCTGCGGGCATTTCTTATGCCAACGTTTCAGACGACTGGCACGGCATTGCATTGTCTGGCCCGAAATCGCGAGACCTGCTGGCCCGGATCACGCGGGACGATGTTTCAGCCGAAGCCTTCAAGTTCCGCGACCTGCGCCAGACCTTTGTCGGCGGCGTGCCGGTGATCATCAACCGGATCAGCTTCTCTGGCGAATTGGGCTACGAAATCTATTGCAAACCGCAATACCTGATGCGCCTGGCAGACGCCATCGAAGAGGCCGGCGCCGATCTGGGCTATCGCTGGTACGGCGCGCGTGCGTTGCTGTCGATGCGACTCGAGAAGGGCTGGGGTGTCTGGACGATGGAATACCGTCCCGACTTCGACGCTGTCGAATCCGGCATGGATGTCTTCATCAACTGGAAGAAGGACTTCGTCGGCAAAGAAGCAACGCTGAAAGCCCGCGATGAAGGGGTCTCGCAGAAGTTGGTGACAATGACCATCGACGTCGAGGGGATCGACGTGGCCCATGACGAGGCGATCCTGAAAGATGGTGAACCGGTCGGCTACGTCAGCTCGGGCGGCTATGCGCACCATGTCGGCAAGTCGATGGCGATGGGTTACGTCGCAGCCGAGTTCGCACTGCCGGGAACGACGCTTCAGGTGGAAATTCTGGGCAACTTCTACGACGCGCTGGTTCTGGCAGGACCAATCTACGACGCCAACGGCGCAAACATGCGTTCTTGATCAGGAGAAAAACCATGGGGCGGCCAGAGAAAGACATAGATGTGGTTCTAAGTGAACTTGTTGAGGTGAACCGCTTCGTATTCTTATTGATGCCCGGGTTCTCGGCATTGGAACTGGGATCCGGCATCGACTCTCTGGCCGCCGCCAACGAAGCAATGGGTAAGGCCTTCTTTCAGTGGAAAACAGCCAGCGAAACGGGCGATAGCATAAAATCTTCTTCAGGGCTGAAAGTAGCAGTCGATAGTGCCCTGCCTGATGTGCACCGTGGAGATTGCATCGTTGTTTGCTGCGCCTTCAATTCCCAAAACTATTCTAAGTCTGGAAGGACTGCGGCTTGGCTACGGCAAGCCGCAAGACTAGGAGCACGACTATGCGGTCTAGGAGGTGGTGCACTGTTTCTCGCCCGGATCGGCATAGCGATCGAAGGGCCCATCAGCGCACACTGGAGAATGAAGCCTGTCTTTGAGGAAGGCTATCTGGATCTGGAGCCTACCTGCACAATTTTTGAAGAGGCTTCAAATATCGTCTCCTGCGGGGGAGGTGCCGCCACTCTGGACCTTTTTTCTGCGTTGATCCGCCAAAAAGCAGGTCCGGAAGCCTCTAGTCAGGTTGCTGACCAGCTCCTTTGTGGGTCTATGCGTGACGGAAATTGCCGTCAGAGTATCTCCAGTCTTTATGGTCCGAAACACCGGAACGAAAAGCTATCCAAAGCGCTGAGCTATATGCAGGAAACCTGGGAAGAGCCTGTTTCACCGTCGGTAGTCGCTCGCCAGGTCGGAATATCGACACGACAACTTGAAAGGCTGTTTAGTCGATATCTGGGGATGAGTCCTAAGACCTACATGATGGTTCTGAGGCTCGAGAGGGCGAGGGCATTGCTGCAGCAAACTCAGATGCGCGTGATCGACGTTGCCACGGCCTGCGGGTTCTCAACACAAGGCCTGTTTTCCAAACACTACAAAAGACACTTCGGGATACTGCCTCGTGACGAAAAGGTTGTGCTTGCGCACTAGCTTCGGAGAACGGCAATGCAATCGACTCAGACAACACTGATCACAACGAAATTGAACTGTGCCTACGGCGAAGCAGAGCGCAGAATGATCCCTTGTGCCTTCGGTGTTCCGATCAACAACACTGCAAAAGATCGCACCCCGGATACGTCAATGGGGGAATTCGCAGATCAAGCTATCAACGCAGCTTGAATGAAAGGCCGCGCACGTCAGGACGCGGCCTTTTTTTGCTTGCCATCAAGCGCCTGAAAGGAAGCCATAGTATGAACACCCATTACAGTCATCGGCGCAAGATTGACCCTAGCCAGGGCGTTCGTCTTGGCGATGGGACGGCAAATGACGGCGACCGGGTCGAGATTGGGCCGACCGCACTTGCACATGCTGAATGGCGCGAGGCGAGGTTGGCGTTGCCCGATCTGACCGAGATGCGCAAGGCCCGGCATCAGCGCCTGACCGACGCTATTGTGGCCCGCGGCTATGGGGGGTTGCTGATGTTCGATCCCCTGAACATCCGCTATGCGACCGACACGACAAACATGCAATTGTGGAACACCCACAACCCGTTCCGAGCCTGCCTGCTATGTGCCGACGGATACATGGTGCTTTGGGACTACAAGAATGCGCCGTTCCTCGCCGAGTATAATCCGCTTGTCCGCGAGAGCCGATCTGGCGCTGACATGTTCTACTTCGCCCGTGGCGACCGGATTGGGCCAGCGGCCGACACCTTCGCTGCCGAGGTGGCGGACCTGCTGGCCACCCATGCGCCGGGCTATACACAGATCGGGATAGACAAGATCCAGCCTGCGGGACTGGACGCGATCCGCCGAGCGGGGCTGGAGTATCGCGACGGCGAGGAAGTCACCGAACGCACACGGGGCATCAAGACCGAGCACGAGTTACGCGCCATGCGCTGCGCCATACATTCCTGCGAGCGTTCGATGGCCGCCATGGAAGAGTTCGCGCGCGCAGAAATTCCAAAGGGCGGGGTGACCGAGGACGATGTCTGGGCCGTGCTCCATGCCGAGAACATCAAGCGTGGCGGCGAATGGATCGAGACACGGCTGCTCACCTCGGGGCCACGCACGAACCCGTGGTTTCAGGAATGTGGACCTCGGGTCATCGCCGAGAACGAGATCCTCGCCTTCGACACTGATCTGATCGGGCCATATGGCATTTGCGCGGACCTCAGCCGTACATGGTGGATCGGTGACGAACTGGCGCCGAAGCATATGCGCGAGAGCTACGCCGAGGCCGTCGAGCACATCCGCTACAACACGGCGCTCCTGCGCCCCGGCCTCCACATGGAGGAGCTGACACGCTCATTGCATGTGCTGCAGGACAAGTATCAGGCGCTGAAATATTCCTCTCCGATGCATGGTGTGGGCCTGTGCGACGAATGGCCATTGATCGCCTATCCCGACCGACTGGTGGACGGCGCCTTCGACGCCATTCTCGAACCTGGGCTGACGCTGTGTGTCGAAGCGCTGGTGGGTGAGGTCGGCGGCGACCACATGGTCAAGCTGGAGGATCAGGGAGTTGTGACTGAAAGCGGGTTCGAAACGATTTCGACCTACCCGCTCGATAAGCGCCTGATGGGAGAAACGGCCTAGCTGGCATTCACAATATCCAAAGCCCGCCAGCAAACCCATGACACGGTCCGCTGACGGTTCAAAATCAGCATACAATGGAGGAAAGTATGAAACCACCTTTAGGCGAATTGGACATTCCAGTTTCCGAGAGCGGCTTTTATGAAGGGTTCTCAAAGAACGTTGCCGTGTCCGCGAAAATCCTCGTGGGTTTGCTCATCGTGTGGGCCGTAGCCTTTCCGGAGAGTGCCGCGGAGACACTAGGAGCATTGAATGGCTTCATTCTGGCAAGCTTTAACTCTTGGTACATCTACGCGGTAGCGTTTTTCCTGATACTTTGCCTTGTTCTCGCAGCATTGCCGGCTTCTGGCAGGCTTCGGCTGGGCCAGGACGATGAAAGGCCTGAATTTTCGAATTTCTCATGGTTTTCAATGATGTTCAGCGCCGGGATCGGCATTGGGATGCTGACTTTTGCGACGGCTGAACCGATTTACCATTTTCAGAACAACCCCCACGTGATTATGGGAGACGTGCCCGCTCAGACAGCTGAAACCGTAAGGTCAGCCTATATCTGGTCATTTGCGCATTGGGGGCTATCGGCCTGGGCATGCTATGCAATTGCCGGACTGGGGTTCGCGTATTTCTCATACCGAAGGGGCCTGCCACTTACGGTGCGCACCGCGCTCATCCCGCTTTTCGGCAAATCGCTTTCGGGCCCAATCGGTCATGTCATCGATATCGTGGCCGTGGTGGCAACTATCCTGGGCGTTGCCCAGACCCTTGGATTTGGTGTCGAGCAGTTTGTAGCCGGCCTTAATCGGATTGGTTTCGGTGACTGGTTGCTGGTGACCGGCGAGGGAGGAACACAAAAAGCGTCCTTTGCCGCCATCATCTTCGCTCTTGTGGTTATCATGGGTGCCTCGACCTTGTCCGCACTCTCCGGTGTCGGCAAGGGGATCAAGTGGCTGTCCAATATCAATATGGGGCTGAGCTTTTTCTTGTTGGCGTTCTTCCTGATTTTCGGTGCAACATTCTTCAGTCTGACGGCCATGTTCGTCGGTATCTGGGATTACCTGCTGGCGCTGCCGGGAATCAGCTTTACCGTCTGGTCAGATGATGGAACCGAAACGGGCGCCGCACTTGCCGGCTGGCAAGGCGGCTGGACGGTGTTCTACTGGGCCTGGTGGATCGCAGTGACCCCGTTCGTTGGTCTGTTTCTTGCCAGAGTTTCGCGTGGGCGCACAGTGCGCGAGTTTGTGTTGGGTGCAATGCTTGTCCCGGCAATGATGTGTTTCATCTGGTTCGCCTTTGTTGGCGGTACGGCCATCCACCTTGAACTTACAGGTGAGGCTGGGGGCTCGATTCTGGGCGCAGGAATCTCAGACCAGCTGTTTGCGACACTGGCCGTTATTCTCAACGACAATCTGACATGGGTGTTCTCAGTTATCGTTGTGGTACTTCTTTTGACATATCTTGTGACCACGGCAGACTCCGCTGTTTTGATCGTAAATACAATCAACGCCGCAGGCGATGACGGCCCGAAAGCCAAGCCGCACATCTATTTCTGGGGTGTCGCCCTGGCACTGGTGGTCGGAGCCCTGCTTGTCATTGGGGGTCTGGGAGCCATTCAAACCGCGATGGTTATTGCGGCTTTGCCATTCAGTTTGGCGATGGTTCTGATGGGCTTTGCACTGATTAAGGCGATCTACAACGATAGTCGAAGAATTGCCGAAGGTGTTCCGACCACCGCCCCGGCATCTGCTGCGGAATGAAGCTTGATAGTGATGAAAGGACTTCGAGATGAAAACGCGTAAATCTTTTGCAGCTATCAGTGTGGCGTCCGCGGTAACTGCCGCTTCTACAGTCTCGGCGGCCGACATGGTCATTGGCGTCCCGAACTGGCCATCGGGGGAAGCTACCGCACATATTCTGAAGGTTGCCTTGGAAAGTCGGCTGGACTTGGACGTCGAACTGCAGGACAGCACCAATGCAGCCATGTTTGCGGCTATGGATGCCGGAACCCTGCATGTGCATCCTGAGGTCTGGCTGCCCAGTCTCGACTACCTTCGACGGGAATATGTCGACGGCCGAAAAACGGTTCAGGTAAAGTCCAGTGGCCCCAAGGGGGCGCAAGGAATGTGCGTGACAAAGGGCACGGCGGAACGCACTGGTATCACGGATATCAAGCAGCTTTCCGATCCGGAAATGGCTCAGAAATTTGATAGTAACGGAGACGGAAAAGGTGAAGTCTGGATCGGCGCTGAAGGTTGGACTTCCACTTCCATCGAACAAGTCCGTGCACGTTCCTACGGCTATCACAAGACTATGAGCCTCAGGATCATGGATGAAGCCGACGCCTTGGCAGAACTGGGGGCTGCTGCCGGACAGAACGAGAATGTCGTATTCTATTGTTATCAGCCGCACTACATGTTCGAAGTGCACGAACTTGTCGTTCTGAGCGAGCCAGCGCACGTAAGTTCAAAGTGGATTATCGTGCCGCCCAACTCGATCCCGGGCTGGTTGGAGAAATCGACCGCCAGCGTTGCCTGGGATACTGACGATCTTCATGTCAGTTATGCGACCAGTTTGGAAAGCGCGCAGCCTGATGCCGTCGCAATGCTAAGCAATGTCAAGTTGGAGACCGAGATGCTCTCGGAAATGTCCTTTGCCTTGGCGGTCGAGAAAAAGGACCCCGAAGCATTTGCAAAGCAATGGGTTGAAGACAACTCGGCTGTTGTCGACAGTTGGTTCCCGTAGTGACATACGTTTCCAAGAATGCTTTAGGCGGTAACGAATTCCAAGCTTGGAAGTGAATTCGGCTTAAGTGTCTGATACCCTTAGGCCTTCCGGTCCAGAAGACCGGGAGGCTGGCAATGCCGCTGATCGGCCTTGCTCTGATCAAGGCAATCATCAACGGTAGCCGCCGGAACGCAGTTGGTCTTACCTCTACAGTTCCGGATACGGACCCAATTGTGCCGAATAAAAGTGTGAACAATCCTTGAGTGACTACAGATCGTTTGTGGGCGCTCTTTCCGCACTCAACCGGTGGAGTGAAAGGTGAAAAAATTCGAAGGCAGCTGTCATTGCGGTTCTATAAAATTCACGTTTTCGATACCCGACATCGATCATGCAATGCGATGCGATTGTTCACTATGTTCCCGCAAAGGCATGGTGATGAGTGCAACGGTTATCCCGCCTGAAGAAATTAAAATCAGAAGTGAGCAGGGCGCTCTCTCAACCTACCAATTTGGCACAGAATCGGCGCGGCACTATTTTTGCAATCGCTGTGGAATTCATACATTCGTCGAGACGCGGCTGAACCCTGGCCACTATCGAGTTAACCTGGGATGCATAGATGAGTTGGACGCACTTCGCCTTCCTGAGATAATCTATGACGGAAGAAATCTCTGACGCAACCAAGACGTCTGAAGGGAACTGTACACATCAAAATCGAGTCGTTGCATTTTGACAAACGGCGATCAGAAGAAACAATAACACACACCGATGCTATCGATTCAAACCGTTGGGTAACTCCTCACTCCACTTTCGCAGTTCATCGAGAAATCCAAGCGCCGTTCTGCCAAACTTGGTAATGGAATATTGAACGGAAATAGGGGCAGTATCCATTACTTGCCTCGCAACCAAGCCCTGCTCCTCAAGTTGACGCAATCGCTCGGTGATCATCTTCTTGCTTGCCCCGCCGATCATGCGCGACAGATCGTTGAAACGCACAGGACCATCTTTGAGGTGCCATAAGATAGACCCGGTCCATTTTCCGCCAATGATCCGCATACCTCGTTCTATTGCACATGGCTCCACACAGGCCTCCGAGACCAGTCGGCGCCCTTTGGCATCTTCGTCAATCCGCGCTCGCATCGTCATCCTTTAGCTTAGGCAACTAGGTTACCAAAAGTATACTAGTTGATTTCCAACACCTGTACCATCAAATGCTCTCTGAGCCCGAAGAAAGTCAAGGGTTCAAGATTACACAAATAGGATATGGACATGAGAAAAATCCTGATCGTGAACGGTACTCAGCCCTACGAATTCGCCCCCGGGCAGTTGAACGCCAGCCTAACGGAGCGCGCGCGCGACATGCTTACCGCAATGGGTCACGAGGTACGCGTGGCAACTGTCGCCGACGGCTATGACGCGAATGCTGAGGTTGAGGCGCACATGTGGGCCGATACGGTCATCATGCAGTTTCCGGTGAATTGGATGGGCGTTCCGTGGGTTTTCAAGAAGTACATGGATGAAGTTTACACCGCTGGAATGGATGGGCGGCTAAGTACCGGTGACGGTCGGACGGCAGAAGCACCGAAGGCCAATTATGGGATGGGAGGCGCGCTGAGCGATAAGACTTACATGCTTTCAGTGACGTTCAACGCCCCGAAAGAAGCGTTTAACAATGAGGCCGAACCGTTCTTTGCCGGTGGTAGCGTCGATGATTTGCTGCGCCCGATGCACCTGAACGCAAAGTTCTTTGCGATGCAGCCGCTTCCGACCTTTGCGGCATTTGATGTAATGAAGAACCCAGAAATCGACACCGATTTCGCTCGTTTTGACGCGCATCTGAAAACCACGTTTGCCGAGGTTGAACATGTCCCAGCCTGATATCCATCTCTACACCGCCGGTACGATGAACGGTTACAAGCCGGTCATCTTTCTGGAAGAGGCAGGTGTCCCATACGACCTGACTCACATCAACTTTTCCAAACAGGAACAAAAAGCGCCGGATAATCTGGCGCTGAACCCGAACGGAAAGATCCCGACCATCGAAGACCGTTCGGAAGGGCGCGCGATTTTCGAATCCGGCGCGATCCTGTGGTATCTGGCCGAGAAATACGGAAAATTTCTGCCATCGGACCCGGTCAAACGGTCCGAGGTCATGCAATGGATGCTGTTTCAGGTTGGGCACGTAGGACCGATGATGGGACAGGCGATGTATTTCCAGCACATCGCTGCGCCTAATGGCCATGAAGAGCCCTTTTCAATCCGTCGCTACGTGGACGAAAGCCGCCGCTTGATGGAGGTGATGAACTCTCGTCTGGACGGGCGCGAATGGATTGCTGCAGACGAATACACCATAGCTGACATGATGCTGTTCCCATGGGCGCGTGCATATGTCTGGGCAAGGGTAGATGTGTCGGACCTGTCGCATCTGAACGCCTGGTTCGACCGTATTGACGCCCGGCCGGCCGTGCAACGGGCGTTGACCATCCCAAAGGCCAACCCCCAATTCTGGGATACCAACGCAGATGCCAGCGCCTTTGCTAAGGAAAACGCGTCGCGCTTTTCCAGCGATGTAAAAGGAACCTGAACCGTGCAAGCTGCTCTGCCCATTCGCGTCGATATCGTGTCAGACGTTGTTTGCCCTTGGTGTGTGATCGGCTACCACCAACTTGCCAAAGCTGCGCGCGACACCCAGACCGAACTAGATATCCATTGGCATCCATTCGAGCTGAACCCGCAGATGGCCGAGGGTGGCGAGAACCTACGCGAACATCTGGCGGCAAAATACGGGACCACTTTGGAAGGATCGATCAAGGCGCGTGCCCGCCTCAGCGAGATGGGCGCAGCACTTGGGTTCAAGTTCAACTACGCTGATGACATGCGGATGTATAACACCTTCCGAGCGCATCAGTTGATTGACTGGGCAACGGAACTAGGAAAAGGCCACGAGATGAAGCAGGCACTTTTTGCGGCCTTCTTCACCCGTCGCGAGGACGTCTCGGACATGCAGGTTCTCGCCGACGCGGCCGCAGGCATCGGGCTGAACCGCGTGGATGCGCTAGACATGTTGCAAAGCCAAGATCGGGCCAATCACTTGCGCCAAAAAGAGCAATTCTGGATCAGCCAAGGTGTTCGGGGCGTGCCTGCAATGGTGTTCGATCAACGTCACCTCGTGACCGGTGCGCAGGGCGAGGAAAACTACGCCCGCATCCTGCTGCATCTACGAGACGACAGGGCCGCGTGACACCAGTGAATACCAGGCACTTCCGGCGCAAAAAAAACCACGATCGGACAGGTGTCGCCCGGCCTGCCATCGCTGAACAACCATTGTGGGGGTTGCATGACGTAAGTCTCCGCGACAACCTTCCTCTTAAATTAAAAACTCAGTCGGAGTGGCCGCATGCCGGCCGCTACAGCCCTTCAACTTGGAAGAGTTCCTAATTTATGGCACTGCATGATCACCCCATCTGGCGGAAGCCGCAACATCACCAAGACCTCGACCACGCGCACGACCATGTCCACTGGGCCGAGCTGTTCTACGACCTGATCCACGTCGTGACGATCTTTCTATTGGGCAATTACCTGTCGCATCATCTCGATCTGCATGGGTTTCTTGTGTTCGCCGGAGTCTTCATAACGCTCTGGTACGCTTGGGGCGAACTCAGCATATTCAACTCGATCTACGTCAGTACCGACTTTTGGCATCGGCTGATTATGGCCGTGATGATCTGCACGGTGATGTTCATGGCAGCGGCGATCCCGGCTATTGACGGAAAGGGTTGGGTTTTCTTCGCGTTAGGATTTGCTGCGAACAGGGCCATGATCGCGGCGCTGTACTATCGAGCCCGGCGGGCCAATTCATCAGGCGAGTCGATGTCGACGGCCCAGATCCGCAATTTCTCGGTCTTTGCGGTGATCTTTGCGATTGCAGCCTTTTTGCCTGCTCCTCTTGCTTACTGGGTGTTTGCCGTCGCGATGGTGGCCACGCAGGCAATGTATATGATCCCCGGTGTCACAGTCCTGCGTTTCGAGAGGTTTGTCCCGCGTCTTGGCCATATGGCTGAACGGTTTGCTCTTTTAACGTTGATCGTATTAGGCGAAGGGTTCTTCAAACTGGTCGTCACCCTGTCCGAAAAAGGAATTTACAAAGTATCACCGGACGTACTCGTCAACTTCGTCATCGGTGGCGTTTCGATGTTCGTGATGTGTTGGATCTATTTCGACTTTGTCGGCAATGCCAAACCAAAAGACAAAAAGGTGTCGACGTTGGTCATCTGGTGGCTTGCGCACCTGATTTTGATGCTTTGCGGCGTCATGGTCGGCGTGGCTCTTGCTGCCGAGGTCAAAGTCGGATTTTGGGAGCCATATCCAACCGAATATGCCGCCATAGGCTGTTTCGGTCTTGCCGGTTACATTGCCATGCTTTGGGTGCTTCAAAACGTCATAGAACATCGTTTGGCGTCGGATTTCGGGCGATGGGACGTGCGTGTATTCGGGATAGTGCTGGCAATCATCTGTTTCTTTGTCGTCCCACATGTCCCCTCTTTGTTAGGCAATCTGATCTGGGGGACAGCTTTGCTATCGCAAATCGCGATCCCCCTGACGCGCGCCTGGACGCAGTTTCGACATGAGTGAGGCACTTACAAGTTCAGGCTATCTAAAAAGAAAAGTCTATTGGTGGCTCGAGCGCCCGGACCGGGCGGCCACCGGTCCCTGGTTGCTTGAAATAGCTCTAATTGCCCTAATCACGCTGAACGTGGCCGCCGTTATCCTGGAAACGGTTGACTCCATATATTTCCGTTGGGGCCTGGCTCTGAACCTCTTTGAGGGTCTTTCTCTGTTTGTCTTCGTGGTCGAATACGCGGCAAGGCTGTGGGTCGCCACTGAAAATCCAAGTTACAAAACGCGCGCTGCATGGGCCGTCTCCCCGATCGCCATCATCGATTTACTAGCGATTTTACCTGCGCTGCTCTACTTGATCTTCCCGGTTGACCTGCGTCTGCTGCGTACCTTCCGCATGTTGCGACTGCTTAAACTCACGCGGTATTCCCCCGCGCTCGGCATGCTGCTTGCTGTGTTTGAGGAAGAGGCTGGCGCCTTTTTTGCAGGTTTCTTCATCCTGATGGTGATGCTGATTTTTGCGGCCAGTGGTGCTTGGCTGGCCGAGCACGAAGCGCAACCGGATGCCTTCGGTTCGATCCCCGCAGCGATGTGGTGGGCGATGGCAACGCTGACGACCGTTGGTTATGGCGACGTGACGCCCGTGACAGTTGCCGGTAAGATCTTCGGCGCTGCGATCACCGTGATTGGCATCGGTATGGCTGCGTTGCCTGCAGGGATCATTGCCAGCGGCCTGAACGACCAGTTGCACCGCCGACGGGCCAGCCTGGAACGTGAATTTCGAAAGGCCTTGGAAGACGGCGATATCTGCGAGGCCGATGAGAAAGAGATAAACGCAGTTCGCAAGCAATTGGGTCTCTCGCGCCGAGCTGCCGATCATATCCGAAACCGCGTGCATGCCGAAACAATATCACAGGTCGATCACTGTCCCACATGTGGTCAGCCGACCAAGCAAAAGGCCAAGTCGTGAACGCCAGCATCGGACTGCTTGTCTACGGAGTTCGAGATTTGCGGGGAAAAACTGTCTGTCAGTTCTTTAGCGTGCGCTCTTTCGTTGATCCCAAAAATCGGAGTCAATGAAACTGAAAAGGTCTTGTCAGAAGAACTTTGGTTGAGCGAGTTAGGGTTGTTGCGTAGCTTTTGCCCATGACCAATCTGGCCTCTTTCAAGGGTCTTGTCAGATTAACATTGCTTGAGCGGGGCAGGGCGGTTGCGTAGCTTTTGTCCATGACCAAGCCTGCCTCTTTCAAGTACTTTAAAACCAGCCCAGAGATCATCCGCCTTGCGGTGATGCTGTACGTCCGTTTCCCGCTCTCGCTTCGGAATGTCGAAGATCTGTTGCACGAGCGAGGTATCGACGTGAGCCACGAAACTGTCCGATATTGGTGGAACAGGTTCGGGCCGATGTTTGCTGCTGAGATCAGACGGAAGCGTGTTCAGCAACTGCGCGCGTTCTCCAAATGGAAGTGGCACGTGGACGAAGTTTTCGTGAAGGTAAATGGCAAGCGGCATTGTCTTTGGCGGGCTGTTGATCACGAAGGCGAGGTGCTGGAAGCCGTTGTCACCAAACGCCGAAACAAAGCTGCAGCACTGAAATTCCTCAAGAAGTTAATGAAGCGACACGGCAAAGCGGAAACCGTCGTCACGGATCGCTTTGCCTCATACAGAGCCGCGCTCAGAGAACTGGGTGCGCTCGAAAAACAAAGGACGGGCAGGTGGCTCAACAACCGCGTCGAGAACTCGCACCTGCCTTTCCGACGACGCGAACGCGCGATGCAACGTTTCAGGCGCATGCGAAGTTTACAGAAATTCGCCTCCATTCATTCCTCCGTCTACAATCACTTCAATCAGGAACGATCGCTCACCAGCCGAGACACCTTCAAGTTGACACGCAGCGCCGCTCTTGCCGAGTGGCGTCAACTTTGTTCCGGATAGGTTCACGGTTCCCGCGGCAAACTGAGACTGGTTCGAATTCGTCTGACAGCACCCGCCGGCACAACATGCTCGCACCTCCACGCGCTTGGTTTTGAGGCAAACCACGAAAGACAAAGAATAACCAAAGGCAATACACGCCATTGTTACGTGGCGCCTTGTTCTAAAAGTGTTGGAAGGGTCTGGTTCGTCAAAAAATTGCTTCAAATGCGCATGGATCATGCCGATAAAGTCATTTGAATTCCGCTCTGGTCCGAAAAGCAGTACTGGGTTCTGAGGTGGTTGCAAACTGGCCAGACAAAAGCCCCCACAATCCCGCAGGGGCTTTCACGCTTTGTATCATCAATTCGCTTATGGCTTTGTCGGTCAGTTAGCCGTTCGCTGGGCTGACCCAAAAACGGTTTGTTTGCGCACAATGCCGTCATTTGCCTTAGGCTAGCATTGAACCTGGGGGATGTGCTCGACCCTGGATGAACCAACGGTGATCATTCGCACAACCTTGTCACAAGGGTCAAACAGCACGTACAGATCTGCATTTCCACCTAGATAAAGCGCTTCCAGCGGTCCGAAATTTTCGTTTATGTCGGTCACCATTATAGGCAGTGCAGAAAGGTCAAGGACTTTTGGGGCAAGAAACCCGTGCAGCCCGTCCTGGCGAAGATCTGGTCCCAACAGGAAGACTTCAGCGCTCAATACGAGCAACAGGACCAAGAACAGCATTCCATCTATAACCAGCGCTTTCCCGATGTTTTGCTTAGATGGGCGCAACAATTCGGGAAGGTAATCTTCCAATAAAAACAGGTTTGCGAGCATTACCAGCGCGACGACTGCGCCCAAGATGATCGTAAGAATTCTGCCGCCAGAAAAGTCTAGTGGAACAGTGATTGCCAGAACGATCGCCGCGACGGCAACCCATTGGACTCGCTCGTTGGCAATGATAACTCCAAGCGTAGTTTTCCCAATTCTTACGGGTTTGATTTTCTTGCCTAGCATCCGAAGTCTGGGGCGGCCGTTTGCCCATGACTTCAATGCCCCGCGCCAGTTTTCTACAAAGTGAAGTGGACCCAGAAACCCCAAAGGCACAAGAAACGTCAGAACAAGCTCTGCTACACGGGTGCTCGCATCCACGCCGATATCCACCACGCGAACGCCAATCTGCCCCCAGTATTCTCGCAACAGAAAACCGGTAACCGCGGCAATAAGGCCTGCTGCCGGAATTAACCCTAGCAGTACCTGGAACATAAAGTTCAGTATCTTCTTGGCTGAAGCAGCGAGTTCGGGCGCGGTAGCTTTGAGCACACCGATAGTGGTGTCGACCGGAAAGTAAGACTTCCCCTGTAGCACTTCGGAAATCGCCTCTTGAACCTCTGCGGGTCTTGTCAGAAGAACTTTGCTTGAGCGGGGCAGGGTGGTTGCGTAGCGTTTCAAGATGATCAAACCGGCCGCTTTCAAATACTTCAAAACCAGTCCAGAGATCATCCGCCTTGCGGTGATGTTGTACATCCGTTTCCCGCTCTCGCTTCGGAATGTCGAAGATCTGTTGCACGAGCGAGGCATCGACGTGAGCCACGAGACCGTCAGATATTGGTGGAACAGGTTCGGGCCGGTGTTTGCTGTTGAGATCCGAAAAAAGCGTGTTCAGCAACTGCGCGTGTTCTCCAAATGGAAGTGGCACGTGTATGAGGTTTTCGTGAAGGTGAATGGCAAGAGACACTACCTTTGGCGGGCCGTTGATCACGAAGGTGAAGTGCTGGAAGCAGTTGTTACCAAACACCGAAACAAAGCTGCAGCACTGAAATTCCTCAAGAAATTTTTGAAGCGGCACGGTTGCGCCGAAGAGATCGTCACAGATCGCTTCGCTTCCTACAAGGCTGCGCTCAGAGAAATGGGCGCGCTCGAAAAATAACAGACGGGCAGGTGGCTCAACAACCGCGTCGAGAATTCGCACCTGCCGTTTCGACGACGCGAACGCGCGATGCTGCGTTTCAGGCGCATGCGAAGTTTACAGAATTTCGCCTCCGTCTATTCCTCAGTCTACAACCACTTCAACCAGGAAAGATCACTAGCCAGCCGAGACACCTTCAAGCTGATCCTCACCGACGCTCTTAGCGAGTGGCGTCAACTTTGTTCCGGATAGGTTTGCGGTTTTCGCGGCAAACTGAGATTGGTTCGAATTAGTCTGACAGCACTATTGATTTTACTTTAGCTGCCATTTCAATAGTGCACACGTTTTTCCATTTGCGTCTCAAAGTCCTTCCATCATGTCGGCTGAACTCTAAGAGAGTTTCCATTCGCCTAAAGTGTGGAATATTTCGAGAGAAAACCCAAAGCAAAGATCGCATCCAGAAAGCGATGTCATTCCTTTTGAACTTTATTTGTGTTCTTATATCGACTGCCTTCGCCACTACTGCAGTTGTAGAATATCCGGAACGCAAAGTTTTCTTTTTGCCGGCATTTTGTCCGCACCATCCGATCGTTTCAGTCGCTTGGGACCGTCTTTGACCTTGATCTTCGGCTTTGCTAGTGGGCCCTTCAAGGTCACGGGCCAGGGACTCTTCGAAAGCGGTTCGCCAATCTTGCGGGGCTGCAGATTTAGGTCCAAAACCTTCCCCGCCACATTAACACCGCCAAAGACGACAACTTGGACATGATCTGTTTCCAATGTGGTTTGTTTCGTCGAAATACTTCCATTTGAAATACTAATCGGTGCACGCAAACATACGATCGGAGCAATCTTTTGTTTCTCTTTGGTAAACACCCAAGGTAGTATCCCTAGCCCTGCCAGATCCAAAAGCTGGGTCTCGATCGAGCCGTCACGCATTGAGACCGTGGCATTGCCGTTCATGCTGTTGGCAAAATGCTTAGGTGAATCGGTTCCGCCGGTCACCGAAAAATCTGCATAGATGGTACCGCTTGCGCCCTTTTTGAAGTTCAGGTTGTGAAGAATTTCATCCAGCTGCCAGCCGCCTGCTGTGCCGGTCAGCGTGAGCAGATGCGCGTCGTTCGATAGATCCATTTGTCCGCTGACATCGAAATGAGCACCTCCGTATTCAAAATTCAAAGGTCCGGCCTTGAGTTCATTTTCGTTGAGCGTCAGTTCACTCTGCAAACTGCTTATGCCTTTGGCACCCTCTATGTGCCGAAGGTCAACGTCGACATCCATATCCACACCGGACAAGAGAATTGAACGCCCAATAGGTTTAAGCGTTACATCTGTTAGAGGACTAGTGTCGCCGGATTCTTCAATGAAGTCTTCCTCGTCGGGGTCTAGACCGCCTATTTTCCTCAATTGTGCAGCGGCCTGAACGATGGTTCGGATCTGATCTATCTTTATCAAGTCACTCTCTATGGAACCCTGCAGTACAGGATCACTCGTTGCATCATCAAGATCGGCCACAATTTGCAGGACAGAGTCGGCAACCTTGACTTTGGCATTCGCATCCCAATCGGTTCCTTCGCTGGCAAGGCCAATTTCAAAGTTAGCCTGTCCAGTTTCCACCCGTTCAAGCGATAGGGCTTCTAATAGGTCCGCTCCGGAGGGGACTTCTACTTGAATTGCCAAATCCAGGTTCTCGAATTTGAGCACATTTTTTACAGAGCCATGCACCTCAAGGTTCCAAAGTTCCGTTTCGCTTGTCTGGCCATCCAAATTTGTCAGCGAAAGCTGATTGATGTCGCCGTTCAAATGAAAGTTACCAGAAAATCGACCAAGTTGATCATCCGGTCCCAGAAGCTCTGGTGAGATCAAGCTGCTTGCGGGTATATCCATTAACCCATCGGCCAATATGCCTTGTAATTGCAACGCGTCTTCGACCGAACCGTTCAAAATGATAAATGGATCAGCAGGGTTCCCAATTCTCAAATTGATGTTTCCAACACTCAAGGCGCCTTCGGGTGTTCTGGAAAGCTCGGAAAACTTAATCGGGGGCGGCCCTTCACCAGAGGTATCCAATGTGAACCCGTTGGTTTCAATGACCATTTGCCGCTGCGGGACCTGCCCGGGTACGCTATCGATAACCATGTCAACTGCTATTAGTTTTAGATCATACCGCGACGCGGCTGGGGCGGGTTCAGCATCTTCAGGGTACAACCGAATGCGGGTTGTCAGGGATACGTCTTCTGGGTTTCCCAACTCTCCGATTTGTCCCGTCAGCGAAAGGCTTTGCCCACCATCCAATTCAGTCAATACAGCTAGGTCATCAATCCGGGCTACGCCGTCGATTGATTTGAATGTTGCACTAATGCTTCCTGAACCCTCCAGAACGCGGTTGAGCTTCAGGATATCAAGAAGCTGACCAAGTTCGGCAACCTCTATGGTCGTATTCACTTGTAGCCCGTTCTCTTGAGGGACTTCTTCGGCGGCAATCGCAATCTGTTCGAAGTTCACCGCGACCTGAAACGGGTCGTCCGCGGGAATGCTCGCGTTCAGATCAAACTTCTCTCCATTTAGTGAACCAGCCCCAACCGCGGTCACAACGTCGGTTTCCGTATCACGCTTTAAATTCAGCTCAGGAAGCTGCAGATCCAGACCAAGCCCGTTTAGATCGTTCTGGTAAAAAACGGTGACATCGGTCAGGTCAATTTCGTGGTCCGTTAGAATTCCAGCCACAGACAGGTTTGCAGGTTTGGCCGGATCCCCGGCTTTAGTGCCCGTTTGGGAAGCGGACTGCCAGTTTCCGACACCGTCTTTGTCCGTGATCAAGTTGAGGTGAACACCCGAGAGAGAAAGCTCACTCAGCGACAATTTGCTGTTCCAAAGGTCGCGGGCAGAAATATTGAACTCAAGTTTGTCGATTGCCGCCAGATTCGCTTTGGTCTTGATCGCGCCGGGTAGTACCAATCCCGCTGCGGATACCTGCAGTTGCCGACCAAGGCCTAGACGCACTTCATCTTCTATTAACACGTCCTGATCAAGTTTCTTCGAGATCAGGTTTTCAACAAAAGTGGTTCTGACAGAAGAAAACAACGCAGAGGACAGGAAAAGCCATGCCACAACAACCGCGACGAACGCGACAGCGCAACAAACCATTACACCTTTTGTGATGAACCGCACGCTTTTCTCCTAAGGTTCTGATTCCTTTCTTGGGCAGACTAGACCATTAAAGCATCATGTTAATGGAATATGTGGCTTCTTATTTTGCTGAACCCTAAATGACCTTGACCATTTAGCCGACTTCTCTTGCGGAATTGGTCGGGCGGCCAAGAAACGGTTAAAGGACTAAATTTAGGATGTGCTGCTGATCCAGTTTCAAAATAGCTGGCTTGAAACGCGTTTAACGTTTCATAAACGAGCACATTGCATTAGCTTTGACGACTGCGCCTGGACGCCCCAATTAAACTAGACGCGGTTAAAATGCTTCAATTTCCCACATCCATCTAATTACTGTTATATGTGAATTCTTCAAACGACGGGGACACAATGAATTCGCTAACTAGAATAACACGTGGGATAGGCGTCGCTTTCAAGGACGGTAGAGTGAAAGGCCTTCTTGCCTTCACAGTCGGAATGATTTTATGGGCCTCGGTCTTCTACCACTTTGTCGAAGGTTGGAGTTGGCTAGACTCGATCTACTTTTCCGTAGTGACAATTTCGACCGTAGGGTTCGGTGACTTCTCACCTGAAACTGCGGCGGGGAAAATCTTCACAATGGTGTATATCATTGTAGGCTTGGGTGTTTTCGTGACTGCGGCGACCACAGTGGCAGATACAATCTTGTCCCAAGACGACGAAAAAACGGACAAATAGATTATCCCAAATTAAGGCAATTTGAGTTCATGCGCAGGTATCAGTGCGACCGCGCATCTGAAGCCGTGCCTCGGATTCACTCGTACCTTCAAACTGATAGATGATCGCCGAAAACTCAAAAAATATACATATTACGTTTTTTGAGTGTATTGTTTGGAAAACAGATAGTGGAGGGATGGAATGGAAAAGACCCAGGACGCGAAGATTGTCGACCTCGCGATACGATTGCTCTTTCTCGGATTATTCCTCTACAGCGCCCTGGTCATGGTGGCTCCGCTTGCAAGTGTGGTTATCTGGGCAACGATACTCTGCGTCGCGCTCTACCCGGCATTTGATTGGCTGCAATCCAAGCTGGGAGGACGTAAGAAGCTTGCCACAACAATTATCGTTCTGTTGGGCCTTGTTCTGACCCTGGGGCCAGTCGCAACTGCGGTGTCTGGTGCTGCAGAACTAGGGTCTGAATTCGCGGAACAAGCAGACAAGGGTGAATTGAAAATCCCCCCTGCGCCCGAGGGCCTCAAGGAATTGCCGTTGGTTGGAAATAAAATCTCCGATGTCTGGGGAATGTTTGAGCGCAATCTTGACGGCGCGCTTGCAAAATACGGCGCGCAAATCCTTGAGATCACCAAATCGCTCTTCGGAAAGGTGTTGGGCATTGGTATCGGGCTTCTTGGCTTAGCTCTGTCCGTATTGATTATGGGGGCATTGTTCAGCCCGGGGCCAAATTTGGTCCAGGGTCTTCAGCGCTTTGCCAACCGTGTCTTTGCACCACGCGGCGGTGAATTCGTGACACTGGCAGGCGCAACGATCCGGAACGTTACAAAAGGCGTGATTGGCGTAGCAGCCATTCAGGCTGTTTTCGTTTGGATACTGCTGGCTTTGTTTGGGATTTCTTCGGCCGCCACACTGGCATTTGTCTGCCTCATACTCTCAATTATCCAAATCGGGCCCGGATTGGTTCTTATACCGGTAATTATCTACGCATGGAGCTCCATGTCTGGCGGAACTGCTTTGATCTTCACCATACTGGCCGTTCCAGTCATGATAATGGACAGTTTCCTAAGACCTGTGTTCATCTCAAAAGGCCTTGAGACTCCCATGTTGGTCATCCTCATCGGTGTTCTCGGAGGTATGATGGCGTACGGTTTGATCGGCGTTTTTATGGGGCCGGTTCTCTTTGCTGTCTTCTATGAGCTGTTCAAGGTTTGGATTGATACCTCACCTGAAGCCGAGGGCACTGTTGAAGGTGCGGCGAAATGAGGAAAACGATATGGACAACCCTGGCTGTCATTCTGATTTTTCTTGTCTGGTATCTGGTCGCTGATCGAAAAACGCCATTTACCGGGAACGCCAGAGTAAAAGCTGTGGCCACCCAAATCGTGCCTCAGGTGACCGGAACGGTAACGGAAGTTTTGGTAGAAAACGGCCAAGTCGTTTCGGCAGGTGATGTTCTGGTTCGAATAGATTCCAGACCCTACGAAATCGAGCGTTCAAAGGCGGAAGCTGATCTTGAAGCGGCGACCCAAGAGGTGGGTGCGTCTTCGGCAGAGGTAAGTGCGGCACAAGCCAAACTCGCAAGGGCGCAGAGCGATCTGGATACGATGCGCATTCAGACGGAACGTGTATTTGCGCTTGAAAAGAAAGGGTTGATTGCCGTCTCAAAGGCCGATGATGCACGAGGACAACTGGCAGAATCTGAGGCAAACTTTGAGAACGCAAAAGCTGATTTGGAAAAAGCGAAGCAAAGGCTTGGTGACGATGGGATTGAAAACCCGAAAATCCAGCGCGCATTGGCGGCCTTGGCGGATGCGGAACTGAACCTTGAATGGACCGAACTGCGTGCTCCGGCGACAGGTGTCATTTCTAATCTGCTGATTGCCCCCGGAACGTATGCGCGATCCGGTCAGGATCTTTTGACGTTTCTGGATGCAACCGACGTCTGGATAGAGGCGTATTTTACCGAGAACAATCTGGGAAGAGCTTCAATAGGGTCTCCGGTTGATGTGGTGTTGGATATGCATCCAGGTAAGATTGTTCCGGGCGTCATTGAGAGCTTTAGTGCTGCTGTTTCTTTGAGTGGCGGTGATGAGCCGGGGCAATTGGCGAGCCCGCCAAGCACCAAGGGATTTTTGCGGGAGCCTGAAAGGTTTCCGGTCAGGATTGTTTTACCCGGCTATGAAGCTGGAAGTGCCGAAGACGATCTTCGCTTTCAACTGAACGGGCAGGCCGATGTGATCATGTATCTAAGCGACAACTCGTTGCTGAACCTCGTAGGCCGCGCCTACATCCGCGTAGTTTCAATCTTCTCCTATGCGTACTGAGGATCAGAGCTCTGTCACCCGGCTTGCGCTGGGTGTTACGGGTGTCTTTGCATTGGGCCTATTTCTTGGGTGGCCCCTTGCCGTTGTTGGGGCGGTGTTCACTGCCCTTTTCCTTCAAGCACCTGCGGCACTACCTATGGCAGCATTTGGTAAGCTGTTTGTCTTCTCGATTGGATTGATGTTCATTTCATTCCTTTTGTCGTCAATCTTCTCACCTTATCCTCTTGTGTTTCTCATTCTGGTGGCCATTGGAATAATCCTGTCTTTCATTTGGTCAGTTTCCGGTGCCGGAGTATTGCCGGGTGTCATCGCTCTCATGGGGGCGTTGATGATTCCGAATTTGGTGCTGCAATCACAGGATCTGGCTTTGGTGCTTGTGTATTGGATCCCGTTGAACCTGCTGTTTGCTGGCTTCGTATCGACGCTGATGTTCGTGTTGATACCCGCGGCACCTCAAACGGCACCTCAAAAGAAAGCCGCAGCATCGCCGGACTTCGACTCACATCGCCGAATAGTCAGGATGTCTCTTGTCACAGTGCCCTTTGCTATGGCGTTCTTTATTTCCGGCGCTTCTGCTTTGTTGGTTCTGTTTTTTGTCGCCCTGCTGAGCCAGCAACTTGCGGCAATGCCTGCTGCAGGCAAAGCAGTTGCAAAAGCAATGCTGACGGCAAATCTACTTGGGGCGGCAATCTCCATCATATGCTATGAAATAAACGTAATAGCTCCGGTCATTCTAACCCCCATTCTACTGTGTTTTTTCTTTTGCCTAACACTCGGAGCACTTGGAAAGTCAGAATTCCCGCTCGCCGCCGCCGCCGGTTCCGCTATTACAACAGCTCTGATTGTATATGGCGGTTCGGTTGCGCCGTTTTCAGACGAGGCTGACGTCAAGAGCATCACTCGCGTATTGCAGGTCGCCAGCGCCGCTTTCTTTGTAATTATCGCATATGTCGTGGTGGATGAATTCTGGCCAGAAAAAGAGCGCCAGGCGACTCCATGAAGTTAGTTGCGATAAAGCTTGGCGCTGAAACCAGCAGAGTTCCCAGTTTGACCGATTTTTGCAACCATCGCTCGAATTGCAGCGCCATAATAAACCGCGAACATTGCTGAAGCGGTTTTATGTCAAGCGATCTCTGGTTGAGCGATGGCCGTTCTGTAAAACGAATACGAAAGGCAGCCTCGCTGACGAAGCCGACCTAGGAAGCTGCTGCATCAATGTCCGCTTTTATTGTCGGCGGTGTAATCAATGCTGCTTCCAGCTCCACACTCAGACTCGCGGCCAAATCGAAATACTGTCGTCGCACGGTCTCGGCGTAGGGATTGGCCTTCTCAGTCGCTTCGAATACTTCTGGCGCATCGTTCTGAACCATGGAAATCGCCTCAGACAACAAGTCGAAGCTCTTCGTTGTCATGCGCGTCGGCAGCGGTCCCATTCTCAGCAGTACTTTGGCTATGAGGTGCGTGAGCCCCTGAACGACAGCAGTTTCTTTGTCATGTTCTTCTGGTGTCGTCATGATGACATTCAGACCCAGAGTCTTGCATAAAAAACACGGCCATTGCGCTGGTCGCGCAAAGCTTCGCGACTCTGCTTACAAAGACAGATCTGAAACGGATCAGGAAATGAGTACATGCTAAATACGTGTTGGTGTTTCGCGTCATCTCAAAGAGCGGACGTCGCCGGTGGTGTAGCATGGAAACCTGCGGCAACCGAAGCATGACTGCCACTTTCCGGGCAGCATCGCACAAATAGCTCTCAGCTTAGGAACTGCTCAATCACGGCTGCTTGTTGCTTTTTTCCATCCGGGTCTGCTTCGGTTTTCAGGCGAGTAACCGCCTCACCCCAGTTTGAAGTGCGAACGCGGATCGGCGGGTCTGAGGCTTCAATCACGCCCATGACAACTGATGCCACTTGTTCCGAAGTTTGATAGATATCGCTGCCATCCATTCGCGCCTGAGCGCCGCCGATATACTTCTGGAGAATAGGTAGATACTCATCCTCAAGCATCCCGCCCGTGGCCTCGACATGTTTAAGCACATTGGTCGCAAACTCGGATTGAATACCGCCCGGTTCAACTGTCGAGAAATGGATACCGAAATTGGGCGTGACGTAGCTGGCCAAAGCCTCAGTGTACCCCTCAACCGCGAACTTTGCGGCGCAGTAGATCTCGTTGAACGGCTGACCCACTAGGCCGCCTACGGATGAGATTGTGATGACATGGCCCGAGCGTGCTGCGCGCATGTGTGGCATCACCGCTTTTGTGCAGCGCACGACACCCATGAAATTCACATCCATGACCCAAGCGACGTCTTCTTCGCTGGCTTGTTCGGTTGTACGAACAAATCCAGCACCCGCATTGTTGATCAGCTTATCGATCCGCCCCTCGTTCGCGATGATCTGATCGACCGCGGCGTTTACGCTGGCGCTGTTCTGCACGTCCAGCTCAAGCACGTTGAAATTGACGCCAGCGTCAGAGGCGGCCGCATCCAAGATGCCGCGCTTGGCGAGGTTTCGCATAGTAGCGTAGACAGTATGGCCCGATTGGGCCGCTTGTACGGCGATTTGAACACCAAGGCCGGTCGACGTGCCGGTGATCAGAATGACTTTGGGCATAATGGAAGCTCCGAATATCAAATGAATTGCTTGCGGCAACGATCCGATGTGTCGGGGCGAAGGTCAACAGCGGGACTTTAAAACGCCCAAAGCCTCATCGAAGGTATTCACATTCTCTTCTGCGCGCGCGGTCAGATGCGCGCCTTCCAAAAGGGCCAGTATCGCACGGGACTCCGAGATCGGATCGGTGATACCGGTGATTGACTTGTCCTCTTGGCCAAGCTTCAGGATCTCTTCGATTTGGGTAACCATCATGGCGCGGAATTTTTTGATCTTTTGGATCACGTCATCCGAAAGGCTATCACGGCTGCTGATAAGCGACACGCAGAGGCACAAGGTTTTCCCGTCATTGAGTGCATCCCGGTAGAGGTCGATCAGGGCCAGCAATTGCTCGGCCCCGGTTTTGTGTTCTACCCGGATGCGGTTGCACTCTGCCTGCAGGGTCTCATGATAGCGACCCATGAGTGCCGCCGACAGCGCCGCTTTGGTCGGGAAATGATAGTGGATTGACGCCTTGCGAATACCCACCGCCTCTGCCAGATCGGCATAGCTGAACCCGTCAAACCCCCTCGCGCGCGCAGCGTGTTCGGCAACATCCAGAAGGGCCGTCTTGGTATCACTCGTCATACGTGCTCAAACCTTTTCCGTCATGATCAGGGCCAGCGCGTTTTCCGCAGACTCCAGGGCGCCTTCGATATAGCCCCCGAACTGTGGTGCAACTTCGGTCCCGCCAAAGATTAGTCGGCCATCCCACAGACGGGTCATCGCATGGGGCAGCCCGTATTGCGGATGAGCGTATAACGGCTGTTGATCCGCTTCGATAGAGGTGAACAGGTCAAAGGCCCAATCTTTGACAAAGAGTGTCTTTGGCTCCGCAGCTTCGGCGCCGAACAGCCTGGACAGTTGCTCTTTGAGCAACTGCCGCAGCCGTTCTTCGTTGCTACGGGTGCGCGGGGGTAAGCCGATAAAGCCGAACAACGCGTAAGGTCCGCCCTCGGCAGGGGAGGCGTCGTGTATTTCCACCATCGGCCCCCTGCGGCTCATCGCGTCACCGGACAGCCCGGCCGTGCGCCAGAACGGGGTATCATAGACAGCGATGACTTTGGCCTGACCGGCCATCCAAGTCGCGATCCCAGTCATTGCCGCTAAAGCTTCATCTGGTAAAGCAGGTGAGAACGCGATCTTGCTCGCCACGCGAGGAGGGAGGGCCAGTACGATTTCCTGAGCATGAATGACCTGCCCAGTTTGAGCGGTCGCGGTGATCCCAGACGCAGACTTCTCTAACCCGACGATAGGCGCGGATAAGATGAGCCGCTTCGGCGGTATCTCAGCGGCAAGCGCATCAGTGAGGGCGCCCAGACCACCTTTCAAGCGATAAGATCCTTGCATCGAGGCAAACCCGCGATCGCGCTCGACCTGGCCGATCTCGTTTTCAAAGCTGAGAGCGCCTGTTGAATATTGCTCGAACCACTCCAGTCCGAGCCGCTTTATTAACGCTGCAATACGCGGCTGACCGGGCCAGAACCAGGCGGGACCCATGTCGAAGTACCCACCCTCCAGCCTTTCCGTCAAGATACGTCCGCCCGGACGACCCCGCGCTTCGACCAGCAGGTAGTCATGGTTTCGTGCCTGTAGCTGTCGCGCAAGGCAGAGGCCAGAAAGGCCTGCGCCAATGATCAGAGTTTGCGTCTGCATCGCTCAGAACCCCTCAGATGCCGGGCGCAGGTCCAGCTCATGGGTCCAGGTGGATTGCGGTTGATGGGCTAACTGCCAGTAGGCCTCGGCAATCTCGTCCGGTTTCATCATCTTCGACGGATCCAGCGAGTGCAAATCCCGCGAGCGGTGTGTATCGATGATCCCGTCCAAAACGACGTGCGAGATATGTACGCCAGCCGGTTGATATTCACGTGCCAGCGATTGTGTCAGCCCGCGCAGGGCGAACTTAGCCGACGCAAAAGCGGAAAACCGTGGGCCGCCGCGTAGCGACGCTGTGGCCCCGGAAACGATCAGCGCGCCACCACCGCCGCGCACCATCGGTTGCAGAACACATTGCCCCAGCAGGACCAAAGATTGCACCATTGATGTCCACGTTCTCTGATAGTCTTCCAATGCGGTTTCGGGGAATGGCGCGATCACCAGCTCAGCCGTATTGTGCACCACGATCTTCGGCGGGCCATGCGTAGCGATCAATTCAGAAATCACTGGCGCAACCGCACTCGGATCGGACAGATCGACCTGATGAAACGGCGCGATCGTTTCCTGCGGCTGCGTCCGTCCAAGACCAATGGCCGTCATGCCACCTGCCTGAAACCGCGCGAGAAGGGACTGGCCAAGGCCAGCTCCCGCACCGGCGACAATCGCCAGAGGTTTCTTGCTACTCATGAATTAAACCACCGGTGGCTGTGCAAAGGGCAGGTGGCCAGTCTTCATCCAGACCTTCGCCCCGTCTGGGCCAGCCATAGCCGACAGCGCTTCACCCTCAGGCAGGCGTAGCCAGTCGTTCTTTTTCAGAACGTCACCGCCTGAGGTCAGCGATCCGCCAATCATTAACAGCTCGATACCACCCGGCGCATTCGAAGTAATCTCGGTGCCTGCATCAACATGGCTGTAAGTGACAACCTCGCGGTCATCCTTGTGCAGTGTCGCGGTGGCGACCCCGTTCACGGGTGCGGCCAGTTCGTCGGCCATGGTTTTGCGGAACTGATTGCGGTCCTCCATGTCGAACTGCCAGAGTTTGACGAAGATCGTGCAGCCGGGTTCTGAGCCGGGCGTGTGCCCGGTTGTGGGCGGATTGCGCACATAGGTGCCTTCCGGGAAATCGCCATGCTCATCCTGAAAGACGCCGTCCAGAACGATGAACTCTTCACCGCCTGTATGGGTGTGGGCCGAAAACTTGCTGCCTGGTGCATAGCGCACAATGGTGGTGGCGCGGGCGACTTCGCCACCAATTCGGTCCAGCATGCGCCGGTCCACACCCTTCATGGGCGAGGCCTGCCACTCAAGCTGATCAGAGTGAACAACGACACGCGAAGAGAAGTCCGAGTTGAGTTCCATGGGAGGGGTCCTTTCAACTTAAATGGCAGTTCTCGCTTAGCCGGCGATAGATGGACGGGCCGCCATCTTAGCACGCCAAGCTTGCAGGTTGGTCAGGGTTTCAGGAATTTCCACTTTGGCAAAATCGGCGAACGCCAATCCTGCAAAGGCGGTGATATCAGCCACCGAGAATGTGTCTCCAGCCAAGTATTCGTTTTCGGCTAATACCGCATCCAGATAGGCCATGGTGTTTCCGGCAACCTCTTTCTGTTTGTTGCCCCATTCGGCGCATTGATAGGTTTCCAGGTCCGGGCCGAGGCCAGGTGTGGCATGGTGGAAGTAGGTGCCGACCGCATTCAACAGACCGTTTTCCGCGCGCAGGTTCATCATCGAGATTCGGGCGCGCTCTTGCGCAGTCACGCCGGTCAATGATGGGCCATCGAAGGTTGCGTCGATATATTCAGTGATCGCGTTGCATTGAGCGATGTGCGATCCATCTTCCAGTTCCAAACAAGGCACCGCGGCATCGGGGTTTTTGGCTTTGAACTCAGGCGTACGATGTTCGCCGCCCATCACATCCACAGGGATGAATTCAACTTTGTCTGACGCGCCTTTCTCAGCCAGCGCAATACGAACACGGGCAGGGTTCGGGAACCCTTCGACATCATAAATCTTCATCTGAGTACCTCCGTCGGGGTTTGTGCTTCATCCAATCTACCTATCAATAGGTAGATAGTATTACAAGCCTTTTTTACGTCTTGTCAGATTGAATTGCTCTGATGGTCTTTTAAGAAGAACTTTGCTTGAGCGGGGTGGGGGTGTTGCGTAGCTTTTGCGCATGACCAGACCTGCCTCTTTCAAATACTTTAAAACCAGTCCAGAGATCATCTGCCTTTCGGTCATGCTGTACAACCGTTTCTCGCTCTCGCTTCGGAATGTCGAAGATCTGCTGCACGAGCGAGGGATCGACGTGAGCCACGAAACCCTCCGATATTGATGGAACAGGTTTGGCCCGACATTTGCTGCTGAGATAAGGCGGAAGCGTGTTTAGCAATTGAAAGCATATTCCAAATGGAAGTGGTAGGTTGACGAGGTTATTGTGAAGGTGAATGGCAAGCGGCATTATCTTTGGTGGGCTATCGATGAAGAAGGTGAGGTGCTAGAAGCCGTTGTCACCAAACGTCGAAACAAAGCTGCAGCATTGAAATTTCTAAAGAAATTGATGAATCGACACGGCCATGCGGAAGCCGTCGTCACGGATCGCTTCACCGGATACAAAGTCGCGGTCAGAGAGCTGGGCGCGCTCGAAAAACAACCGACGGGTAGATGGCTCAACAACCGCGTCGAGAACTCGCACCTGCCGTTCCGACCAAGAGGACGCGCCAACCAACGGTTCAGGCGCATGCGAAGGTTACAGAAATTCGCCTCCGTCTATTCCTCCGTTTACAACCACTTCAATCAGGAAAGATCTCTAGCCTGCCGAGACACCTTCAAGCTGTCGCGCACCGCCGCTCTCGCCGAGTGGCGCGAACTTTGTTCTGGATAAGTTCACGGTCTCCGCGGCAAACTGAGACTGGTTAAAATTCGTCTGACAGCAACAATGTGGGATCATTCCAGCACTGGATCTGTAAGAAGATCATGGATTGAGACGGGCAAAAGTTATCTCAAATGCGGTTAGCTTTGTCCGCTAGGCGGTCGTTCGTGCGGAACAAAGGCGCAGTACTACGGCCAGCGGTGGCTTCGTCCGCACTGCGGTCGTTCATCTGAACTTGTCGAATGACCGCTGTGAGCCCTTTGTAGCGAATGCTGCGTCGTGGAATAATGGCCGCATTGCGCAGAAAGCGGACTTTGCAAAGTGAAGGCTGCAGCTCAAAGCGGTTACGCTACATCGAGCTGCCATGCCGCGGTCGCGGTTCATGCTGCCGCTATTCCCAGCACGGTCAAAGCCAAAGACTGTTCGAACCCATAATCTGAAAAAAAATTGCAATTCGATTGACTGAACTCAACGGCTGATGTGTGCCTATGTGCAATTGTGTTTATTTTGAAATCAGAATTTGACAAGCCAAGCCGCCGAGTTTTTGGGATGTATCTAGTGTCAGTTTGCATCCATATGCATTCAGCAGATCAACGGCTATTGCCAAACCCAAACCGGTGCCACTGACAGAAGTGTCTAAACGACCTCCCGAACGAAGCACTCCTTCACGTGCAATTTCAGGAATACCAGGCCCGTCATCCTCAATGCAGATCTGAATGCCCTCTTCAACACGCTTTGCGGTGATCTGAACTGTTGTTTGGCACCATTTGAGAGCGTTGTCGAGAAGGTTACCAATCACTTCTTCTACGTCCTGAGTGTCCATTCGCACCCAGAGACCGGCGTCGTGATCTGAAGTAAGTGATTTCCCCTCGCGCTCTGCCATGACCGAAAATAGTCTGGACAATCTCCCGACCGAGTTCGAAAGATCGGTTTTTGAATGTGTCAATTCTCCAGTATTGGTCGCACGCATACGTGCGAGAGAGCGGCCAAGCTGGGCATCGATCCGACCCAATGCCTCTTCTGCCTGAGTGGTATCAGCTCCGGTTTCCGACAAGCTTTTCAGTTCATTTCTGAGGATTGCTGTCGGTGTTTTCAGCGCATGCGCCAGGTCCGCCGCTTGCCGCCGCGAGCCGGCCACAATCTCGCGATTTCTGTGCAGAAGTTGATTGAGGTCTTCGACAAGTGGCGAAACCTCTTCCGGATAGTCTTTCGGCCTAAGATCATCCCCCTTGTCCCAACGATGCGCCACATCTGCGCGTAATTTCCTGAGAGGACCGACAATTGCTGACATCAACAGCAGCGAACCCGCAACTCCAATCAGACCGACCAGCCCAAATACTGGAAGCAAGTTGTTCTGCGCGGCGCGACGTTCGCTGATCAGTTCAAGCCTGCTTTCGGCGACCGTCACGCTCCATTCTGTTCCGTCTTCGAAGGTGATTTTCTGATAAGCGCTGCGAACGGCCTCGCTGTCCGGACCTGTGGTGTTCCAAACGAGGGTCTCATCACTCACACGCGCAGGTTCAGAAATAGTTTCGTCAAAGAGTGAGGCCGATGTGAATGTAACCCCGTTTGCATCGGTCACCTGCCAGTATCTGCCTGAAAACGGCGTTCCATAGGCCGGGTCGAACATGAGATCACGTAAAGCCTCGGGGCTGTCCGTCGTCGCGCTCAACCCGACAACCAGCTGCGTATGTCTATTGCGCAGCGTCTCGTCAAACTGCTCAAGAACGCGCGCATTGATGTAGGAAAAAACAACCAAAGTTCCAACGCCGACAGAAAGCGCACCTGTGGCGAGGCCGCCAAGCAACGCGCGTTGGCGCAGCGATAACATCAGGCGGTATCGATCATATAGCCGCGTCCTCTGACCGTTGTTATTAGGTCAGGGCCGAGTTTCTTACGCAGCCGGGTTATGAAAACGGCAATGGTGTTCGAATCCCTGTCACCATCATATTCGTAGATATGTTCGGACAGCTCAGTACGCGACACCATGCGCCCGACATTATGCGCAAGGTATGTCAGGACAGCGATCTCTTGCGCGGTCAGATCAACAGGAATACCACCGACGCTGACACGCCCGTTTCGCGTATCGAGCGTGACATCGCCCATTTCGATCGCGGGGTTCATCTGACCGCTTTGCCTGCGCAGGATTGCGCGCACACGTGCGGCCAACTCGGGCATGTGAAACGGCTTGGTCATGTAGTCATCGGCACCGGCATCAAGGCCATCCACGCGCTCGCTCCACCCATCGCGGGCCGTCAGTATCAACACAGGCGTTTTTACCCCCGCACCGCGCCATTCGCGCAGAACAGAGATGCCGTCGCGTTCCGGCAACCCAATATCGAGAATGATCATGTCATATGGTTCAGTCGCCCCCAAGTGAAGCGCGTCCGTCCCATTATCGGTCACATCTACCACGCGGCCTTCTGCGCTTAGAAGCTTTTTGATCTGCGCGCTTAGCTGCGGCTCATCTTCGGCCAGAAGTACTCTCATATTCAAATGCTACAGTCACAATGGCTTTGGTTTAAGCACTATTTTTTACCGTTACCTTTGCCGTTCCCGCCAGAATTGCCGCCACCGTTACCACCGCCGTTTCCGCCACCATTGCCGCCGCCGTTACCACCACCATTGCCGCCACCGTTGCCGTTTCCACCGCCATTGCCGCCAGCGTTGCCATTTCCACCGCCGTTGCCGTTGTTTCCGCGGCTCGCAGCGGTACCACGGTTGCCGTTGGAATTGCGACCGTTGTTTGCTTTGGCAGGGGTAGAACGGGCAGCTTTCGATATTTGGCGGCCCACGCTGGATCGATTGGAAACGACCGTTCCGGTCTGCGCATCTACAATGACACTGACAATCTTTCCATCAGGCTTTTTGACAAGGATGCGAAAGTATATCTGATCAGCTTGAAACGCCCGCGCATCAACTGGAGTGCCCCCATAGGCTTTCTCGACACCTTTGATAACGCGTTTCAACCGAATGGTGTCACCATTCAGAGTGGCCTTGCGAAGTTCACCTTGCCTGAGCTCGCGTGTCTGCGCAGTCGCCTGCCCAACGGGCAAAGCAACAAGCAAGCTCGCAACCATCAAGATCACCTTCGCACGCATGAATGTCCTCGTATTTTGCGGCTATAGACTACGCCTTTCGACATGAACCGATGATGAACAAGTAGTTAGCCCTGCGTTCAAGCGCTCTCAAGTTAAATGGGAACAAGCATATGAGATTCGGGCGCGAATCGAGACGATAGAACACAGCGAGTTGTTTCAGAAAACTGCTACCCGCTGATTTCCACCGAGGAGGTCGATATGAAAACCACCAGTTTGGGACTGCTTAAAGCATCGACCCTGGCAATTGCGTTGCTGGGTTCAACCGCCATCATAGCCACCGTCGCCGTGCCGGATGTTGCCTTTGCAAAAGAAGGAAAAGGCAACGGTGGAGGAAACGGCAAGGGCGGTGACAACGGAAACGGCGGCGGAAAGGGTAACAGCGGCGGTAAGGGCAACTCTGAAAAAGGAGACCGCGGCGACCATAGCTCTGCCGGGAACAAAGGTGGAAAGAAGGGCGCTGACAAAGGTCGGGCTGGCCGGACTGCAGGAAAATCCAACAACGGCAACTCGAAGTCCAAAGCTTCGCGATCTGTATTCGGCAATGGCGATCGTATCTCGTTGAAGGACATCTTCAGCCGAAAAAGTAAATCGAGAACGGTTACCACCCCCAGGAAAGGGTCAATGACCGGTGGCGGCAAGCAAAAGCCCCGGACGTACAAGAAGCCTTCAAAAACCGTGATCGTTGAAGAATCCATACGTCCGGCCGTCCGGACCAAAGGCAACAGGATGGCAGCACTTCTTGGTGCCCATCCGTCCGAGTTGGGGGCCCTGAACGCGGCTAACGCCAGCGCAACTGCACTGGCGAACGCAGCGCCCAACTCTCGCGTCGGTCGAATTGCCTACTATCGCGATACCGTTTTGGCTGGCGAACCGTTGCGTGAGGAACTTGCGGAGCAATTGGAAGATCTTGCCGGACTGGAGCCGCCGGAGCGGACTATACCCGAAATCGAGGAAGACCTGCGAACTGCGTTGGATGATGTGCAGGAGAACCAAGAGAGGGTCGAAGAACTTGAACAGGCGCTGGAGGATGCAGGTGGAGCTGATCCTGAGATTGAGGAACAACTTGATCAAGCGCGCGCAGATTTAGAGAGTTCCGTCGAAGAAGCACAGGACCTGAACGATGAAAGACAGGCCGCTGTCGAATACGAAGAAGCGACTGAGGAAGTGCGGGAACTGGCTGATCTGGTTGAAGAACAGGAATTGACCGAGCGGGAAGCCTTGGAAGCTGCAGCCAACAAACCCGTCACAGATGCCGTTGAGCAGGAGGTAAAGTCGCTCCTGGGTCTGTAAGAACAGGCAACAGCTTATTCGCCTCACTATACACGCAGTACTTACCACTCACGGAAGTACTGAATGCCGGGCCAGTCATACGCTTCGCAAAGGCGAGAAATGGCTGGCCCGCATAATATGAGGCCGAGCCATAACAACGAAGGCTACAAGCATCGCATCCTTAACATCGACCACGCAGAAAAAGAAACCCCGCTCCAAGATGGAGCGGGGTTTAGTTTTCAATTCCAATATTTTGGACAGATATCGGGAATTGTGTGGGGGTCTGCTGAACTGCCTTCAGACGTTGTTATGTGCCTCGGAAAGCCGCTTGTTTTTGACGATCTGTGTTAATGCACTTTCGATAGGAGGGAAGCGACCACTGCTCGATTTGGTCGTGGTTGACAAACGTTCTTCGGCGATTTTGCCGGAGGTTTGCATCGCAGCTGTTGTGCTGGACTTTTCAGTCACAAAGGCAGACTTGATCATGCGTTTCCCCTTGTCAGCGATCAAACGATACACCTTTCGTTCGATCCAACCCGATCAGTATGCATTAGCTTGGTTGAACACTCTGAGAATACATTGTTCACGTTCGGTTAATGTTGTTCGCGAAATAAAGACAAAGGAATGAATGGGTTGATTGACGGGTTAAGAGCTGCCGGATGGGGTGCCGTAAGTGCGTGCTCAAATGAGAAGCTTTTTACTCAGCTACTGTGGAAGCGCTGGTCTACCTTCGTAGTGGAAAGCCACTCATTGCTGATGAACTCGCCAATGCCCGTTCAAGGGCATATGTAGACCGCACAGCTAAGAAGGATGCAGGGAATGAACATAGCCGTTGGAGTATTGGCGGTGGCCCTGTTGGCGCAGGGCGCATCATCTACGAACGCAAATCACAGCTTGTGGAGCCATAGCGTTGGGCAGGTTAGCCGAGCTGGTGCAACTGCGCCAATCCTAGTGAAATCCAAAGCCGGACATTGTCCACCTGGCTTGGCGAAAAAGGCGATCCCTTGTGTGCCGCCTGGGCAGGCTAAGAAATATCGACGTGGCGATTACATCTATAATGGGTACGTTCGCATCGATGATCCCGGCCGCTGGGGACTAAGGCGCAAAGGTTATTACGTGAGAGCCGGAGATTACGTATACGAAGTAAATCGTGAGACGTACGAAGTGCTGAACTTAATAGGAGCAACCGCCGATATTCTGAATTAAGTGCTTCGCCAGCTCTTGGCCCTGATACTAAGTTCGAGGCCATTTAGACCGCTTTCCAAAATTGAAACAAACGCCCGTTTAAGGCCTTGGTCACAGCAAATTATTCGCTTAAACAGCTTATGTCGCCAGCCCGAATGGAAATCTGGTATAGCCTTCGCTAAGGGCTGTATTGTTGCACAACTCGGGATCTGTAAAGCTCAGTTATGTAGGCTGGCTTTGAGCTACCATCGTTCACAGATGAGAAGAGTCTTGTCAGAAGAGCTTTGCTTGAGCGGGGCGGGACGGTTGCGTAGCTTTTGGCCATGGCCAAACCTGCCTTCTTCAAGTACTTCAAAACCAGCTCCGAGATCATCCGCTTTATGGTGATGCTTTAAATCCGTTTTCCGCTTTCGCTTCGGAATGTTGAAGACCTTCTGCACGAACGCGGGATCAACGTGAGTCACGAGACTGTCCGATATTGGTGGAACCGTTTTGGTCCAATTTTCGCGTCAGTGATCCGAAGAAAGCGTGTTCAGTAATTGCGAGCATTCTCGAAATTTATATGGCATTCAGATGAGGTCTTTGTGAAAATCAATGGAAGGCGGCATTACCTTTGGAGTACCGTGGATCACAAAGGCGAGGTGTTGGAAGCCGTTGTTACCAAACGCCGAAACAAAGTTGCAGCACTGAGATTCCTCAAGAAATTGATGAAGAGACACGGTGTAGTGGATGAAATTATAACGGATCGTTTCGCGTCATGCCGAGCCGCGCCCAGAGATATCGATGCGACGGAAAAGCAGATGACGGGCAGGTGGCTTAACAACCGCGTCGAGAATTCACACCTTCCTTTCCGACGACGCGAACGCGCCATGCAGCGATTCAAGCTTATGCGAAGTTTACAGAAATTCGCCTCCATCCTTTCTTCCGTCTACAACTACTTCAATCAGGAAAGATCATTTAGCAGCCGAGTAATCTTCAAGCAGACCTGTTCCGCCGCTCTGGCTGAGTGGCGTCAGCATTGTTCCACGTAAATTTGCGGATTTGGCGTCAAACTAAGACTGGTTGGACTTAGTCTGGCAGCACCCTTGTAGCTGTTATGTTATGACGTCTGGCGTCTGGCGGTCGCAGATTTCGGGGATTTTAGTTATTCGAGCCATTGCTTCTGTGATTTCTTGCAATGCTGACTGGGTATCCATATGCATATCTCCTCCAACGGGTGTGAACTGCTCCAAATAGATACGAACTGTGGCACCGTCCGTTCCTGTACCCGAAAGGCGGATCACGCCTCGACAGCCATTCTCGAAAGTAATGCGCACTCCTTGGTTCTTGCTTATCGAACCATCGACCGGGTCTTCGTAGGAAAAATTGTCCGCAGTCGCGACAACAAGATTGCCGGTGCTGCTGCCAGGAAGTTCAGGTAACCGATCAGTCAAATCGGCGATCATTTTCTCGGCTTTGGCGTTGTCAACGGCCTCGTAGTCATGCCGCGAATAATAGTTGCGGCCATAAGTCCGCCAGTGATCTTCCATGATTTCGCGGACCGAGACCCGACGTTCGGCAAGAATGTTCAGCCACAGTAGAACGGCCCACAATCCGTCCTTCTCGCGCACGTGATCCGAGCCAGTACCGGCACTTTCCTCTCCGCACAGCGTGATGCAGCCCGCGTCGAGCAAGTTGCCGAAAAACTTCCATCCTGTTGGCGTTTCATAACAATCTAGTCCCAACTTTTCGGCAACACGATCGACCGCTGCGCTGGTGGGCATCGATCTAGCGATCCCGGCGAGCCCCTTGCCGTAGCCCGGGACGAGGTGGGCGTTGGCGGCCAGCACGGCGAGACTGTCGGACGGGGTGACATAGATCCCTTTCCCTAAGATCATGTTGCGATCCCCATCCCCATCTGACGCGGCAGCAAAGTCCGGACCACCAGGAGATAGGACCAGATCGACAAGCGGTTTGGCCCAGATCGGGTTTGGGTCGGGATGCCCTTTGCCAAAATCGACCGATGGCACAGCGTTCAGGACTGATCCCTTTGGGGCACCCAGTTCATCTTCAAGTATGGCGGTCGCATAGGGTCCCGTGACCGCATGCATTGCGTCAAAACGAAGGGTGAACCCGCCGGACAACAAATCTCTGATCCGGCCGAAATCGAAAATATCACGCATCAGTTCTGTGTAATCGGCCACCGGATCGACGATCTCCACGCCCATATCTTCGAGCCTTGAAACGCCGACCCCTCCCAGATCGATGTCCCCGGACTCAAGCGAGCGATACTCGGTCATGCTCCGTGACTGGGCAAAGAACTCTTCCGTCAGGCTCTCGGAGGCCGGGCCGCCATTGGCACCGTTGAATTTCAGCCCGAAATCGGCGTCGATGCCGCCGGGGTTGTGACTGGCGGACAGAATAAAGCCGCCATCGGCCCCGTGCTTGCGGATCAGATTGGACGCGGCAGGCGTTGACAACAGGCCATTCTGTCCGACAATCGCACGAACAGCGCCATTGGCTGCGGCCATGCGCAAGATGATCTGGATGGTCTCGGCGTTAAAAAACCTGCCGTCGCCACCGATGACAAAAGTCTTGCCTTGCGCGCCGCCAATGGCATTGAAAATCGACTGCACATAGCTCTCCAGATATCCGGGTTCCATAAATACCCGCGTCTTTTTGCGCAGTCCCGAGGTGCCGGGTTTCTGACCCGCAAAGGGGGTGCAGGGAAACACTACGAAAGGCATGGATCAGTTTCCTTCTGTTGAACGGTGGCGGGGACTACCCGCGCCGGTTCCATCGAATTACGTACGTCTTTCAGACTTTGAACGGCAGCTAGTTCCTCTACAGACACGCGTGCCGGACGCCTCCAATTGGGGTGCTCGTCAATTGTTCCGGGTAGGTTCTGGGCCTGCTCGCTGCCCAACAAGTCGTCCAGTTGCACCGTCACCAGTTCCGCCGGGCTCTTTCCCAGCTCTGAATGCACCGCGCCGCGGATATCTTCCAAACTTGCTTCCGGCGGGATGGCGCAATGACGGCGCAGTGAATTCCGCTGGACGGCCCGCGCGGCGTGCAATGCCATCGCCCTGTCCCGGGACAGCCAACCGATGGTGCGCCACCATTCGATATCGCGCCCGCGCCAGAAGCCTTGGATCGTCGGCGTATCATGTGTACTGAAACAAGCCATACTGAAAGGGCGCAAATCCTGCGCCGACCTCAATGCGCCATCTCGTGTCCCTTCAAATTGCCAAACCGCGTAACTGTAGAGGCCGGACTCATTCAGGCGCTCGCGGAACCCGGCGGGCACCAATCCCAGATCCTCGCCCACAACGCAGCAGTGATTGCACCAGGCCTCTATGGCCACCACCGCAAGCAACACGTCGAACGGTTGCGAGATATACCCACCCGGGCTTCCATCCTCAGGTACCCAGAAGCTGCGCATCAGGCCAAGAACATGGTCAATCCGGACAATCCCAGCCTGGGACATCAGTTTTCTCAGCAGTGTCCGCACGGGTTCGTAGCGGTTTTTCGACAACTTATTTGGTGCGTAGGCCGCTAATGTCCAGGATTGCCCAGCAGGACTGAGCTGATCTGGCGGTGCCCCGATTGAGACGCCGCGTGCAATCAGATCCTGGTGCATCCAAACTTCGGCACCGTCGGGACGCGCTCCAACCGCAAGGTCCAAGAAAAGACCTAAAGCCATCCCGGACCGAATTGCGGTCGCTTGCGCGACCTCGAGCTGAGTATAGGCCCTCCATTGCAGCCACGCATGGAATTCGTTCCGGGGCGTCGGTTTTGTTCTTTCAGGTTGGCTTAAATGGATAGGCCAATTGCGAAAGTTGCCGCCATGCATTTCGCTGATGCTTTCAAACGTGGCGAACCGGGCCAGTTCCAGACCTTCGGCGCGGCAAAAAGCCTGAAATTCTTTGTGCTCCGTCGCTGCAGCGCTTTGCTGAAATCGCTGAAACTCCGCGTCCAATGCGAGGCGGTGTTTTATGCGAAAAGCCGGGTAATCGATCAACGCCCGGTCCGAAACAGATGCAAGCCGGGTGCCTGTTGCAATGTGATCGATATTCAGAAACCCGCGGTGACTAGGCGAATAAGGGCTTTTGGTGTCACCTACCGCCCATCCCAGCGCATGGACCGGATTAATGCCAAAATACATCGCACCCGATTGCCCCATGACAGACATCGCATGGCCCAGGTCGTCGTAGTTTCCCAACCCGCCGTTTGATCGGGACCGCAACGAGTACACTGCGCCCGATACACCCCATCCCTTCGTGCGTCCTGTCAGGTCTGCGATTGTCGGCGCATGTATCGGTCGGCTCAACAGAAACACTTCTTCGCAGCGACCAGGGCTATGCACAACCAACGTAAAATATCCAACAGGCAGAGGTTGAAGCGTCAGGCTTGTTTCTCCGCGCCCCGCCTGAACCTCGTGTCCTTTGTTATCCAGCACATGCCATTCGCTGGGCTGAGACAGTGCCAATTCAAACGGCAGGTCGGCCAGAATGACCTGTTCAATAGGTAACGCTCGTGCTGCCTGTTCGGCCTGACCCGCCCGTAAGGCCTCGGAAACGGCGCTGTCCGTATCTACGTCTATGTCCATCGCGCGGAGCAGAGCCTTCAGGGTCGGTGGATCCGATGATAAACGCGTTCCATCCCAGGCGTTGTACCCCAGATGGATGCCGCAATCCTGCGCTAGTTGACGCAGTCTGTCGTCGCTGCCCATCATTCCACTGACCGTTCTTCTAAGACAAAGGCGGCTACCGAGTGTGCCGGAATGATCGTCGTTGAAGTCGTGATCTTGCTGGCCGACTGATGAGAAACCGACGTGTCAATTTCTCGCTGCCAGACTCTGTCTCCGCCGGACGGCAACCGCAACTCCAGCGCCTCATTTTCCCGGTTGAAGGCCAGCATCACCACATCGAAGATAGTGTCGCCCGCCACGCATTCGGCGCAACCGCGCAGGATCAGACAAAGGCTGGACAGTCCCGGATCGCGCCAGTTCAGTGGCGATCCGTCCATGGCACGCCACTCGACATCCGGATATCCGTCTGTCCGTTGGGCACCATGCAGGAATCGATTTTGATTGAGTACGGGATGATTGCACCGGAAACGCGACAGTGCCGCGGTAAACGCGATCAAATCGCTGTCAAGTGTGGTCCAGTCGATCCAACTTACTGGGTTGTCCTGGCAATACGCGTTGTTGTTGCCATTCTGAGAATTGCCGCCCTCGTCACCGGCCAACAGCATAGGGGTGCCTTGTGACAAGAAGACAGTGGCCAGGAAATTTCGCATCCTTTGGAGGCGCGCGGCTTTCACTTCGGGATCGTCGCAGGCTCCCTCCATGCCGAAATTGTCGCTGTAGTTGCTGTGATGGCCATCGCGATTGTCTTCACCATTGGCTGCATTATGGCGCTGCAGGTACCGGGTCGTATCTGCCAACGTGAAGCCGTCGTGAGAGGCCACGAAGTTTACTGAAGACCAGGCCTGACGACCCTTGGTATCGAATAATTCCGCTGACCCCAATAAGGCCGAGCCCATGTCCTGCGCCGAATGGCTGTCGCCGCGCCAGAACTTGCGCACCGTGTCTCGGTAACGGTCATTCCATTCCGAAAACTCGGGCGGGAACCGTCCCAGTTGATAGCCTCCCGGACCGACATCCCAAGGCTCTGCAATCAGTTTTGCACCTGCTAGTACAGGGTCCTGGCGCAAGGCATCCAGGAACCCGCCGCTTGCTTCAAACCCATGCGCCTCGCGCGCCAGAGTCGTTGCTAAGTCAAAGCGGAAACCGTCGACCCCCATGCTCTGCACCCAGAACCGCAGGCTGTCCATCACCATCCGAAGCACAAACGGGTGCTTTACCTGAAGTGTATTTCCGGTGCCGGTGTCGTTCACATAGTAGCGCGGTTGGCCATCCAGCAGCAGGTAATAAGACGCGTTGTCGATCCCGCGAAAACTAAGCGTCGGGCCGAGATGGTCACTTTCGGCGGAGTGGTTGTAGACCACATCCAGTATGACCTCGATACCGGCGGCATGAAACCGCTCGACCATAGCGCGAAACCCGAACACGCCGGATGGCCCGAAATAGCGCGGTTCGGGCGCAAAGAAGCCCAGAGTATTGTACCCCCAATAGTTCCGCATGGATCGCGCGCGCAGCGCACCTTCAGAGGTGAAGGCGTGGATAGGCAGGATTTCAACAGCCGTCACACCCAATCGCATCAGATGATCCAGAATCGGCTGTGACGACATCCCTTCATAGGTGCCCTTCACATGGTCAGGAATGTCAGGGTGCAACATGGTCACCCCTCTGACATGCGTCTCATAAATGAAAGTGCCGTTCCAACGCCGTCCCAGCGTCACCGCGTCCGAGGTGAAACTGTCAGGACTAGAGACGACGGATTTGGGCACAAAAGGCGCGCTGTCGACTTCACTGAAAGACAGATCACCGTAGGGAGAATTGGGCAGGTAACCCAGGATTGCCGGATCATGGGTGACGGTTCCGTGCAGTTCGCGCGTATAAGGGTCCAAAAGCAGCTTGTTGGCGTTGAACCTGTGACCCCGCTCGGGTGCAAAAGGGCCTTCCACGCGGTAGCCATAAAGTGCTCCGGGTTTCAGGCCCGGCACGTAACCATGCCAGATGGCTCCATTGCGTTCGGGCAAAGCCAGTCGGGTGAGCTCGGTTCGGCCATCCTCTGCGAAAAGACACAGATTGACGCGCAATGCGTGCTCGGAGAACAGGGCAAAATTCACGCCTTCACCGTCGAAATGAGCGCCGAGCCGCGATGGGTTCCCTTGTCGAATTATCAGTTGTGTAGGTCCAACATCCTTCATACAGACAAACTCTTGTACAATTCGGCATACTCCCGCGCCGACCGATCCCATCCAACAGCTTGGCGCATCGCCGCGCGTTGCATCATCTGCCACGTCTTCTTGTCGTCAAAGCAGCCAAAAACACGATCAAGCACAGCCTCAACGCCGGTTTTCGTAACGTTATCAAACACAAATCCGGTCGCACATTCGGCGTTCAGTGCTGCGACATTTGCGTCAATCACCGTGTCAGCCAATCCCCCGGTACGCGCGACGATGGGCAAAGTACCGTATCGCAGCCCATAAAGCTGGGTCAAACCGCAAGGTTCAAACCGCGACGGGATCAGAATGGCGTCAGATCCGCCTTGTAGCAGATGGGCAAAGGCCTCGTCATATCCGATCACGGCCCCTACTGAACCGGCAAAGCGCTGGCCAGCGTCCACAAAAGCCTGTTCGAGTGCAGTTTCGCCAGAGCCCAAAACAGCCAGTTGGCCGCCGCGTTCGACGATGTGCGGAACGGTGTCAATCAGCACATCCAGACCTTTCTGCTCAGTCAACCGACTGATGACACAGAACAGCGGACCCCTGGAATCGGGATCAAGTCCAACACGGTCTGCGATACTTGCGCGGCTGTCAGCCTTTCGCCCCAGGCTTCGTGCATTGTAACCTCGGGCCAGTGCTGGATCGCTCAAGGGGTCCCATGTGCCGGTGTCTATGCCATTCAGAATACCGCTAAGTATCGCTGTTCTGGACTGTAGAACGCCGTCCAAACCCATTCCATACTGCGGCGTGAGGATTTCCCGGGCATAGGTAGGGCTGACCGTCGTGATCCGGTCTGCAAACATCAACCCACCCTTCAGAAACGCAAGATCACCGTGAAATTCCAGCGCTTCGGGATGAAACCAGTCACCGCGCAGTCCTAAATCTGACAGGGCATGCGGGCCGAACCGGCCCTGAAAGGCAATGTTGTGAATGGTCAAAACCGATTTGGGCGCGTCTTGACCGGATTGTTTGAGATAAACAGGGGTCAGAGCGGCCTGCCAGTCATGTGCGTGGATGATGTCCGGCTGCCAACCGTCGACACCGTCAAGACCCACCCGCGCCGACGCCTGTGCCAGCGCGCCAAAGCGCAGATGATTGTCCGCCCAATCCGCGCCATCGGGATCCGTGTAAGGCAAGCCGGGACGATCAAACAATTGCGGAGCATCCAATAGAAGCAGGTCAATACCTTGGACAGAGACCAGAACAAGCTGTCCATAGCCGCCAGGCAGATCACTGAACTTGGCAACCTGCCGCCCGTCGCTGAGCAAAGGCTGCAACGACGGATAGGCCGGCAACAGAATGCGACAGTCGATGCCATGACCGGACAGCGCAGCAGGCAGCGCGCCGACCACATCCGCCAGTCCTCCAGTCTTAATGAACGGCGCGCATTCTGAGGCGGCCATCAGTACTTTCATATCACATGTCCAGTTGGTCGATCATCGCTTGGGTAATAAGGCAGACACCGCCTTCTGTGCGTCTGAACCGTTTGGCGTCAAGTTTTGGGTCTTCTCCAACAATCAGACCGGGTGGAATTTTGACACCCCTATCAATCACAACGTTCTTCAGGTAAGCCCGACGCCCGACCTCGCAATATGGCAGGGCGACAGCGCCTTCCAGTTGCGAAAAGGAGTGTGTTTTTACCCCGGTGAACAGCAAGCACTGATACAGTGACGAGCCTGAGATAATACAGCCGCCTGACACCATCGACGAAACAGCCTGGCCGCGGCGCCCTTCCTCGTTGTGAATGAACTTCGCCGGCGGCGTCAGTTCGGAATAGGTCCAGATAGGCCAGTCTGTGGCGTAGATATCCAGACCCGGTTTGAAATCGGTCAGGTCGATATTGGCCTGCCAATAGGCGTCAATCGTGCCTACATCGCGCCAATAGGGTTTGTCCTCAAGCCCAGACATGACACAAGACCGGCTGAAGGGGTGCGCCATTGCGCCGCCTTCGGCTACGATAGTCGGGATGATGTCCTTGCCAAAGTCATGGCTGGATGTCTCCGAATTCGCGTCTGCTTCAAGGATGTCATAGAGATATTCTGCCTCGAACACGTAAATACCCATGCTGGCCAGTGACATGTCCGCCTGACCGGGCATCGGGGGCGGATCCGCAGGCTTTTCAACAAAGCTTAGTACTTTGTCCGTCTCGTCGACATCCATGACACCAAAGCCTTTGGCTTCTTCGCGCGGCACCTCAATACAGCCCACCGTCACCTTCGCGCCGGATTGAACATGCTGCTCAATCATCAGCGAGTAATCCTGCTTGTAAATATGATCGCCAGCCAGCACCAAAATGTATTTCGGTCCATATCCGCGCAAGATGTTTATATTCTGGGTAACGGCATCTGCGGTGCCTTTGTACCAGTTATCCTCATCCAGCTGTTGAGATGCGGGCAGGATGTCCAGAGACTCGTTACGCTCTGCCCGGAAAAAGCTCCAACCCCGTTGCAGGTGCCGGATCAGGCTGTGAGCCTTGTATTGGGTCGCAACGCCGATCCGCCGGATACCCGAGTTCACCGCGTTGGACAAAGCAAAGTCTACGATCCGCGTTTTGCCGCCGAAATAGACCGCTGGTTTCGCGCGGACATCGGTCATTTCCTTCAGACGGCTCCCCCTGCCACCCGCAAGAACATAGGCCATGGTCTGGTTGGCCAATCTGCGACGATCTTGTTTCAACGGGTGTCCTCCCACTATTGGTTCCGGTCTATTCGTGCCTCAATTCAAAGAAAACGGTGGCAAGTGGCGGAACGGTCATCACAACAGACTGGTCACAGCCATGCGCTGCGACTGGCTCGGAATTCAGACCGTCTCCGTTGCCGTGATTGCTGCCGCCGTAATATGTGGAATCTGTGTTCAATCGTTCTGCCCAATAGCCCGCGACCGGCACACCAACGCGGAATTCCGTCCGGGTTACAGGGGTGAAATTGGCGACCACCAACACCGGCGGGCCGTCATCGGTGCCATAGCGAACCCAAGAGAACACCGAGTCGCTGGCGTTGCCGCCGTCGATCCAACGGAACCCTTCCGCACGCGTGTCTTGTTGGTAAAGAGCGGGCGTCTCACGATAGAGCATATTGAGATCGCGCACCAACCGTTGGACACCTGCGTGGCTGGGGTGCTCCAACAGGTGCCAGTCCAAACTTTGTTCGTGGTTCCATTCGGCAACCTGCGCAAACTCGCCCCCCATGAACAACAGCTTCTTGCCAGGATGCCCCCACATGAAGCCGTAGTAGGCCCGCAGATTGGCTAAGCGCTGCCAATCATCACCGGGCATTCTGTCCAGCAAAGACCCTTTGCCATGAACGACTTCATCATGACTGAGGGGCAGCACAAAGTTCTCGGAAAACGCATAGTGCAACCCGAATGTCATTTTGTCGTGGTGGTACTTCCGGTTCACAGGATTTTCGGCCATGTACCGCAAGGTGTCGTTCATCCACCCCATGTTCCATTTGAAACCAAAGCCCAGCCCGCCCTCCGATGTCCTGGCGCAGACACCCGGGAATGCTGTGGATTCTTCGGCAATTGTCATCGCGTCGGGATGCGCTGCATAAACTGCTTCGTTCATCTGTCTCAAGAAGCCGATGGCCTCCAGGTTTTCACGCCCACCATGGATGTTTGGCACCCATTCGCCCTCTTTCCGCGAATAATCGCGATACAGCATCGAGGCCACCGCATCGACGCGAAGCCCATCGATATGGTATTCTTCCATCCAAAATTTTGCGTTCGCGATCAGATAGCTGGATACTTCGGCCCGGCCGTAGTTGTAGACCAGCGTGTTCCAGTCTGGGTGATATCCTTCCTTCGGGTCGAGATGTTCGTACAAAGCAGACCCATCGAACCGACCCAGCCCGTGCGGATCGGAGGGGAAGTGGCCTGGCACCCAGTCGATGATCAAGCCCATGTCGGCCTGATGGCAAGCATCCACCAGCGCCCGAAAATCATTAGGTGTTCCAAATCGCGCCGTAGGCGCAAACAGCCCGACAGGCTGATACCCCCAAGACCCACCGAACGGATATTCCGAGATCGGTGTGAGTTCGATATGGGTGAAGCCCATGTCGCTGGCATAAACCACAAGATCGGTTGCAAGTTCCTGATAGTCCAGCGACCGGTTGCCAGCCTCAGGAACGCGCCGCCAACTTTCCAGATGTACCTCGTAGATGGAAATCGGTTTATCCACGCGTTGGTGTTGACCACGATTAGCCATCCAATCAGCATCCGACCAGTCGAATTTCCCGAGATCGCGCACGACCGAGGCCGTTTTGGGCGGTAATTCAGACCCAAACCCGACTGGGTCGGCCTTTTCCGGCATCAGATGTCCGTCGGACCCCACGATTTCGAACTTGTATGCTGTACCGTCGCCCAATCCAGGCATGAAAATCTCGTGAACGCCGGTTGCACCACGTCGCCGCATCACGTTTCGCCGTCCATCCCAGCCGTTGAAGTCACCGATAACCGACACCCGCCTCGCGTTTGGTGCCCAGACTGCGAAATGCACGCCAATGCTGCCTTCGTGCGACGTCACATGCGCCCCAAGCGCGCGCCACAACTGACCGTGTGTACCCTCTGCCAAGAGATATTCATCAATTTCGCCAAGAACAGGGCCAAACGCGTATGGGTCTTGTTCTGTCCAGCTATCGCTGTGGTGTGTTAGGCGTAGCAGGTAAGGGAACCGTTTTTTCCTATGCGGGACGGCACCAACAAAAACACCGCTTTCCGCGTCGACTCGCGACAGCGCGCAGAGCTTCCGCCCGGTTTTCTGATCCACAACCTCGACCGTGTCCGCTTCGGGGTGAAAGCACCGGATCACCAACCGTCCATCGACTTCATGCAGCCCAAGGACCGAGAACGGGTCACCATGCTCGCCCTGAGCGATGGCAGCCCTATCCTCGGCTTGGATCAGGTCGCTCCTCATGCCGACTTGCCCAGGGGTTTGATCAGAACACTATCCGCCTGCCAGATGTCGCGGGCATATCCTCTGATTGTACGGTCTGACGAAAACCATCCCATGCTGGCCGTATTCTGCAGCGCCATCGCGGCCCAATTCTGACTGTTGCGATATGCAATGTCGGTGCGGCGCTGAGAATCGAAATAACTGTCGAAATCGCAGGTGACCAGAAAGTAGTCGTGATCGTATAGCGTTCCGATCAGAGAGTGATAGCGCCCCGCTTCCTCAGGCGAAAACAGCCCCTCAAAAATCTGCCCCAATACACGCTCCAACCGTGGGCTGTCTGCAATTGCGGCGCGCGCATAGTCATGCACCCTGCGACGCTCCATGACCTCCTGTGCTGTCAAGCCGAACAGGAAAAAATTGTCCGACCCCACATGTTCGCGGATTTCGACATTCGCGCCGTCCAGCGTGCCGATCGTCAACGCGCCGTTTAGTGCAAATTTCATGTTTCCGGTGCCTGAGGCTTCTTTCCCTGCGGTCGAAATCTGCTCGGACAAATCTGCGGCAGGGATCAGGTTTTCAGCCATCGTAACGTTGTAGTTGGCGGGATAAACAACCTTCAGAAGATTACCCGTGACAGGATCGGTGTTGATGACTTTTGCCACATCGTTGATCAGCCGCACAATTTGCTTGGCAACGTGGTAACCCGGCGCAGCTTTGCCTCCAAAAAACTTTACCCGAGGTGTCCATTCGACTCTTGGATTGTCCCGCATCTCGTTCCACAGGGCGACAGTTTCCAGAATATTCATAAGCTGGCGCTTGTATTCGTGAATGCGCTTGATCTGGACGTCGAAGATCGCGTCAGGATCAACCGAGACACCACATTTGGCAGCGACCCAGTTCGACAACTTTTCCTTGTTGTGTCGTTTTGCGGCGCTGAAGTCGCTGAGGAAGCCGCGATCTCCGGCGCGGTGCTTGAGCTGTTTTAGCTGCTCCAAATCCGCAACCCAACCATCACCGATTTCGCGAGTGATCAGATCGCTCAGAACAGGGTTGCAGGTGTGTAACCAGCGGCGGGGTGTGATGCCATTGGTTTGATTGATGATACGTGCCGGATGAATGCGGTTCAGATCGGCAAAGACTGTTTCCTTTACCAGATCAGTATGCAACGCTGAGACGCCGTTGACTTTATGCGCCATGATAAAGGCCAGCTCGCCCATATGGACTTCGCCGTGTTTCAGGACGCGCGGGCTGCCGGGAAACTCCTGCTGCTGTTGCTCATCAATGGCCCGAATGATCTCCAAATGTCGCGGAAGGACGCGGCCTAGCAACCCTTCGTGCCAGCGTTCCAGTGCTTCTGGCAACAGCGTGTGGTTGGTATATCCAAGGCACCGGCGGGCGAGAGAAATCGCCTCGTCCAGAGGCAAATCATGCTCATCAACCAAAAGGCGTACCAGTTCGGGTCCCGCAATCGCCGGATGCGTATCGTTAAGCTGAATGGCTACCGCATTCGGCAATTCGCGAATGTCGCCATGATCGCTCAGGAACCGGCGCAGCAAGTCCATGATCGATGCGGCGGTAAAGAAATATTCTTGCTTAAGTCGCAGTTCCTTGCCTGCATCGGTCGTATCGTCCGGATACAGAACGCGCGAAATCGTACGTGCCAGAGCCTCGGACCGGCTGGCCGCCAGATAATCGCCCCGATTAAAGCTCTCCAGATCGAACTCATTCTCTGGCCGGGCCGACCAAAGCCTCAGAGTATTGCCCCACGCGCCTTTCCATCCAACCACTGGCGTGTCAAAAGCCTGCGCCTGAACGGTGTCAGCGGGATGCCATTCAGCTTGACCGTCATGATGGCTAACATAGCCACCAAATGAGATACGATAGCAGGCCTCGGGACGCACGAATTCCCATGCAAATCGCTGGTTCAGCCAGGTTTCTGCTTTTTCAACCTGCCGCCCATCGACAAAGCTCTGCTCGAACAACCCATGTTCATAGCGAATACCATAGCCGTAGGCAGGTATTCCAAGGGTGGCGAGGGAATCCATGAAACAGGCCGCCAACCGACCAAGGCCGCCATTACCCAAAGCGGCATCAGGTTCGTCGTTAAAAACGACGGAAATATCCTGACCAAGATCCTCAAGGGCCTGCCTGACCTTTTCTGTAAGTCCTAGGTTTGCAGTCATGTCTTCGACCAGCCTGCCGATCAAAAACTCCATCGATAGGTAATAAACGCGTTTCGCACCAGACTGATACGTCTCGCGCGTGCTTTCAAACCAGGGGTCAACGATGCGATCGCGAAGTGTAAGCGAAACCGCCATACGCCAGTCATAGATCGACGCGTGCTCGGCATCTTTACCGAGTGAGTAAGTGAGATGTCTGAGGATTTCTGGTTTCATGTTAGAGTGGCTGCCCCGTTTACGCTGAATTGGATTTGATGGCGACGCCTATACCGTCAGACGTGCTGCCATGTTTTAGAAATTGAACGCCTTCATCCTCCAGCGTGGTGCGCATTGCTTCAATCATTGCGTGGTTTACGCCTTTTTTTCCAGCTTCAAATCGATGCACTGTCATATGAGAAACGCGCGTCAAATCCGCAAATTCTTTCATAGAGAGCCCAAGCACGTGACGGGCCATTCTCAATTGCTCTGGTTTCACGTTATTCTCCCGACTTTGGGCTTCGCGGTTGAAGCATGTGTGCTTTGCATGAGCTAATTCATATCAGCTCAGACACATCTGTAACTCAAGCGGCTGACAGTGCTACCCGATCGACTTTTGTCTTGTAACAAAAGTATTCGCCACAAAATGACTGGTCCGACTCACACTTCTTCAACGTACTCAATAAGGGCTGCTTCACATCCATCCTTCCAAATAAGGTTGAGCCACTCAGAGAACGCATCTGAGAACTCCTTAGCGTTCTGTAAATCGCCATAAATCCAGGATTGTTCGAGCCATGCGACCGGATTTGATTTCGCGGCAAGCGCGGCCTCAGACAGTTTGCCCCAAACGGGATCGTTAGCCTCGATCACACTACCATCTTCGCGCTTGCCTGCACACATGCGGGCCCAAAGAGCTTCGACGAGGGCTAGGCCGACAATAGAGCGACTTGCCTTTAGCTGGTCTCGAATGATCGGCATAACGAATCCCGTATGGCGCGCCGAGCCGTCGAAAGCCACTCGTCGGGTTGTGTCCACAATTCGTGGATTTGAGAACCTACTTTCAATTAGGCTTATATACTCTTCCGGGCTTTTTCCGGATACGGGTGCAACTGTTGGTGCTATTTCGGTTCTTTGAACTTTGCCAAAAAACTGCGAAAGCTGCCTGTGCTTCATGCATTCGGAAATCGTCTGAAGCCCCAGGATCTCTCCGGCATTTGCGAGAACTTGATGCCCAGCATTGAGGACGCGAATTTTCATAGTTTCAAACGCATGAACATCGTCAGTGAAAATTGCGCCAACATTGTCCAAGTCGGGGCGCCCTGCGCAGAAACTGTCTTCTATCACCCACTGACGATAGGCTTCGTGCGTGACGACCGCGGCGTCATCAATGCCAAAGTCTATGGCGAGTGCCAGTTCGCTTGGACCGGTCGCGGGGGCGATGCAGTCTACCATCGAATTTGGAAAGGACGCATTGGCGTCGATCCAATCGGCAAGTTCAGGGTTGGTCATTCGAGCCAACGAAATGACAGTTTGCCGAAGGACGTCACCGTTACCTTGCAGGTTATCGCAGCTGAGCCCAGTGAAAGGCATATGCCCTGCATCACGTCGCTGACCAAGCGCAGCCACCATGGCTCCAAATACGGTGCGGGGTTTCAGCGGGTTTTTAGCGTCGTGAAGAACGTCGGGGTGGTTGGAGTCAAACTCCTTGGTGACTGGATCGATGTAGTACCCACTTTCTGTGACCGTCATAGTTACGACGCGAATCGTAGGATTCGACATCATGCGAACTAGCGCCCCATTGTCATCTTCAATAGGCAAGTAGTCGATCATGGATCCTATGACCTCGGCAGAGATTTTTTCCGGGTCGAGTTCGATCAAGGTTGTAAGGCAATTCTGGGCGAGCAATTTATCGCGCATAATCGCATCATAAGGGCGTACGCCAGCACCGATGATTGCCCAATCTTTGGCTTTGCCTTGCTGCATCAAACGATGCAGGTACCAAGCCTGATGCGCACGGTGAAAATTGCCGACCCCTACATGAACAATGCCAGGTTTCAATGCGGCACGGTCATATCTTGGGCGTTCGACGGTCAGTTGATCGAGTGTTGAATTCGATAGGGAGATCAGCTCATCCATTGCCCACCATCCACGTTGTAAGTTTGTGCGACGATGTAGTTCGCCGCATCACTTGCCAGAAAAACAGCCATTCCGGTCAAATCGTCCGGTGTGCCCATGCGTCCGTAGGGCACGGCGGCATCAACTTCCTGTTTCTTTTGTCCGGGTGCCTTGTCTTCGTACTTGGCAAAGAACGCATCCACGCCGTCCCAGTGCTCGCCGTCGACGACACCCGGAGAAATCGCGTTCACGTTTATGCCGTGCTTGATCAGGTTCAGACCCGCCGACTGAGTCAGGCTGATGACCGCCGCTTTTGTCGCGCAATAGACTGCAACCAACGGCTCACCGCGCCGTCCGGCTTGACTTGCCATGTTGATGATCTTGCCACCTTTCCCGCGCTCAATCATGCACCGCGCTACGGCCTGCGTCGTAAAGAGAGTACCCGCTACATTGATGTCAAAAGCGCGCTGATAGTCGGCGCGTTCGATTTCAACAATCGGGGCTGCTGTGAAAAGTGCTGCGTTATTGACCAGAATGTCTATATGCCCGAACTCCCCTATTGTATTGCCCACAGCGTTGTCGATGCTGGCCTGGTCGGTCACATCCATAGCCACCGCGATTGCATTTTCTCCAAGTGCGGCAGCGCTTTGGCGAGCGCCATCAATATTGATGTCGGCGATGGCGACTCGAGCGCCTTCACTGACGTAGGCTTCGGCAAAGGCCCGCCCGATTCCTCGGGCGGCACCTGTGATCAGGGCTGTTTTTCCAGCCAGTTGCATTATTCGATCCTTAGACCTTGAGCGTCGAACTTGTGCAACTTGTCCATTTGCGGTGTCAGGTAGATCGTGTCGCCGTGCTTGGCCTGAATGTCACCTGTAATCCGCACGGTGACCATGTCAGCAAGACCCGTGTCATGGACGTGAATGAAGGTGTCCGATCCCAGGTGCTCCGCCACACCAACGACGCCTTTCCACATTCCATCAGTCATGCTGACATCTGTGTGTTCAGGACGAATGCCGATTGTGGTTGCCCCGTTTTTCTCGGCCTCAGCACCTGAGATCAGGTTCATTTTCGGAGACCCTATGAACCCCGCGACAAATTCGTTACGTGGACTGTGATAGAGCTCTAGCGGTGACCCCACCTGTTCGATCACGCCAGCCCGCAAAACGACGATCTTGTCCGCCATGGTCATGGCTTCAACCTGGTCGTGGGTCACGTAGATCATTGTCGTTTTGAGCCGTTCGTGAAGTTCACTGATTTCAAGCCGCATACCAACACGCAGGGCCGCGTCGAGGTTGGACAGCGGTTCGTCGAAAAGGAATGCCGCCGGTTCCCGAACAATTGCCCGGCCAATAGCAACGCGCTGACGCTGACCGCCCGACAATTGCCCCGGACGCCGATCCAGATAATCGGTAAGATTCAGCGCCTTTGCGGCTCCTTCAATCCGGCGATTTTGTTCGTCCTCATCGATCCCTGCCATTTTCATCGGGAACGCGATGTTTTTGCGCACCGACATATGCGGGTACAGGGCGTAAGACTGGAAGACCATTGCCAAGCCGCGCTTTGCGGGGGGCACGTCAGTAGCATCCGAGCCATCAATTTCGATATGACCCGTAGTGATGTCTTCGAGTCCCGCGATCAGGCGCAATAGTGTGGATTTACCGCAGCCCGAAGGCCCGACAAAAACCGTGAACTCGCCGTCTCCAATTGTCAGGTCCAGCGGCGGAATGACTTGAACGTCGCCGAAGCTTTTGGTCACTTGGTTGAGTTTGATTTGTCCCATTGGTCAAGTTCCTTATTTGACGGCGCCGAAGGTCAGGCCGCTGACAAGTTGTTTCTGGCTGAACCAGCCAAGGATGAGGATTGGCGCAATGGCCATGGTTGATGCTGCACTGAGTTTGGCAAAGAACAGGCCTTCGGGGCTGGAGTAGCTAGCAATGAAGGCCGTCAGCGGAGCCGCATTGGCTGCTGTAAGGTTCAGTGTCCAAAACGCCTCGTTCCAGGCCAGAATGAAGTTCAGCAGCAAGGTCGAAGCTATGCCGGGAACTGCCATCGGTGTGAGAACGTGAAGGATTTCCTCTTTCAGCGTCGCACCGTCCATTCGGGCCGCTTCAAGGATCTCACCTGGGATTTCCTTGAAGTATGTGTACAGCATCCAGACGATGATCGGCAGGTTCATCAGCATGAGGATGATGACCAGCGCGCCTCGGCTGTCGAGGATGCCAAGTTTGATGCAGATCAGGTAGATCGGGTACAGAACACCAACCGCCGGTAGCATTTTAGTGGACAGCATCCAGAGGAGAATGTCCTTGGTGCGATTGGAAGGAACGAAAGCCATCGACCAGGCCGCGGGGACCGCCACGATGATACCCAATATTGTCGAACCCCCGGCGATGATGATCGAGTTCCAAAGGAACCGGGCGTAGTTGGACCGCTCCATCACCGCAGAGTAGTTTTCAAGCGTCCAGTCAAATGCCAGGAACACCGGAGGGTCTGCGATTGCGGTAGCTTCGGTTTTGAAGCTGGTCAGGACAGTCCAGAGGATCGGAAAAAAGATCAGCAGTCCAACACCCCAAGCGGCGGCTGTGTTGATGATCTTACGTTGTTGAGTTACTGCGCGGGCCATCTTTTCCTCCTCACGCGTCCAGGTTCTTGCCGACGATGCGCATCAGGAAGATCGCAACGATGTTGGCGAGAATGATTGCATAGACACCACCAGCGGAACCGAGGCCAACATTCTGACTTTCAAGAACACGTTGGAAAATCAGATAGGTCAGAGTACGGGTGCCAAACGCGCCTCCGGTCGTGACAAATATTTCTGCAAAGATTGCCAGCAGGAAGATCGTCTGGATAAGAACCACGATCGTAATCGCACGGCTGAGATGTGGCAGAGTGATGTAACCAAACCGCTTCAGCGGCGGAGCACCATCCATTTCTGCTGCTTCCAATTGTTCACCGTCCAGAGACTGGATTGCCGTCAACAGGATAAGCGTTGCGAACGGCAACCATTGCCAGGAAACGATCATGACGATTGAAGGCAGTGAAGCCTCAGACAGCCACGCGATCGGCTCAGCCCCGAAAAAGCGCCACAGATGGGCAAACAGACCGTTTACCGGGTCCATGAACATGTTCTTCCAAACCAAAGCTGAAACCGTCGGCATAACAAAGAATGGTGCGATGACCAGAATGCGGACGACACCTTGGCCCCACATTGGCTGGTTCAGCAATATTGCCAGCAATACGCCAAAGATTACTGTGATCAAAAGGACCCCGCCAACGATGGTCAACGTGGCGATCACCGACGGCCAGAACGCGCTGGAGCTGACAAAGCGAACATAGTTTTCGAAGCCGACCCACCCAAGGTCTCCGCCACGCAGCGGCAGGTATTGTTTGAACGAGAAAATGAGCGTCATGATCAATGGAACGAGCATCCAGCCGAGGAGCAAGATGACCGCTGGGGCCATCATAAGCCGCGCCGCTGATCGGGAGTGTTTAGTAGCCATCGGGCATACCTCCTCTGTTGATTGCCATAAGGCTATCTTAAACAGTGCAAAGTTTTTGAGAATTGATGGCGTCTCGGGCAACACTTGGGAGAAGAGTGTTGCCCGAGACCAAGGGAATGCTCAGCGGTAGCCAGCTGCTTCCATAGCGTCGTTTGTAAGTGCCTGAGCTTTGGCGAGCGCCTCATCAACGGTTTGCTGACCGGCATAGACAGCCGAGAACTCCTGGCTCACTTCGGTAGCGATGCCCGCAAATTCCGGAATTGCCACAAACTGGACGCCAACGTAGGGAACCGGCTTAACCGTCGGATTTGTGGGGTCTGCCGCTAGAATTGAGTCCAGCGTCTTCTGGGCAAAGGGAACTGCCTGATAGTTGGGGTTTTCATACAGCGATGTTCGTGCTCCCGGCGGTACGTTAGCCCAACCTTCGTTTTCGGCGACAAGTTCAATATAGTCTTTTGACGTTGCCCATTCGATGAATGCCTTTGCTGCGGCTTCCTTTTGAGTTCCGGCAGGAACTGCCAGCGCCCATGCCCAGAGCCAGTTTGCTTTCCTGTCGACACCTTCACTATTCGGCGCTAGCGCGAAACCAACCTTGTCGGCGACAGTTGAGTCATCAGGATTGGTCACAAACGAAGCCGCAACGGTGGCGTCAATCCACATGCCGCACTTGCCCTGCTGGAAAAGGTTCAGGTTTTCATTGAAGCCGTTGGTCGCATAGCCCGTCGGGCCAGATTCCTGCATCATTTCGACAAAGAAGGTCAGCGCCTCTTTCCACTCTGGCTGATCGAACTGGGCATTCCAGTCTTCGTCAAACCAGCGCGCACCGAAGGAGTTGCCGGTTACGGTGATAAACGCACCACCTTCACCCCAGCCCGCCTTTCCGCGCAGGCAGATACCATTGATGTCATTGTCACGGTCGGTCATTGCTGCGGCAGCTTCGCGAATGAATTGCCAGGTTGGTGCCTCAGGCATTTCCAGACCGGCCTTCTCCATCAGGTCGGTGCGGTACATGATCATCGAACTCTCGCCATAAAATGGCGCTGCATATAGGGTACCATCGTGGCTCAGACCGGCTCGCATGGCTGGCAGGATATCATCAGCGTCATACTCAGCTGAAAGGTCGTCAAGCGAGACCAGCCATCCATTGGCACCCCAGATCGGAGTCTCGTACATGCCGATGGTCATGATGTCGAAAGAACCACCCTTGGCGGCGATGTCCGTGGTGACACGCTGGCGCAATACGTTTTCTTCCAATGTGACCCACTCGACCGTGTGGCCAGTCTTATCAGTGAAGTCCTGAGTCAACCCCTGCATGCGAATCATGTCGCCATTGTTCACGGTGGCGATGACAAGATTCTCTGCTAGTGCGCCACTTGCAGTGACGAGTGTCATTGCCGTCGCCGCATATAGAGCTTGTTTGAATGACATCCTAATTCTCCTCCTCGTTGGATGATGACTTCGACCTTAGTCAAAATCACAACGCGAAGTCAATTATAAATTTACGCGCGTAAATTTTAGGCTGACTGCGAGATTAGTGGTTTCTTATGCCGACTCCCGCATGATCAGACGGCCCTCGAACAGTTTTTCCTGTCTTTCCGGCGGGACTTCTCCCTTTTCAAACAATGCAAACAATGTGGACACCGACCAATTCGCGATACCTTCATAATCCTGTGCGATCGTTGTCAGAGGGGGGCATGTGAACCTTGAAAACGGGTGATCGTCGTGGCCTGCAATCCGGAGATTGCATTCCGGACCATGACCAACTTTAAAGCCAAGGCCATAAGCCGCTGACAAAAGACCGATGGCAAAGCGATCATTGCTACATAGGATCGTGTTGGTCTTGAATGCCCCCTCAGACAAGAGCCGGCCACCCTGGACTTTCCCAATTTCTTCGAAGTCCCAGCCTTCTCCGTTCACTTGAAATATATTCGGTGTCTGACCGTGCCGCTCCATACTTTCGATATAGGCTTGCCTATGCTTATTGGCGTTGGGGTTGAGCGGTTTTTTCATTTCGAAAAAACAGGGAGGTTCACCGCTGCGGCAAAGGTACTCGACCATCAAATTGACGCTCTGAAAGTGATCGGTGCCAACAAATGCTCGTCCTACATTTTGCATGTTGGCATCAAACAAGACGACTGGAATCTCGGCATCAAATGCTTTAACGGCGTCTTTGTCTGACAGCCTGCCAAAAGGTGCCAATAAGACGCCAGCAGGTTTCAGGGATTTGAGTGAATTAAGGTTGTCTCGCTCCATTTCAGGATTGCCGTGTGAACTAAGTAAAATCGGGCTGTAGCCGGCCTCTATGCACGCAAGCTCTACGCGTCTGCCGATCTCGGAAAAGAATGGGTCAGCCAGATTGGGGACTACAACTCCAATGTTCTTGGTCGTGCGCCGGTTTTGGTTCATCGCGAATACATTCGGATGATACTCATACTCTTCCAGTGCTGCTTCGATCTTGTCTCTTGTGGAAACACGCACGCTTTCTGGATCGTTGAAGTATTTTGAAACGGTAGGTCGGGAGATCCCGCTGATGGCCGCAAATTCTTCCATGTTTCGGATTTTGCGTTTCAATTCTTGCCTCACACCAATTTTCAACATGTCGCGCGGAAACTTGTAGTAAATTTAGAGATGAAGGACCCGAAGTGTCAAGTCGGCTAGAAAGGGTTAAGTTTGCTCGCTTCCGCACTCATTTCAATCTTGACCGTTTTGTCCCAGGTTCGGCTCTCAAGCAACGAGCAGATCGCGATGCAAATAGCCCATGCCCAGTTATAGCATGAGCACACGTTTTGATTTCGATCACGCGTCATCGGGTTGGGGGATCAACCGCAACCCCCGCACTCAAGTTTCAAGTTGACGCAGATGATGTTCCGGGCGACATGCGGGACTGTTTGGCCGCCGCAGTTAACCTTATCAGGGTAGTGCTGAAACCTCTTTTTTCCGCCATTGCGAACATATCTCTAAACAAAGCACTGCAAATCCCAGGGGCTCGGTCGTTCAGCTTTAACAGCGGTCGCTGCCTAGATCTTCCACATTTATGTATGAAAGACACCGCGTAGCTCCGCAAGGCCCCTTACCTGCCTGCAAAACACGGCCCATATGCGATTTTGTCTTAACCCGGAACGTTCTATGCGGAGTTCAAGCTGCCACTTCCGTTTACAGCTCCGCAAAACCGAGCCCATCGCATCTGGACAGCTAATTTATGTATTGGTCACAAATGTAAATTTTGTCGCCAAAACGGAGATGACGGACGAGCGGATCTCGTGATGTTCTCCTGCCTCTCATCTTTCGCGGCTCCTGCTTGGCAGGGTGGTTTGGGCCAGCATTTTCGGGAGGAGGTGAAAATGCTGGCCCTTTGCGTTGGCGCTCCCTGTTGGCTTTTTCGCCGCCGCTTATGCTGGCTAACTCTGGGAGGAGCGAGAACCAGCAAATTTCGTGTGAGCTTCTGCCCTGAGGGCCTCCGCTCTATTAATCAGCCATCAATTTCGCGGCATATTCCGGGATATCGGATCGCGAAATTCCGATCTGAGCGAGCTGATGGTCGTTCATACTCGAAAGCGTGGAGAGCATCCGAGCCATTTGCAGTGCCTTCAAGGCAGCATTTGTAGTGGATCCAACCCACCCCAAGAAGCTGATTGATAAGGCGATAACGTGACCGCGATCTGCACCAGCAGCTTGAGTGTTAGCAGCCATACGCAGCCTCCATAGCAAGTTTTTTGATGCTACTGCGCGGAATACCCAGATCTGTTAAGTCGCGGTCAGATAGCACCGAGAGCTCATAATACGTCGCGCGGTAAACCCTGCGATTGGCCTGTGCCTTTCGCATCGTGTCTATTTTTTGATGAAAGAACGTGCGGCCAGCTTCGAAAATGACATCCAGCCCGCTGTTTGATCGAGTAATTGTCATGATATTGCCTCGTCCGTTGCTGCAATGCAGTATTTATGCTGCAATGCAGAGATACGTGTGTTTGGTAGCGCTCACAATTTGGCAATTTGGCATAGGCCCCATGTCAGATTGGAACAGCAAGGGTCATGACATGGATATTTCTGCGCAAATGCTAATCTTTACGACAGTTGTCGAGCAGGGAAGCATATCTGCGGCTGCACGATCAATGGGGCAGACCCCCTCGGCTGTAAGCAAGCAGATCGGATTGCTTGAAGATCAGGTGCACTACCGCCTACTGAATCGCACCAGAACAGGTATCTCCCCGACGTTGGAAGGCCAAGCGTTCTACGAAAAATGCAAAGCGATGGCTGACAAATTCAAAGAAGCCGAGGCGATGATCCATAACTTTGATGGTATCCCACGCGGAGTGCTCAGAATCGCATCCACGGTTGCCTTTGGTAAGGCACAGCTGATCCCTGCTCTGCCGAAATTCATGGAAGAGAACCCTGAAGTTAATGTGTCCTTGGATTTGACCGACCGAGAGATTGATCTTCGGAGCGAAGGGTTCGATGCGGCGATCTGCTTTGCTGAACAACGCAAGAACCCAGATATGGTCATCAGACGCATTATGCAGAGTCGCAGGGTGCTATGCGCCTCACCTGAATACCTTGAGCGTTCAGGAACCCCGACGAGTTTTGCCGAGTTGGCTGAACACAATTGCCTGAGAGTTGCTGGAAGAAGCCAACGGAACGCTTGGAACAGTATCGAACCAAAGGTCGGCGAAAAATTTGAAGCAACGGGCAGTTTTGAGGGAAACAGCACCGATGTCGTTTTTCGAGCGGTACTGGCTGGTATAGGGATAGCGCGGCTACCCTTTTACATCGCGAACTGCAAGTTTCAGTCCGGCGAACTCGTCCATGTTATGCCGGAATACGCACCACCGAGCACTGATATCGTGGTGATGTTTGCTGACAGGCGCAATCTAGCCCCGAAAACCCGAGCATTCGTGGATTACCTGGTGCAACAGTTTCGTGATGTCGAAAGCGACAAAATGACCGGTTCTTAACCATCTGGAAAAAGGGGTTCTTCACGCTAGCAAGGTCAAAATCATTCGGAGAGATCACAAGCAAAGCTGAAAATGGGGTTCGAACTAAAGGCCCATAGCGGATATTCGCAACCAGACTTTGCAAGGCCCGTGGAACGCAAGCAAGACCCCGCCCGACCCTGTGATCTTAGTGCCGGACAAAGCGCCGCTCTTCTGACCTTGCTGAAACTGGTCCGAGTTTGTCTGGCAGTACCCACACCATTATCGTTGTATGGCACGGGCAGCAGCGTCCAGCCTGCGTGTCGCTGGCTGGCGACGTTGGCTGCGCGGGGTTCGTACTACTTCAGATATGTGTTGAACCAATCAATTGTTCGGTCCCAGGCTAGGTTCGCCATCTCCTCGTCATAGCGTGGCGTGCTGTCGTTGTGAAAGCCGTGATTGGCATTTTCGTAGATATAGGCCTCGTATACTTTTTCATTGGCCTGCAGAGCGGACTCAAAATCTGGCCAGCCTGCGTTGATACGTTCATCAAGCTCTCCCATCTGGATCAATAACGGTGCCTGAATTTTGGTCACATCCTCTGCTGCTGGCTGACGACCATAGAACGGCACACCTGCAGCAAGTTCGGGGTAGGCCACGGCTATTGCACTGACGACGCCGCCGCCATAGCAAAAGCCTACCGCGCCGACCTTGCCTGTGCAATCTTCCCGATTCATCAGGTATTCGAACCCGTTGAAGAAATCGTTCATCAACTCGACTCGGTCCACTGTCTTTTGCAGTTCGCGCCCATCGGTGTCGTTGCCCGGGTATCCACCGACCGAGGTCAACCCGTCGGGGGCCAGCGCCATAAATCCAGCTTTCGCCAATCTGCGCGCCACGTCCTCGATGTAGGGATTCAAGCCGCGGTTTTCGTGAATCACCAGAACTGCGGGTAGGGGATCTTCCACGCCCGCAGGCCGAACCAGATAGCCCCGGACATCGCCGGTTCCATTAGGTGAAGGGTAAGTAATATAGTCCGCTTGGATATCGGGATCGTTGAAGGATACCTGCTGAGCAAGGGCATAGTTTGGGCTAAGCATGTTGAGCAACGCGACGGCGGATAAGCCGCCAACTGCAAATTTGCCAGCACGATCCAGGAATTGGCGCTTGGTGATTTTGCCGTGCGCGTAAAAGTCGTACAGGTCCAAAAGCTCCTGGTCGAAATCTCTGGCCGTCATGCGGGTCATAATAAATCTCCTGTTGAGTTTGGTCGTCCGAAGGGTGGGGTACTATCCGATTAAGGAGTCCTTTTTTGATTGAGGTTCGCGGTACGTCTTTTGAGACACTTCCAATGGCTCCTTTTGCGCGTGCCGTTCGCGCAGCACATTTTTTTTAACTTTTCCCATTGTATTGCGCGGCAGTTCCGAGACGAGCTCGTAGCGGCGTGGATGTTTGAAGCGTGACAGCCTGTCTTCGACGGTCCTCGCTATCTGTTCCATGTCCGGTTGTGCGCCGGGCTCAGCCACCAGTGCGGCGATGATTGCTTCGCCGAAATCGTTGTCGGGAGTGCCGAACACCGCCGATTCCAAAATACCATCAATGTCGTTCAGGACATCTTCAATTTCTTTTGGGTAGACGTTGTAACCGCCGGTGATGATCAGGTCTTTTGACCGACCTACAATCGACAGGTAGCTATCCTTACTATATTGACCCAGATCGCCGGTGATGAAGAATCCATTGTCCCGCAACTCTTCAGCGGTTTTGTCGGGCATCTGCCAATAACCTTTGAACACGTTGGGGCCGCGTACTTCGATCATTCCAACCTCGCCCTGAGGCAGCGGTTCCCCGGTATCCGGGTTTGTCACGATCACTTCGATGCCAGGCAACGCCATACCAACAGTTCCCGCACGTCGTTCGCCACTATAAGGATTAGAGCTGTTCATGTTCGTCTCGGTCATTCCGTAGCGCTCAAGGATCTGGTGGCTAGTGCGCGTTTCGAATGCTTGATGGGTTTCGGCAAGCAGGGGGGCGGAGCCGGAAACGAACAGGCGCATGTTCCCGGTGATTTCTTCGGTGAACCGGTCGTCTGCCAATAGTCTGGTATAAAAAGTGGGGACCCCCATCAAAAGGGTCGACTGAGGCAACTCATCCAGGATGGCGCCGAGGTCGAACTTTTCCATCAGTCGAACTCTGGAACCGGCGAGTAGTGACGTATTCATTGCCACGAAAAGCCCGTGCGTGTGAAAGATCGGCAGCGCGTGAATCAAGCGATCGTCGTTTGTGATGCCCCACAGATCAACAAGAACTTGGGCGTTGGACAACAGGTTTTGATGGCTCAGCATTGCGCCTTTGGAACGGCCTGTGGTGCCTGATGTATAAAGCAATGCGGCAAGATCGTCCGGAGCGCGATCCAAGGTCTCGAATACACAAGGTTGTGCGTCGGCCTCGCTGCTCAGGCTAGCGGAAACGCCGCCGAGTGTCCGCAGCTTTGCCCCAGACCGAGCCGCCCGTTTTCCGATTTCAAGTTCGTCTTTGCTGTCGCAAACGATCATCGCTGGTTGGGCATCAGAAATGAAATAGTCCAACTCTGCCAACGTGTAAGCCGTATTCAGCGGCAGGTAAACAGCACCTGCCTGAACCGCCGCCGCGTAGAGCGCAATCGTATCGGCGAGCTTTGGCGCTTGCACAACGATGCGATCGCCAGGTGAAACTCCGTTGCTTTGCAAAACACGTGCGATCTGCGCCGCGCGCTTCAAAAACGAGTCATAGGACACCACTTGGCCATCATCGAGCTGCAGGAACGGAGCCTCGTTACCCTCATGTTGGGCAAACAAACTATCGTAGAGGGTATTGGTCACTCTGTATGTTCCCTTGGCTTGGCCGCAATCGCGGCGGTTGAGGCCGCGCGAACTGAACGCGAGGCTTCGATTGTCGCATGTGTTGCGAATTCTTCGTGATGACGTTCTGTCTTGTTCAAATCGTAAAGATAGTTGACCATCGCACCGCCGGATTGTGATCGTCCGTTCGGCGACAAATCGGCTTCGGCGTGCAGTTCGTGCAACTCGGCACCATTGCCGAGGTGAAAGCGGGCCACGGGATCAAGCGGCATCCCATCTTCACGCTTGGCGAACATCAAATATCGCGCGGCCATCGCGCGCAAATCTTGTGGCGATGTTGTTGCCGCAAGCACGGCCTCGGCGGCATAGCCGTGCTCAGGGTGTTCTGTCTCGCCCGCCAACCAACGATTAAGCCCCGGTATTGGTGATAAGGTCACAAAAGTATCAATCCCCTGGAGCTCTCTCGACAGCTCGGTCACAACCTGTTTAATCAACAGATTCCCAAAGCTGATACCCATTAAACCCTTTTGGCAATTTGAAATGGAATAGAACGCCGCGACCTTTGCCTGTTCAGCTTGGATCGGTTCTCGACCTTCGGACAAAAGCGCATCAATAGCGTCTGGAACTTCAGCCGTCAGAGCAACTTCGACAAAAATCAGAGGTTCATCTGGCATCGAAGGATGGAAGAACGCAAAGCAACGACGATCAGGCGGGTAGAGCCTTCGTCGCAGATCGTCCAGATCGTTGATCTGATGAACCGCCTCGTAGGCAACGATCTTGTCTAGAACGCGGGCAGGGGTATCCCAACTGATTTGTTTGAGGACAAGAAACCCCCGATTGAACCAGCTTCGCAGCAAATGGACGAAATCAATATCTGTTCGCTTGAACTCGGGGTTGGATCTGAGAAAGCGCAACAGGTCAACGCGCATTGCTACGAGTTCTTGAGTCGCACCTGATGGTTGGTTTAATCGGCGCAAAAACTCTTGCCGTTTGGGTTCCGCGACTTCACTAAGCTTTTGATATAAATCGGCACTTCGCTCCTTGGCGTAGAGACTTGCCGTTTCGGCAAGCTGATCCGCGTCCAGCTCAAGTTGATCATTCAAATAGGCAAAAAATTGAAATTTCTCGGAATCGTTTAAAGTCTGGTAGCGATCAAGGATCGTGGAAGCGAGGGTAAAGCCCGATACTTCGCCTTCTGCAGACAACAAGGCCTCACAAAGCTCTACAATAGATCGATTGTCGTCATTGCCGCGCCTTTTGCCGGGACGGTCGAACAACTGATTTAACAGATCGCCCAGAAACCAGTTCCGCTGCATTTCAGGACTCCATCTGACTGCTCAGGTACTCACCCGTTCGGCGGTAGTGGTTGAGCAAGTGCTGGGTCGCGCTGTCTGCGTCGTGATCGAGTGCGGCATCTAGGATTTGCTGGTGTTCGGCAGCGATATCGCGCTTTTTGTAACTCGACCCTCCCGCTGCCAGATAACGGTAGCGAATGTTGAGGTCATAAAGCTGCGAGCAATACCGTAGCAGCAACGGCAGTTTTGCATTTTCCAACAAGGCCATATGAAACGCTTTGTGGGCGTCTTCGAAGTCAGGCGCACCTTTTTGACTGGCCTTTTTCATATGGTGATGACGCAAGACTAGCCTGTCCTCCCAAGCTCCGTCTGCATTGACGATGGAAGCGCGCAGCGCTGTTTCCTCGAGGTTGCATCGCAACAGGAGTATTTCTTCGAAGTTACACTTGCTGACTGGCGCTGCCCGAAATCCGCGCTGATCAATCCGCTCGACCAACATGTCCGAAGTCAAAAGGCTAAGCGCTTCGCGAACCGGACTAGCGCCAGTGTCCAAAAGCCCGCGAAGTTGCTCGATCTTGAGTTTTTGGCCCGGAGGTAATTCTCCGGTCAGGATCATTTCGCGTAGCCTTCGATACGCTCCATGAGTGGCTGATGTCTCTTTGCCCTCAGTATCAAGCATGGCGTCCATATCCGACTGTTCCTATTTCGCGGCAAATACTCTTGAGTGCTCTTAACTGAGGGCACTCGTTCCAGTCGATAGGCCAACCGAAAGGTTCAGCGAGCCTTCGTTGATCATCCAGCGCCGAAGTACAAAACTACGTGCGCCACTTTTGTGTATAGGATCGTCTTCGGCCAGCTTCCGGGCGGCTTCAAGGCTGTCGGCGCGATAGATGATCAGTCCCATCCCCTGCATATGCTCGCCAGTTTCATCCGACATGGGGCCTGCAAAAGCCAGCTGCCCCAAACGTTCCAGCTGCGTCTGATACGCCAAGTGATCTGGCAGTGACGCCTTTACATCTTCGGGCGATTTGGCTGGCGTGCTCAGCGCGACGTAAAGCTCCAAAGCAAGAGCACCGCGGCTTTTTGCTTCTGATTTGTAGTCTGCCCAAGCAACCATTTGCTGCCTCCAAAAATATCGATATTATTTGACATATTGCAAAATAGTCGGCAAAAATCAAGTGAACTGACATGGATGGTGAATATGAAATACCTGGTGGGAGAGACTTTGGATGGCACAGCGGTTTTTGCTGTAAACGGCGAAAATGCAGTGAATCTAACGGCTTTACATCCTGCAATCGGTTCGGATTTGATGGGTTTGATAGCCGAGCCTGAACTGGCCGACTCACTTTCCGGCAAAATTGACGCCGCAGACAGTGTGCCCGTGTCTTCCATCACTCCTGCATTGCCCGTTGCCGCTCCCGGAACGATCATTTGCATGGGGTTGAACTACACGGACCACATCAAAGAAGGCGGGTATGATATCCCGGAGTATCCGACGCTGTTTATGCGCGGGAAGAATTCGATCATGGCGGCAGGGCACCCTATGGTGCGGCCGACCTGTTCCGAGAAACTCGACTACGAAGCCGAGCTTATGCTGATCGTTGGAAAACGCGGCCGTCATATCTCGGAAGAGGACGCACTGGATTATGTCTTCGGCTACACCGTGTTTAACGACGGGTCGCTGCGGGATTATCAGCGTAAAACCGTTCAATGGACGCCCGGCAAAAACTTCGATGACACAGGCGCGATCGGCCCTTTCACCGTAACGCCGGAAGACTTGCCGGAGGGAGCATCCGGCCTGAAAATCGAAAGCCGAGTGGGGGACGAAATCCTGCAAAGCTCGAACACCGCCAACATGATCTGGGGGGTCCCTCAGGTCATCGCCACGATCTCGGAATATACCACTCTCGAACCCGGTGATCTGATTGCGTTGGGTACGCCGCCGGGTGTTGGTCACGCCAAAAAGCCCAATCCACGTTGGTTGAAGCCGGGTGAAACCGTCGAGGTCGAAATTGAGGGCATCGGCATATGCGCCAGCCCCGTCATCGACGAAAAGGACGCCGAGACTAAGGTGGCCGCGGCATGAGCGCACCAGCCGGGGCAGAGCTGGAGGCACTTCGCGCAAAGGCGCAGCAAGATCATCGCGATCTGCGCGAGCGCATCTCACGTCTTTCAGACGACGCAATTGCCCTGATCCTCCGCGAATCCAGATCTCATTACGCCTGGACCGACAAGGCTGTTTCTAACGAATTGCTTGAAGAGATCTACGACATCACGATCAACGGCGCGACCAGCATGAACACGCTGCCCGCCCGCTTCGTTTTCGTTAAAAGCGCGGAAGGTAAACAGCGCCTAGCCAAGTCGTTAAAGCCGAAGAACGTGCCAAAGATGATGGATGCGCCGGTCACTGCGATCATTGCTTATGACATGGACTTCTGGAAGGAATTACCTTTTCTTTTCCCGCACGAAGATCGACGGTCACTTTTCGAAAATAATCCCGAATATGTAGCCGATACAGCGTTTCGCAATGGAACGCTTCAGGGCGCTTACTTTATGATCGCGGCCCGGGCTGTCGGGTTGGACGTCGGCGCCATGTCTGGCTTTTCAAACAAGATCGTCGACGAGGAATTCTTCGCGGGTACGACGCTCAAGTCGAACTTTCTTTGCAATCTGGGCTACGCAGACGAAACAGGATTGTTTCACAAGCTGCCTCGCTTCTCATTCGAAAAGGTTTGCTCTTATGCATGAGGAGGTGACCCTGTGGCGATGAAAGTCAAACCTGTCGTAACCTACCGTACGACAGCTCAATGCCCGACACACGCGCGAACCGAGATCCCAATTCGCGATCTGGACGTGATTATCGACGAGCCCGTGGAGCGAGGCGGAACAAATCTTGGCCCGTCTCCGACCGAAACCGCAATGGCTGCTTTGATCGCCTGTACGAATGTCATCGGGCACAAGAATGCGCACCGTTTGGGAATTGATCTTGGCACCGTGACAATCGACGCGAAATGCAGGCTGGATCGACGCGGTGTCCTGATGGAGGAGGAGATCGATGTTCCGTTTCCCGAAATCGGACTCACTGTGAATTGCGATACGCCCGCCAGTCAGGAGGAGCTGACACGCGTGGGCGAGGAGACAGCCAAATATTGCGCCATCGCAAAACTGTTCAAAGCGGCAGGCACGGACCTGACCGTAAACTGGGTCAAAACCAACAAATAAAAATCGACAGGACCCGACTTTCTGGGAGGAGAGAAATGAAAAATTGGACCAAACGCAGCCTAGTGGGCGCTGCTCTGGCAGGCGTCATGGCGATGCCCCTCGCGGCAGAAGAGACCATCTCAGCCGTCGTAATTGATGGCTATCCCGACCGTGCGTTGTGGGTGAAAGAATTCACCAACTTCTTCATTCCGGAAGTGGACAAGCGGCTGGCCGATTCTGGCAACTACAAGATGAACTGGCAAGAGAACTACGGTGGCTCGATCGTAAAGCCGAAGGGCGTCCTGGAAGGGATCCAGCTTGGCCTTGGCGACATCGGCATTGTCACAACTATCTTCCATTCGTCCAAGTTGCCCAGTCAGGGGATATCGGGGTCGACCCCCTTCGTGTCATCGGACTCTCGCGCGGTAGCCAAAGCCGTGGATGAGATCGCGCGCGAATACCCAGCGATGCAAAATGAGTTCGCTGCACAGAACCAAGTCTATCTGGCGACCGGCGTAGTACTCGATACCTATCAGGTTTTTTGTACAGAGCCGGTCTCGGCTGTTTCTGATCTGGAAGGCCGAAAAGTGGCAGGGGCGGGACTGAACCTCCGATATCTCGAAGGTATCAAAGATGCAGCGGGGGTTCGTGGTGGCCTGACCGATTTCTACAATATGCTGCAAACCGGCCTTGTTGATTGTGCGATGCTGTGGCCTGAAGCAGCCAAGACCTTCAAGATCGCCGAAGTGGCTCCCTACATGCTCAAAGCTGACTTGGGTGCCGTGAACTCCAAGACGATCACGGTGAATTCTGACTATTGGGCAAAGTTGCCGGATGAAGTCAAAGGCGTTCTGCAGGCCGTCGCAATTGACTACCGTGATCATGTGGCCGGCATCGCTATGGACCGGGCTGCGGCCTCAAGGGACGCATACACCGAAGCCGGCGGGACGATTGTCGAAGTTTCGGACGAAGACCGAGCGGCCTGGGCCAACGCAATGCCAAATGTAGCACAGGAATGGGCAGCCACACTGAATGAGAACGGTGAACAAGGCGACGCGATACTGGCCGCTTATCTCGGCAAGCTGCAGGACGCCGGTTTTACCGGAGTGCGTGACTGGACGGCCGAGTAACAGTCTGGCGATCCACGAAAGGGGCCTTTCATGCTGAAGACCGCAGTTGCTGGCTTGTCGCGGGTCGCCAATTCGCTTGCTATCGCCGCCAACGCATTGGGTACGCTTGTCGTCCTTGCGTTGGTGGTCATTCTGAATGTCGACGTCATTGCGCGCGGTCTGTTTTCGGCACCTCTGCGTGGCACATATGAAATAGTGCAATTTTCGGTCGTGATGATCGTTTTTTTGCAGCTGGCCGACGTAGTCAGAGTGGATCGGCTGACGCGCTCGGACGGGTTTCTGAACCTGCTACACCACCGCCGTCCTGGGCTAACGGCCAACTTGAGGCGCATTATCAATGCCATCTCCGCAATCTTCATGGGTCTGATTGCTTATGTAACCTTTCCCGAGTTCCTGCATATGTGGGAGACACAGGACTACTTCGGAGTTCCGGGTCTTTTCACTCTGCCATGGTGGCCGGTCAAACTGGTCATCGCGTGCGGTACTGCGCTTGCCTGCGTGATCTTCCTGCTCAAGGTTGTCACGGCGCAGGACCGCCCGCATCTAATTCGTGCACCTGAACATGACGAGGCCGCAGAATGACGCCGATTGAGATTGGCCTGATCTCGGTCGTTGCCATCGTCTTTCTGATTTACGCAGGCGTCTACATTCCGATCGCATTGGGCGTGGTCTCGTTCGTGTCGATCTGGCTGATGCGGGACAATTTCACGCTGGCGCTCAACCTGCTGAAAGTGGCGGTTGGCGACAGCGCGATGGAATACAGCTTTGCAACCATCCCATTGTTTACTTTCATGGGGCTCATTGTCTCAAAAGCCGGGTTGGGCAGGGACATCTACGAAGTCATGACCATGCGATTTCGCAAGGTCAAAGGCGGTATCGGTATGGCAACCGTTGGAGCCAACGCCGTCTTTGCCGCAGTGACTGGGTCGTCAATAGCCTCCGCATCCGTGTTCACCAAGGTCTCGGTCCCGCAGATGATGGCGCAGGCTTATAACCCACGGTTTGCTGTTGGCGTGGTCGCCGGGTCTTCGGTTTTGGGGATGATCATCCCGCCCTCGGCGATGCTGATCATCTATTCCTTTGTCGCCGAGCAATCTGTAGGGGACATGTTCCTTGCGGGGGTTATTCCGGGGATCATGCTGGCGATCGCTTATGTAGGCGCGATTTGGGTTATGGGTCGTTTCACCCCAGCATTCGTCGGTGGCCGCGTTGTCGAAGACACCGAGTGGATGTCAGGGCGCGAGATAGCCTCCAAAACACTGCCGACACTGTTCATCATTACCATCGTCCTTGGTGGTATCTACACAGGTTGGTTGACTGCCGTAGAAGCAGGGGCCGCCGGAGCTCTCGTTGCGCTAATCATCGCGGTTGCCCGTAAGTCGATGTCTCCACGCGCATTCTGGGACGCGTTGCTGGAAACCGGTCACATCACAGCCGCGATCCTGTTCCTGATCACGGCCGCTTCAATCTACAGCCGCATGCTGGGGCTGGCCGGGCTGCCCAATCAACTACAGGATCTGCTTGCGGGGAATTCCGCATCTTTCTGGTCGATCATGCTGCTCTATGTTCTGTTGATGCTATTTCTGGGAACATTGCTCGACACCGCGTCGATCATTCTGATTGTGGTACCGCTGTTCCTGCCCATGGCCGAAGCGCTTGATATGTCGCTGATCTGGTTTGGCATTATCACCGTGGTCGGGGCTGAAATCGGTCTTTTGACACCACCTTTGGGTATATCCTGCTTCGTTATCAAATCCACGATTAACGATGACCGCATATCACTTAAGGACGTGTTCATGGGCGCACTTCCCTTTGCGTTCGTGATGCTGATCGTTCTGTTCATTCTGATCGAGTTCCCGATCCTCAGCCTTGCCCTGATTTAAGGAGGACAAGATGCGCTCTGTCACCAAAGACAATATCACCGACGTCTTCATGGGGTACCTGTCAAAAGATACTGATCCACGGATGCGTGAAATCATGGGCTCCCTGGTCAAACACCTCCACGACTTTGCGCGGGAAACCAACCTGACGCATGACGAGTGGCGGGCCGGGATTGCGTTTCTGGAAGGCTGCGCTGCGGTGGAAACCGAGGATAGGCATGAATTCGTGCTAGCCTCGGACGTGTTGGGCCTGTCGTCATTGGTTGATATGCTGCATTCCAGTGCCGATGCGACCAGTTCGTCCGTTTTAGGTCCATTTCACGTCTCGGGCGCCCCCCCGCTGCCAATCGGTGGCGATATGAAGCGTCACTACGGCGGGCCGGTTCTACTTGCAGAGGGCGTGATCCGCGATACCGAAGGTCATCCGATTGCCGGGGCAGAACTGGATATCTGGCAAACGGCACCCAACGGCCTCTACGCCAGTCAGGATGAAGAACAGGACACCTATTCTTTCCACGGGCTGATGTCAGTTGGCGATGATGGCAGATATGCGTTCACCACAGTTAAGCCAGTTGAATACACCGTGCCGTCTGACGGGCCAGTTGGTGATATTCTGCGCGCTTGTGGCCGCCATCCGTGGAGGCCCTCACACTTGCACTTTATCGTCAAAGCCCCCGGGTATCGCTCACTTGTGACGGAGATTTTTCCGGACAATGATCCCTATTTAGATCAGGATACTGTCTTTGGCGTTCGGGACGATCTGGTAATGACATATGTTGAACGACCTGCATCAGAATTTCCCGATGGCATGGAGCTTACTGGTAAGATTGCCGAACCTTTCTTGCACGTGAATTTCGACGTGACGCTTGCCAGGGTCTGAATGATATTGAGGAGGCTTGAGGTGCTGAAACATATCTCCATTTTAAGTGCAGCGTTATTTTGCAGTACCGCCGTCGCAGAACAGCGACCGATCTTTGACGCACATATTCACTACAGCCACGATGCCGTCAAACTGGTTCCGCCTGAACAGGTGGCCGAAATCCTTCGAGATGCAGGCGTGCGTAAAGCGCTGATTTCCAGCTCGGATGACAATGGCACTCAGCTATTGTTGGCCGTGGCACCGGACATCGTTGTTCCGGCGCTTCGCCCTTATCGTCGTCGCGGTGAGATCAACACCTGGATGCACGATGAAACTGTAATCGAGTATCTGGAAACAAACCTGGCAAAAAACAACTACGAGGCCATCGGCGAGTTTCACGCTTACGGAGATGACATCAAGACGCCGGTCATCCAGCGTATGATTGCACTGGCGAAAGAGCGGAACCTAATCCTGCACCACCATGGTGATCGCGAGGCCGTTGATTTGATCTTCGAAACATGGCCGGAAGCTCGGGTATTGTGGGCCCATTCTGGGTTTGACGATCCAGCCAGTGTGGTCGATGCGCTAGACATCTATCCCGGGCTATGGGCCGATCTGGCATTTCGTTCGGACATGGTTTCGCGAGGCCGTGTCGACCCGGATTGGAGGGCTGCGTTCCAAGCCCATCCCGATAGGTTCATGGTCGGTACGGATACGTTCGCACCTGAACGTTGGTACTACGTAGGCCCTCATGCCGATTTTTCGCGTGAATGGTTGGATTTGCTGCCGGACCAGATCGCAGACAACATTGCCTTTGCTAACGCAGAACGTTTGCTGGTATCAGAATGACCCACTGCGCTGCTTGGTTTCTTATATGGTCCAGCGCGGCGGTTGCTTGTGAAGCGACGGGGCAACGCATGAATTCGGAAGTTCAAAACGCACCCAAGGTTTATCTGACGGTCGACGAAATTCCGTTGGCCCAACCGTTTTCGGTGTTGGTTTCAGTTTGTAGTGAAACTGCAGTGGGCCAAATGCGTGTGGATGCAATCATGCCCGCTCATCAACATGGTATGAACTATACTCCCAAGGTTACCGCATTGGACGGCGGAGTGTTCCGAATTGATGATATGTTGTTTCACATGCCGGGTTTGTGGGAGCTGCAAATCGATGTCGACGTCAGTGGCCAATCGGTTTTCTACACGTCAGAAATTGCGCTGAAATGAAGCTGTGGATGACAGCTGCGCTAATTTTTCTGACCGGGGCAGTACGTGCAGATGTCTTGTTGACCGAAGACGAAATTGAACAGACGTTGTCCTTTGGGCCGTGGCCACCATCCTTCCAGTCGGATCCAAGCAATAGGTTTTCCAAAGACGCCACGGCAATCAAGCTCGGACAGGCTTTATTCAACGATCCGGTGTTATCAGTCGATGGTGCATTTTCCTGTGCAAGTTGTCATGATCCTGATCAGGCATTTACGACGCCGGAGGCGCGGGCACTCGGTCGTGATTTGTTAAATCGAAACACACCATCACTGCGAAACCTTGCCGGGCTGCGCTGGTATGGTTGGGGCGGCAAAAGCGATAATCTTTGGGCAGCTAGCCTGCATCCGATCATCGAAGAACAAGAGATGGCGCATAGTGCCGAAAGCCTAAAGATAGCTATCTCTGAAAGTACCTACATTGATGATTTTGAAGCCATATTTGGTCACCTCCAGGATCAAAGCCCTGAACTTTTTCTGGTAAATACTGCAAAAGCTCTTTCTGCTTACTTGGAGACCTTAGCCACCGACCGGACGATATTTGACGATTTTCGCGATGCTTTGGAGCGCCGAGATATTGCAGCGGCTAAGGAATACCCCGAAGCAGCTCAGCGAGGTCTTCAGCTCTTTTTAGGGCGCGGAAAATGCGTATTTTGCCACAACGGTCCGAGGTTTTCCAACAACGAGTTCCATGACGCAGGTGTGCCATATTTTCTGAATGAAACCGAGGTTGACCAAGGTCGGTTCGGAGGATTGAACATTTTACTCTCCAGCCCCTACACATTGGACGGCGACTGGAACGACGATCCGGAAAAGAAAGGTGCCTGGGCCGTGCGAAATGTACGCAGGAGCCATTCTGATTTTGGAATCTTTCGGACGCCCAGCCTGCGAGGTTTGGGCGAAACCGCCCCCTACATGCATGACGGCAGCATGGATGATCTGGACGCCGTGGTCCGGCACTACAGCGAAATCGATACGGAAAGGCTTCACGCCGATGGCGAGGCGATACTTTCTGAACTGAATTTGACGAAACAGGAGATCACGGACCTTGTGGCGTTTTTAGAGACGTTGTCCAGCGCTATGCGGCCTTGAGATATTCCAATGCAGCCTGAGTACCGCCTTTATTGCGCGGCACGCCACTCTTGGCGAGCCCCATTTATACGCCTGAGAGGGTGGCCATCAACATCAGGTCGTTGAAATCGCCCAGGTGACCTATGCGGAAAACCTTGTCGGCCACTTTAGACAGGCCATTTCCAAGTGAGATGTCATAGTGCTCCAGCGCCGTCGCGCGGAAGGCGTCCGCAGAGTGCCCTTCCGGGACTTTGACAACGGTCAGGACGCCCGATCCCTGACCTTGGCGAGCACACAGCACCTCGAGACCCCATGCTTGCACGGCAGCCCGAGTCGCGGCTCCGTGGCGCGAATGCCGAGCGAATACGTTCTCCAGCCCTTCCTCGTGCAACATGTCGATGGCTTCATTCAGTCCATAGAGAAGGTTTGTGCCGGGAGTATAAGGGAAGAGTCCTTTTTGGTTTGGCTCGACCATATCCCCCAATCCCAATAGCTTCGCGGCATGGTCCCGGAATTTGATTGCTCCAACGCCCGGTCAATTACAGCATTGAAGCTCAGACCAGGCGGTAGCATCAGTCCCTTTTGCCCATGACCAAAAGGGCGACTTTATTGGATAAGCTGAGACTGGTTCAAATTTTGTTGACAGTACTTCGCCCACCACTTGTGGTTAACAGTTCAAAAATGCAGGAGGGGTTGGATGCGATCGGGTGGCGTCCGGAGAGCTTTCTGGGAACAGTCCTGCATCAAAGTAGGTAATTGCAGTTATAAAACTGTTCCCCGAGTCGGGCGGTTGTTTTCGATATTGAACTTCATTCCGTCTAGCAATTCTTCAAGATCCGGGCGCGCAGCAGGGGCATTCGAAATGTCGACCAACATCAAACTGCCATCTGGCCGAATTCCGAATGCGCCGGGCTCTGCAAACAGTGTCGTTGTCTCAGCCTCTGAAAGAGGGGCCGACACGTAGAGGCCAAGTGATCGCATCTGCGTTTCGGTCAATCCAAAGCCCAAATTAAATGTCCAACCGAACTCTTCCTTGTCGGCCAAAGCCTTTTCTTTAGAGTCGGCAGAAACGACCACCACATCCATGACGCTGCTCCAATCAGCCAGCATGGTGTTCAATTTATTGAGAAATCGCTTGCATCTGGGACAGTGACGCCCGCGATAGACGAAAAGCATCGTCCATCGATCTTTGGGCCGACCAATCTCTATTTCGCCACCGCAGACATCAAAAACACTGATCTGCTCGACGGGAGCATTCACTTTGGGTTTTTGCGACATGTCAGCTTCCTTTTTTCATTAAGAAAGAAACTCGAACACAAGCTTAGCTTCAAGTGTCTGCCTTTAAACTTGAATGTACTTTATTCACCCAACCAAGCTTGGCAGTGTTAGTGAAATCGCGGGTACAAAAGTGATAAGCATTAATGCGAAGAGAATTGCCAAGTAGAAGGGCCATATTGTTCGCACGGCTTTCTCCATTGGCAATTTACCCACGGCGCAACCGACAAACAGGCACGATCCGACCGGTGGTGTGCACAATCCTAATCCCAAATTCACGAGCAAGATCATCCCGAATTGCAGCGGATCAATCCCAAGGCTGTTGGCAACGGGTAGAAAAATGGGTGTGCAGATCAGAATTAGCGCTGCCATATCCATAATCATTCCAAGCAACAACAAAACCGCATTTACCATCAGCAGGATGAGTATCGGATTTTCTGTCAACCCAGTAAGCAGATCTACGGTTCTGTCCGGAACTCTGTAAAAGGTCAGCATGTAGGCAAACGCACCAGCGCATGCGATTAATATCATTACCATCGCCGTCGTGCGCACAGCAGAAGCGACGGCAATACAAAAGTTTTCCCACGTTATGCTTCTGTAGACGATCAGTGTGACCACGAATGCGTAAATGGCCCCAAAAGCTCCGGACTCCGTAACGGTGAAAATACCCGACAACACACCGCCGACGATAATCACAGCCGTCAAAAGTCCTGGAATTGCACTGAAGAAGCTCACTACGAGCGCTGGCCAACCCGGGAAAGTCTCAGCTTGATAACCTCTGCGCACCGCTACAAGGTACGCCGCCACAGCAAGGCAAAGGCACATTAAAACTCCTGGAACAACGCCTGCAAGAAACAGCTTCGAGATCGATATTCCACCCCCGGCTGCGATCGCGAAAATGATCATATTGTGACTGGGTGGAATAATTATACCGGCAATCGAGGACGTGACGGTCACGTTTACGGCGTAATCTGTATCGTAACCTTTCTCTTTCATCACAGGAACCAAGATAGACCCCAGTGCGGAAATGTCTGCGATGGCCGATCCTGAAATCCCCCCAAAAAGCATCGAAGAAAACACGTTCACAATTCCTAAGCCGCCGCGCACGGCCCCGACAGCGGCTGAAGCAAACCTGACTAGACGCATGGCTATCCCGCCGTGGAACATCAGTTCACCTGCAAAAATGAAGAACGGGATCGCCATCAACGAGAATACATTGATCCCGGAGACGATCCGCTGAAATCCGATCATCAAGGGTAAGCCTTCGAACCAAAATGCCGAAATGGCCGCTATTCCAAGCGCGAATGCTACAGGCGTTCCGATCAGAACGCAGAGGGCGAACACGCCAAGCAACAGAAGTATTCCCATCATTCGCCTCTATTCGATGCTGTCATTGCGCTCGTCAAAACCGACATAGAGGCGGATTAGATGACCAACGGAAAAGAGTAATATGAGTCCTCCGCCAATTGTGAGAGGCAATGAACGCAAGCCTTCGGGGACTTGAATCAATGGGATTAGCGATCCCCACTTAAAGATCGTAAGTCGAGCTCCGAACCACAGCATCAAGGCGCCGAACCCAGCCATAAGCACGTCTGAGCAGATAACCAAAATGGTCCTCACACGTGGAGGAACTGCGGAACGCACGAGAGACACGGACAAGTGCGTGTTATCGTGTACGCCTACTGCCGCACCGAGAAACGCAATTGTCATGACGAGAAGCAAGGCGACTTGCTCGACCCAGGTCGGCGTCGCATTCAGAACATAGCGACCAAATACTAGCCATCCGAATATGACCGTGATGACAACCAGTGCGACACCGGTCAAAACCCGGCACAAGTCGGCGATCCAGTCCAGGATCTGGATCATCTTGCGCACAGATGTCGGGGGCAGGGAAGTATAACTCATTGGCTCACAACTCTTGATCAGGCGTCCGGACCCGCATGTGCGGGACCGGACAATATCAGACCCAATGTAGCTAAATCAGTCCGTCGCCTGGATAGTCTCGACAAGCGGGCGTAAATCGGGGTTCGTAGCAAAGTAGGCTTCGTAAACCGGGCCCATAGCCGCTTGGAACGGGGCTTTGTCTGCCACTTCATTCACGACCACACCAGCTTCTTCGACGGCTGTACGGCTGGCTGCTTCGCGCTCGGCCCACAATTGCCGCTGAAGTTCTGCAGATTCCTGAGCTGCCTCTCGAACCGCGGCCTGCATCTCAGGTGACAGTGCGTTGAACGTGTCGGTATTAATGCAGATACATTCGGGTATGATCAGGTGCTGAGACAGCGAATAGAAACCGGCAACTTCGAAGTGGCCAGTTGACTCGTATGATGGCCAGTTGTTTTCGGCACCATCGACGACACCGGTTTTCAGGGCCTGATAAACTTCGGCAAACGCCATTGGTGATGGGTTGCCACCAAGCTCAGAAATCATGCCTGTAAAGAGGTCATTATTCATGACCCGAACTTTCATTCCCTCAACATCGGCAGGTGCGTTGATTGCCTTTGTTCCGTTGTAGAAGGAGCGAGCGCCAGCGTCATACCACGCAAGAGGTGTCAAGCCTTTGGCTGCCATGCCCGCCGCAATTGCCTCGCCACCCTCACTGTCCAAGACGCGGAACATGTGCGGGACGTCCTTGAATATAAAGGGCAACGATACAACATTGGCCTCGGCGACAATCGGGCCAATTGGGCCCAGGTTAAAGTTGCCGACTTCCAATGCGCCTGCGCGGACCTGTTCAACAGCGTCGGGCTGACTGCCCAGCGTGCCCCCATGGAACATTTGAAGGCTGATTTCACCGCCAGTTTTTTCCGTAATGAGTTCTGCGAATTTGTCCATCGCGATGGTGTTTGGGTAACCATCCACGTGGATATTCCACCCGCGCCAATCCTCTGCGAAGGATGCGCTCCCGGTAATTGCGACCACGGTCGCGGCACTCATCAGCGTTTTAGTCAGTTTGATATTCATATTTTCCTCCCTAGAAAACAGACAGTTGACTCGATGCCCGGCGAAGGCCGGTTATGAAAAGAGCAGGCCTCCGTTGATGTCGATGTTCGCGCCCGTAATGAAAGCAGCGGCGTCTGAGGCCAGATAGGCGACCAGATTGGCGACATCCTCAGATGTGCCTTCGCGTTTAAGCGGCGTGGCGCCGGCCACGTTGGTCCGCACTTCGCTTTTTGTGAAGACATTGTGAAAATCGGTGTCGATCATGCCCGGGCAAACCGAATTTACCCGGATGTCCGGCCCCAGTTCTTTGGCCAATCCACGCGTCATCGTCATGACCGCACCCTTCGAGGCCGCATAGGCGACCGCGCCTGGGCCACCCCCGTCACGCCCCGCCTGACTCGCAAACCCGATGATCGCGCCGCCTTTTTTCATATGCGGCAACACGGCCTGAACAGTGCGGGCAAAAGAAGTGGTGTTCAGGTCCATGACATGGCGCCAATGTTCCATATCCATCTCAGACAGGGTCTTCCGGGCCAGCAATCCGCCGGTCACGTGGGCAAGAATGTCGATCCGAGGTCCGAATGTCGCAATAGTCTCCGAGATCAGCCTTTCCACATCCGCACCGGAGGTCATGTCGCCCTGTATGGCAATCGCCTTACCTCCGGCAGCCGTTATTTTCTGAACCGCCGATTCCGCACCCGAAGATGAGCTGTGATAGTTGATCGCGATCGACGCTCCAGCCTTGGCCAGTTTCATGACGCAGGCACGGCCAATGTCCCGTCCGCCGCCGGTCACGATCGCAACCTTCCCTGCCAGTTCCAAGTTCGGGCCAATCTGTTCAGCGTTCAATTCGGTCATTTTCTTGTCCCCTTGGGTCCCCGGTCATCCAGTCAGTGCGCCCGTTTTGGTCCTTGAGCCTTAACGAGCATTCAGCGGTGTTGCCTATTGTAGTCGACTAGGATACTAGTATTGTCAACAAATTTGTTTGGGAGCCACAAAAGGCTTCGCACGGCCCGTGCTAAATGGATTGGCTGGAGATACATTGAGGAGTATCGGAGGGAGAGGTCTAGTGGCCCAGAATGCCGCCGGTGTTGGTTACGCGCAGAAAAAGGCAGGAAATGCAAAGTATTACGGATAAAATCGAGCGGCGCACAACCACTGACATCGTATATGAGAGTTTGTACGAGGCGATCGTTTCACTGGAAATTCTGCCGGGAACAAAACTGTCCGAAGCAGATATTGCAAAAAAGTTCGAAGTGTCGAGGCAGCCGGTCCGCGATGCTTTCAACAGGCTTGAGGCGCAGGATTTGCTGCTGATCCGACCACAGAAAGCCACGCGGGTACGTAGTTTTTCCATGGAACGGATCGGTCATGCGCGCTTTGTTCGCCTCTCGGTCGAGTTGGAAGTGGTGCGCGCTGCATGTCGGAACTGGAAGCCCGAATATTCGAAGCTGCTGGAGGACAATCTCAAGCAGCAGAAAGACGTCGTTTCAAGGAACGAAGCCGAAAGGTTCCATCAGCTCGACTATGACTTTCACCGGCTGATTTGTGAGTTGAGCGGCAACCCGCTGGCCTTCAATACGATTCAGGAATGCAAAAGAAAGATCGATCGCCTGTGCGTTTTGAGCCTAGGGCGCGAGAGCGAGGCCGACATTCTGGTTCGGGATCATGTTGAGCTGGCAAAAGCGCTAGCAGACCGCGACGAGGCGACTGCGACCGAGACGATACGCCGTCATTTGGGCCGCATCGACAAGACCATCGAGGAGGTTCACTCGAAACATGCCGAGTATTTCGAGTAAATTGAACGCCGCCAACTGACTAAGGACCTCGCATTATGACCAAGAGCTATCCGATTGTATCACCTGCATCAGGTGTCACGCGCCAGGTTTTGGCGGATAATGAAGACCTCATGATGGTTTCATTCCGGTTTGAAGAAGGTGCCGAAGGCGTGTTGCACGACCATCCGCATGTGCAGTCGACATTTGTGCGGTCCGGGCGGTTCAACTTTGTCATCGGAGATCAGGAGCGAGCGTTGGAACCCGGTGACAGCCTGATCATTCCGTCCGGTGTAAGCCATGGTTGTGTTTGCCTGGCTGCCGGAGAGTTGATCGATTGCTTCACGCCCAGGCGGGACGATTTTCTGTAAGGCGTTTTCCGTCCGCGCCATGACCTTTGGCCACGTTCTGCGCATTGAGGCAGGGTAGTCTATTTTCGGTGGGTCGGGCAGGGCGACGCCATATTCTGCGTTAGAAATAGGATCAATGACGGGCGACGCCGCAGCTCAGGTTAGGAATTGCGTATCTCGCGGGCTGATCCGATGCCGAGGATCAGGTCGGCGCATCGTTCGCCCAGCATCATGGCAGGTGCGTTTGTATTGCCGGCGTTGATGTCGGGCACGGCTGACATGTCGCACACCCGCAAGCTCTCGATTCCGCGCACGCGCATTCTGGCGTCCAGCACGGCCATTCCGTCGCCGTCCCGGCCCATTTTGGCAGTGCCCGCCGGGTGATAGTTGGTTTTTACGAATCGCTTGCAATGTGCTCGTAGCGTCTGGTCGTCGTCCGCCGTGGGAATGACGATTTCGCGAACCCTTTGAGCAAGCGGGCCCGACGTGAATGCCCGGCGAAAGAACCGCTGCCCCCGGATCATCTCCTGCATGTCGTCTTCATGCTTCAGAAGGTTGGGCGAGACCAATGGCATGGTGTGAGGATCGGCCGAGCGAAGCCGGACCTCTCCGCGTGATTTCGGTTTGACTACGACGGTCGTAACGGTCAGGCCAAAGTCATCCTGCACCTCGTCCAGAGCGTCGCGATCCAGATAAACAATTGGCACGCAAAAAGCTTGAATGGTTGGTTCTCCATCAGGAGACGACGGATTGACAAACGCGCCGGCTTCGACTCCGGCGGAAGTCACCGGTCCGCTGCCGAACAGTTTGAACTGGATGCCGTTGCGAAGCATCCGCCAGCCCTCACCTTGTTTGAAGTATCCGTAGGGACCGTTGGCAAAGGCGGTAATTGGAACTTCGGGGTGGTCGATCAGGTTCTGGCCAACCCCAGGCAATGGGCAGATCACGGGAATACCGTGATCGGCAAGATGTGCATCAGGTCCGATGCCTGATAGCATTAGGATTTTTGGCGTCACCAGAGCGCCCGCCGCAACGATAACTTCACCATCGCACCGGACCGTGTGGGCTCCGCTTTTGTCTCGATACTGCACGCCGACGGCCTTGTCGTTTTCGATGATGACTTTGCTGACCGTTGCGCCAAGCTGGATGGTCAAGTTCGGGTTCGTCTCGAGAGGGGCGAGAAACGCATAGGCTGACGAACTGCGCTTGCCGGCGCGATTGGTGAACTGATAGAAACCGACACCGCGCTGCGTTGCGCCGTTGAAATCCGTGTTGAATGGTTCGCCAAGGGCCTGGACCGACTGAACGAACCAACGTGACATGTCGTCGATATGCCCCGGATCCGAGACCTGCACCGGACCGTTGCTGCCATGCAGGTCATTGTGAAGCCTGTTATTGTCTTCCATTCTACGGAAGTAGGGCAGCACATCATCCCATCCCCAGCCGACTCTGTCGTTGGTCTGTCGTAGCAGGTCGTCCCACGCGTCATAATCAGAAGGGCGGCCACGCATATAGACCTGGGCATTCACAGACGACCCGCCACCCAGTACGTTGGCCTGCGGAATGTCATGCACGCGGCCGTCCAGGTGGTCCTGCGGTTCGGTCTGGTGGTAGGTCATGAACTTGGACCCGTTGATCATCTTGAAGATACCCGGCGGCATGTCCAGCAACGGATGGCGGTGCGAATGCCCGGCCTCCAGCACCAGAACCCTGCACTTGCCCTGGTTGACCAGTCTCGCTGCAGCGGCTGCGCCGGCAGAGCCGCCGCCGATGACGATATGATCGAAGGTTTCCGTCATGAGTTCGCCTTCAGGCCCGGCGTTTGGGTTCGCTGATCGAGTCGCGCTCCACCAGTTCGCATTCAAGCTTCACGAGAGGGTGTCGCTGACCATCCGTCGGACCGTGGAACAACTGTTCGATGACCCAGCGTCCCATCGCCCTAGTTGGAAGGATCATCGAGGTCAGGGGGGGCGACAGGTGTCGCGCGGTTTCGTCATCGTCAAATCCGATGACCGAGATGTCTTCGGGGATGGATAGGCCAAGTTCCTTGAGCGCCTCATAGCAGCCGATTGCCATTCGGTCATTCTGACAGAAAATGGCGGTTGGCGGAGAGGGCAGGTCCATCAATTCGCGCGTGGCAGCATAGCCTGCGCTGGGCAGCCAGTTGCCCTCGATGACCAAATCCTCGTCAAATGGGATGTCGGCGGAAGCAAGGGCGTTTCTGTACCCGGTCGTTCGCCCTGCGGCGCATTCCATGAACGGCTCGCCGGTGATGGTGGCAATTCGTTTGTGCCCCGCCTTGATCAGGGCGTTGGTCGCCGTATGTCCAGCAGCGACTTCGCCGGGGATCACCGCAGGAAAAGAGAGGTCGTCGCAAAAGCAGTTCAGCAGCAGAACCGGGGTTGCGGTCTGCCTGAGTATTTCCGGAACGACCACCCGCCGGGTGAAAACGGTTGCGTAAATGATGCCCGCAACCTGTTGGTCGAGGAAATACCTAAGCGTTCTGGGTTCGACCTCGGGGTCGTTTTGGGTTTCTGCCAGCAATACAAGATTTCCCGTGTCCCGAACGGCCTGTTTCACGCCATTAAACGCGTTTACCATTTCGGGGCTCGACGCCAGATCGTCCACGACAAAAGCGATGGTGCCGTCTAACGCCGAGGGTCGAGGCGCGCTGTCCTGGGGTTTCCTGAGTTGAGAGGGCATGGCGTATCCAAGCGTGTTGGCGGCATCCAGGACTCTTTGCTTTGTGTCCTCGGAGATTTTGACGGAATCGTTCTTGTTTAGAACCAGCGATACTGTCGTCTGTGAGCACCCGGCGACGCGTGCAATATCATGCATCGTTATGCGCTGCCGGCCCGCGACTCGTCCCACGCCCCTGTGCTGCCCGGCCTTGTTCGCTTGATCGTTCATTGCTCAACCTTTTTGTTCGCTTCCTTTTTATCGACTATGCGGAGGACACGCAACTAATATTAGTGAATAGTAATTAATATTAGTGTTGACGAAATAATATTATTAGTGTTTTGATCGGCAGTGCGGTCGCCAATGTGGTCTGACCGAGCAAACGCGGGAGGCGAAATTGCGGTCTGTGGTGGGGGAGTTGGGTCAGGTGGTTCGGCATTCGATGTTCATCGATGGCCGCTTTACCGACTCTGACGCGGACACGGTTGGTGTCGAGAACCCTGCAAATGAAGAGATCGTTGCGCAAGTTCCAGATGGCGGTGCCGCTCATGCGGATGCGGCCGTCGAGGCGGCCCATCGTGCTTTTGGCTCGTGGTCCTCGCGCCCGGCGATCGAGCGGGCGCGACTGGTTCAGCGGTTGGCCGAAGCCATCCGGATTGACGCCGGGCGTCTGGCCGCTCTGATCACGGTCGAGCAGGGCAAGCCGATCACGCAGGCCCGAAGTGAAGTTGATGCCGCTGTTACCTTTCTTTGCCATGCGGCTGAGGAGGCCCGGAGGATTTCAGGTGACATAGTGGCATCGGACAACAAGTCCGAGGAAATCCAGATCCGGCGTCATCCTTATGGCGTTGTTGTTGCGTTGACGGCCTGGAACTATCCGTTGGCATTGGCCGCCAGGAAAGTCGGGCCTGCGCTGGTCGCGGGCAATACTGTTGTTCTGTTGGGGCACGAAATCACGCCGCTGTCCGGTCTCGCGATCGCCGAGCTTGCCGAAAAGGTCGGGTTTCCGCCCGGTGTTCTGAATGTTCTGACAGGCAAGGGGCCGGTGGTAGGGCAGCGGTTGGTCGAACACCCCGATACCTCACTGATCACAATGACCGGCAGCACACGAGCCGGTAAAGAGATTTTTCGCGCCGCGGCCGACCGGATCAAGGTTGTTCGGCTCGAGCTTGGCGGTAAGGCTCCGTTCATCGTGATGGAGGATGCGGATATTGACGCCGCCGTTTCGGCCGCGATTGCCGCCCGGTTTGCCAATTGCGGCCAGATTTGCACCTGCAACGAGCGTATGTATCTACATCGCGGCATTGCGGATCAGTTTCTTGAAAAATTCGTGTCTGCGGCCCGTGCTTTGTCGATCGGGGATCCGATGGAGGACTGCGATCTGGGTCCCAAAGTCAGCAAGGCCGAGGTGTCCAAGGTCGACGAAATCATCAAGCGCAGCATCACGGAAGGTGCCACGGTCCATCTGGAAGGCGGGCCCCTGTTGGACAGCGCGCACCGCAAAGGACACTGGATGTCCCCGACGGTTCTTGAGGTCTCAGACAACGGCAATGCCGCGATGCAAGAGGAGGTCTTTGGCCCTGTGGCGACAGCCATGCGAGTCGAAGATTTTGATCAGGCGATAGAATTTGCGAATGACACATCATTCGGGCTGTCTGCCTATCTCTTTACGGGATCGCACCGGCGATTGATGGAGGCCCCGAGCCGTTTGAAGTTCGGCGAATTGTACCTGAACCGCTCCAATGGTGAGGCCGTACAGGGATTTCACACCGGTTGGGGTTTGTCCGGGGTTGGGGGCGAAGACGGCGCGTATGGCTTCGATGGCTATCTGAGGAAACAGACGACATACATGAATTGGGCATGACCTGAGAACTCGCGGTCAAAACGGAGGCGACCGCACCAATGGAGGAGGAATAACCATGAAACGCAGAACTCTTTTGATCTCGACGGTTGTCGCGGGTGCGCTGTTGGGCACCACGGTGATCGCGCAGGATCTGCCACCGCTTGAGCAGAAGGATCGCTACAAGGTCGGCTTTGCGCAGATGGAATCGAACAACCCGTGGCGCATTGCCGAAACGAAATCTTTCCATGACACAGCCGAGGCCTGTGGCTGGGATCTGATCGCGACGGATGCGGCCGGATCTGCGGCCAAGCAGGTTGCGGATGTGGACAGCATGATCGCCCAAGGCATCGACGTTCTGTTCCTGCCCCCGCGGGAAGAAAAGCCGTTGATCCCAGCCGTTATGAAGGCCCGTGCAGCGGGAATCCCGACCTTTTTGGTGGACCGCTCGGTTGATCCGGCCGTTGCCAAGCCGGGCGAGCATTTTGTGGCGTTCCTTGGGTCGGATTTTATTGATCAGGGCAACCGGGCCGCACAGTGGCTGATGGAGAATTTCGACGGCGACAATGGCGTCATCGTCCAGTTGGAGGGCACGACTGGTTCTTCACCTGCAAATGACCGCAAAAAAGGTTTCGACGACGCGATTGCAGCGGATGACCGCTTTGAGATCGTGGCTTCTCAGACCGGTGACTTTGCGCGCGACCTGGGTCGTCAGGTGATGGAAACCCTGCTGCAGGCGCACCCCGATGTGAACGTGGTCTACGCCCACAATGACGAGATGGCAATCGGTGCGATCCAGGCTCTGGAACTGGCCGGCCGCAAGCCCGGCGAGGACGTGACAATCGTTTCGATCGACGGGACACGCGATGCACTTCAGGCTATTATCGATGGCAAGATGGGGGTGACGGTGGAAAGCTCGCCCTTCTTCGGACCTCTGGCTTGTGAAGTCATGAATAAATACGCAGCTGGCGAGACGATCCCGGAATGGGTGAAAGTCGAAGATCGCATCTTTACCAAGGACAATGCGGCCGATCACATCGACGAAGCCTATTGATTCTCCCTGGTGGGTGGTGCTGGCCTGTGGTCGGCGCCGCCTGCAAGCAATCGGAGGAAGACATCTCATGAATGCGCTCGTCTCGATGTCGGGAATTGAAAAGTCGTTTGCCGGCGTACCGGCACTTAGCCAGGCCAACCTGGAAATCGCGCCCGGCGAGGTTCATGCGCTGATCGGCCAGAACGGTGCCGGAAAATCGACGATGATCAAGGTTCTGACCGGAGTTTACGATCGGGATGCCGGCGACGTTCATCTGGCGGGTGTGCCGAGCCGCATCTCCACTCCGCGCGAAGCGCAGGAATCCGGAATTGCCACCATCTATCAAGAGCTCAACCTGGTACCGCTGCGGTCAGTGACCGAGAACATCATCATGGGGTACGAGCCCAAACGTCTCGGCTTTCTGGTCGACTGGCGCGAGGGCAACAGGCGCGCACGCGAGGTGCTTACGCGCTTTGGCATAGATATCGACGTGACCGAGCCGTTAGGAAATTTCTCGACAGCGATCCAGCAGTTGGTTGCAATTGCGCGGGCTGTATCGCTGGATGCGAAACTTGTCATCATGGATGAACCTACGTCGTCGCTGGATGCCAGCGAAGTCGAGGTGCTGTTCGGTGTTGTGCGCGAGTTGAAGAAACAGGGCGTGTCTGTTCTTTATGTTTCGCATTTCCTCGATGAGCTGTTCCAAATATGCGATCGAGTCACAACGATGCGAGATGGGCGCACCGTCAGCAGGCGTAACGTCCAGGACACGACCAAACTGGAAATGATCGCGGACATGCTGGGCCGCAACAAGGATGAGATCGCGGCAGACGGTCTGACGGACTTCGCAGGTGCCAAGGCCAAGAAAGGCGATATCGTTTTGCGGGCGGACTCTGTTTCAACAGGCCCGCGGCTGACGCATTTCGACCTCACGCTCCACCGCGGGGAAATCGTTGGGCTGGGCGGATTGCTGGGCTCTGGCCGGACCGAGGCGGCGCGCGCTTTGTTCGGAGTGGACGGGAAACGCAGCGGCGCAATCGAGTTGCATGGCACGGTCGGTCAACCGTCCGGACCGGGTGACGCGATCGCGAACGGCGTCGGCTTTCTGACCGAAGATCGCAAGGCCGAAGGGATCATTCCAGACATGTCCGTGCGCGAGAACATGACGCTGGCCCTGCTGCCGAAACTGGCCAGCCGTGGTCAAATCGACTTTGCCCGCGAGCGCGAAATCGTTCAGGCGTTCATCGACGATCTGGGCATCAAGGCGGCGCATATGGACCAGCCCATTCGCGAGTTGTCCGGCGGCAACCAGCAAAAGGTGTTGCTTGCCCGCTGGCTGGCGACGCAGCCCGACATCCTGATACTCGACGAGCCGACCCGAGGCGTGGATGTTGGCGCCAAGCGAGAGATCCAATCGTTCATTCGGTCTTATGTCGAGAAGGGGTTTGGTGTCGTCCTCATCAGTTCGGAATTCGAAGAACTGGTGGAAGGCGCTGACCGCATCGTTGTCATGCACGAGGGACGCTCGGTCAAGGAACTGACCAACCCCGGGGTCACCGAGAACATACTGGTGCGCGCGCTTGCGCATCATGAAGAAGGAACTGGTTCATGGACCGCGCAATGAAGTTGCCGCAACGGGTCGCATCAATGCCCTTCCGCTTTCACGGCGGCATCGCCGCGTTGGTCGCCCTATTAGTGTTCAACGCGTTTTTCACACCTAATTTCCTGCAACTGCAAACCCTGTTCGTAAATATCAGCCAGGTCGCTACGATCGCCATCGTGGCCATGGGGATGACGCTGGTAATCGCCACGGGTGGGATCGATCTGTCGGTTGGGGCGGTCATGGCGCTGGCGGGGGCGCTTGCTCCGCTGATCTTTCTGTCGGATCTGGGCGCTGCCAATCCGATGCTAGGCGTCACTTTGGCCATTGTCCTGCCGCTGTTCATTGCGGGGCTATGCGGGGTATTCAACGGCGTGATGGTTGCCGTGTTGAACGTGCAGCCCATTGTTGCGACGCTCATTCTCTTCATCTCTGGTCGCGGTATTGCCCAAGTCTTGACGAACGGGAACCTGCAGACGTTTTCAAACCCTTCATTCAGTTATCTTGGAACTGGTAAAGTGCTTGGTTTGCCGTTCCAGGGCTGGCTGGCGCTGGCCATTGCCTGTGTGCTGTTTTGGGTGATCACCAGAACCACATGGGGCCGTTACCTGTTGGCCATAGGGGGCAATGAACGTGCGGCCTATCTGTCGGGTGGTCCCGTCCGACGGGTCAAGATCGGGGCCTATGTCATCTGCGCGGTGCTTGCGGGCCTAGCCGGTTTGATCGTGGTTGCAATCAACTCGGCCTCGGACGCCGCGCGCAACGGCAATCTGATGGAGCTTGATGCCATCGCGGCCGCGGTTGTTGGCGGGGCTCTTTTGCAAGGCGGGCGAGCGCCGATCTTTGGTGCCATACTGGGTGCCGTCATCATCCAGTTGGTCAAATATACATTGTTGGCCAACGGGGTAGAGGACGAAGTTGCACTGATCGCCAAGGCCGTCATCATTATCCTGGCCGTTTGGGTCCAGCAGTTTCGGAGGGTTTAATCGATGTTGGATGAAACGGCTTTTGACCTGCGAAAATACCTTCGACGTAATTCGGCCTCGGTGACGGTGTGGATCGCACTGCTGGCTTTGATTCTGTTCGGGCTGATGCGCTATGACAACTTTGGCAGCGCCTACAATTTCTCGTCTTTCCTGAATTACAACGCGATGTTCATCGCGATTGCGCTGGGCATGTGTTTTGTGATCATGACCGGCGGGATTGATCTGTCGGTCGGATCCGTGGCGGCGTTTACCTCGGTTGTTGCGGCCTATCTCAGCCCGTATGGGATTCAGGTTGCGTTGCCGGGGGCCGTTCTTGCCGGGGTTGGTTTCGGGGCGATCAACGCCTTTTGCATAATCATCCTTCGGATCCCGCCCTTCATCGCCACGCTGGCCACCATGCTGGCCGCAAAAGGCGGCGCATTGGTGATTTCGGGCGCCCAGACAATTTCGGTCGATTGGGGGTCGAACTTCACCAAGCTTGGCATGGGGCAGGCCTTTGGTCTGTTTCCATGGGCGATCGTCATCGTGGCCGGACTGACTCTGGCACTTTGGCTGGTGCTGGAAAGAACAACCATCGGGCGGACCGTCTTGGCGATCGGTGGCAGCGAGGATGCCTCGAACCTCATGGGTCTGAAGGTCAATCGCGCCAAGGCTTTTGTCTACCTGCTGTCGGGTGGCTGTGCGGGGCTAGCTGGAGTCTTTCTGGCCTCGGGTTTTGGAGCTGGGCAACCCCTTGAAGGCATCGGATGGGAATTGTCAGCCATCGCTTCTGTGGTTGTAGGCGGCACTTTGTTGACGGGTGGGATGGGATCGATCCCTGCGACGGTCGCTGGCGCGCTGTTGCTGGGGCTGGTCTTCAACGTTCTAAACTTTGAAAACGGTCAGGGCACCATCAGTTTCAGTGCCTATTGGCAAATGGTCATACGTGGAGGCTTTCTATTTGCGGTCATCCTTCTACAGTCTCGGGTTATTGCCAGGCAGCAGAAGGTCTTAGGTTAATGAATCGCATAGAAAGTGTATCAGCGCGGCTGTTCAACGTTCCGCTCGCCGAAGTCCTAGTCGATGCCAAACATGGGGATCACACGTTTTTTCAATTGATCACTGTCACCATTCAAACCTCGGATGGGGTCGAGGGGGTCGGGTATACCTATACCGGGGGCAAGGGTGGCCATGCCATCTTGGCGATGATCCAGCATGACCTGGCACCGTTCCTTGTTGGACAAGACGCCGAACAGATCGAAAGCCTGTACGATACCATGCAGTGGCACGTGCACTACGTCGCACGGGGCGGGATCGCCTCGTTTGCCATCTCGGCCGTAGATATTGCACTGTGGGATATTCGCGGCAGAACGCAGAATGCGCCTTTGTGGCAGATGGCCGGTGGAGCGTCGAAAAGGTGCAAGGCCTATGCCGGCGGGATCGACCTGAATTTCTCGTTGGAGAAACTGCTGCGTCAGACCGAAGGGTACCTTGCGCGTGGGTTCAACGCAGTCAAGATCAAGGTCGGTCAACCAGACCTGGCCTACGATCTTGCACGTGCCCGGGCGGTGCGCGAGATGCTGGGGCCGGACCGGTTCTTCATGGTCGATGCGAATTACTCTATGAGTGTCGAACAGGCCATCGTCGCTGCCAGAGGGTTCGCCGACTGCGATATCCTGTGGTTCGAGGAACCGACAATTCCAGACGACTACAAAGGTTATGGCCGAATTGTCGAAGCGACGGGCGTTCCCCTTGCCATGGGTGAAAACCTGCACACCATACACGAATTTGAATACGCCTTTGATGACGCGAAACTGAGTTTTATCCAGCCCGATGCCTCAAACTGCGGTGGAATCACCGGCTGGCTGCGCGTGGCCGCGCTAAGCGCACAGCACGGCATTCCGGTTTGCAGTCATGGGATGCAGGAGCTGCACGTCAGCCTTGTTTCTGCGCAACCCAACGCAGGCTGGCTAGAAGTACACTCATTCCCGATAGACCAGTACACGACCCGTCCACTAGTTGTCGAAGACTGTCTGGCCGTGGCCCCGGATACCCCGGGAACCGGAGTGGAATTCGACTGGGACAAATTGAATGCGGAACACAAGGAGATGCATAGATGACGACCCAGACGATCACTGCCGCATACTACAGGGGCGATAAGAGCTTTGCAGTAGAGCAAGCCCAAGCGACAGATCCGGGTCCCGGCGAGGCTGCCATTCGTGTTGCCTATTGTGGGATTTGTGGGACGGATATGCACGTCTACCACGGCAACATGGATGCCCGCGTCGGCCTGAACCGGGTTATTGGGCATGAGATGTCAGGTGTGGTCGAAGCGGTGGGCGAGGGCGTCGATACGGTCGAACCCGGCCAGAAGGTCGTTGTCCGACCGCTTGATCACTGCGGAGAATGCCCAGCTTGCAAGCGGGGGCATCAGCATATCTGTCAGAATCTCAAGTTTCTCGGCCTCGACACCGATGGCGCGATGCAAGAGATCTGGACTGTTCCGGCCCACACGTTGCACGTTCTGCCGGATGACTTGCGCATGGATCACGCGGCGCTGATCGAGCCGGTTGCCGTTGCCTGCCACGATGTGCGGCTGTCTGACCTGCAACCTGGAGAGGACGTTGTCGTTATCGGCGGCGGCCCGATTGGCATCCTGGTTGCCATGGTTGCGCGGGACGCGGGTGGAAATGTCGTGATTTCCGAAGTGAATCCGAACCGTCTTGCGATTGCTGAAAAACTTGGCTTTGACACGATCAACCCAATCGAAACCGATCTGGTGTCCACAATCAACGCGCGCACGGGCGACAAAGGGGCAGATGTGGTTTTCGAGGTGTCAGGAACGCAGCCCGGTGTCGATGCAATGACCGCCGTTGCCGCGACTCGGGCCCGGATCGTAATGGTCGCGATCCATGCTCAAAAGCCCCAGATCGACCTGTTCCAGTTCTTCTGGCGAGAGCTGCGACTGATCGGTGCTCGGGTCTATGAGCCAGAGGATTACGAGAAAGCCATTGCAGTTGTCGCTTCGGGCGGAGTGGACGCGGATGTTGTGATCACGGACGTCAGCCCTCTGGCAGACATCCAGGCCGCGTTCGAAGCACTGGATCGCAGCCCAACCGCAATGAAAAGCCTGATCGAAGTAGGACCGCGTTCATGAGTGTTTTGCAAAGTTTCGACCTGACGGGAAAGACGGCCCTTGTGACCGGGTGCAAACGCGGTATCGGGCGCGGTATGGCCGAAGCATTGGCATCGGCCGGAGCCAATATCATCGGAGTGTCCGCCTCGCTCGAGCTGTCTGGCTCGGATGTCGAAAAAGCCGTGACGGCGATGGGACGCAATTTCCGGGCCTACCAATGCGACTTTTCGGATCGCGCCGCGCTGCATGGGTTCATTGATCAGTTGAGGGCCGACGGACAAACCCCTGATATACTTGTCAACAATGCCGGCACGATCAAACGCAAACCCGCCGCCGAACACCCGGACGACTGGTGGGACGAAGTGATGGAGGTGAACCTGTCCTCGCAGTTCGTTCTGTCACGCGAGATCGGCAAGGACATGCTGGCGCGCGGCTCGGGGAAGATCATTTTCACGGCATCGCTGCTTACTTTTCAGGGCGGCATCACCGTTCCGGGCTATGCGGCCTCGAAAGGCGGGATTGGACAGCTGACCAAAGCCTTGGCCAACGAATGGGCCGGGCAGGGCGTAAACGTGAATGCGATCGCGCCTGGCTACATCGCGACCGACAACACCCAAGCCCTGCGGGATGATCCGGTCCGGTCGAAGTCGATCCTGGAACGAACACCCCAAGGCCGTTGGGGTACGCCTGTTGATTTTGCGGGACCGGTGGTCTTTCTGGCCTCCGCTGCGTCGGACTTCGTCAACGGTGAAATCGTTGTAGTCGACGGGGGCTGGATGGGGCGTTAGCACTGCCAACGCTCCATGTGATCCAAGGCATCACGTCCCGATGTAGTGCACCTTCAATCGGCGTGCCTTGGGTGCTTCCCGATGTTCGAACAGGTACAGGCTTTGTACGCGACCCAGCGGAAGCTGCCCGTGTTCGACCGGGATCGATACCTGAGTTTGCGTCAACAGCGCCCGCAGATGCGATGGAGCGTTGTCGTCCTCGGTCGGGCGGTGGTGATACTTGCCTGGTGACTTGGGTACGAGTTTCTCGAAGAACGTCTCGATATCCTTGAGCACATCGGGATCGGCATTGGCCTGCACCAATAGCGCGGCACCGGTGTGGACGCACCAAAGGGTCAGCAGGCCCGAGACAAATTCGTGTTCGGACACCGCACGCTGAACGATCCCGCTGATGTCGATGAGGGATTTGCCCGGCGTTTCAATGGACAGGTCAAAAAACTGTTGTTTCATCCAGCAGGCCCTTTCCTTGATTTCACGCGAGCGCGCCCAGCTTTCTACATCTCACTTGGCATTCAGCAATGGGGGTCAAGATTTTGATTTTGAACGCATATTGACTACATTTTTATGCAAACAGGCTTTTGAACTGGTCCACACACAGACGAAAACCATCTTCGAAATTCCCGTTGTCGGGGTGATAAACGCTTTCGAAAGAAATGACGCCATCATAGCCGTCGGATCTAAGCGCGTCCGCGATGGGTTGGAACAAAGGCGCAAGCTGACCTTCCCCCATGCGGCGCACTTCCAGCGTTGCCCGTGGCGTGTCGACCTTCACGTCCTTGATGTGAATGTGACCCAGATAGCCGCCGCGCAGTTCTTCATAAGCGTCCGGATATGCCAGTTCATGGCACCAGCAGTTGTTTCCGGGGTCCCACAGCACTTTCAAAGAGTCTTTTGCGTCCAACTCGTCAATCAGCTTGCGGGCTGTATAGTTGGAATTGACCAGCGTGCCGTTTCCGGTTTCCACGACAAGCGTCACGCCCTCAGCTCTTGCCAGTTCAACCGCCGGCGCGATCAGCGGCGGCATCGAGTCCCATACCCCATGCGCTACGTTCCACTTCTCGGCGCCGTTTTTTCCCCACAGTATCTGCTCTTTTCGTTGGGTCATGATCCGAACCAGCGGAGACCCAACAACATGCGCCATGTCGATTACGCGTTTCAAGGCGTCCATATGCCGAGTGTGGAGGTCGTCGCCGGGCCTATTGGCAGCTGTCATCCCCGCAAAGATATGGCGCGACAGACATGACACAGGCTTGCCCCGGTCGCGCAAAAGCGCGTCGATCTCGGCAATTTGCTGCGGGGAATGATCCCCGACCTCCGCATCGCCAACGAATTGAAGCTCTGCATAGTCCAGACCGAATTCGTCCATCACGTCAACGGCATGCAGCAAATCGCGGGAAATGCCGTCGCAAATCACACCTAGTTTCATGTCCGGTCCCCTCAGCGATGCAATTCTGCGTCAACGATTTCTTCGATGACGCGAGTACACACCCAGTTGTCACCATTCGGGTATTTGGTTTTTCCTGCGTGAAAGATCTGCATAGCGGATGATGCTGTGTGCATTGGAACGCCCAACGCACCGGCCAGTGCCAGCGAGATCGTCAGGTCCTTGTGCATGGTTGCGATATGGCTGCCGGTGGCCTCGAACTTGCGATCAATGATGTTTTCAAGGGCGGAATTCACGACGCCGCACCCCGCGCTGGATGAGGAGAACACATCAAGTAATGCCTGACCGCTGACACCGGCTTTGGCCGCCAGGGCTGCAGCCTCGAATGTGGCGGAAAAGATCGATCCGATCAGGGATTGCAGGCAGGCTTTCACGGTTTGCCCGTCGCCGACGTTTTCGCCGACCCGATGAATTGTTGCCGACACTGCCTGCATGACTTCTGCATTTCGGTCCAGCACATCCGCAGCACCGGCAGCCATCATCGTCAATGTGCCGTTCTGCGCGCCGGGAAACCCACCTGAGACCGGCGTGTCGATTAAGTTAATCCCCGAGCCTTCCATATCCTGCCCGATGGCGCGGGCTTCGGCCGGGGTAATGGTCGCCGACAGGATGACCGTTCCGCCTTTGGCCATGTTCGCAACCAGCCCGTTTTCACCCAGAATGACATCGCGGGCCTGATCTCCGTTCATCACCATGACAAACACACTGGAGGCGTGTCGACCGACCTGTCCCACGCTGTCCTTGGGCCGGCCGCCCATGTCAGCAAATGCCGTCATGCGCGTCTCGCTCAGGTCGAAACCTGATGTTTCGAAGCCATTCTTGATCAGGTTCTTGGCAAGGCCGCTGCCCATGTCGCCAAGACCTATTACGCCTACAGTATTCATTTGGGCTCCTCCCGATATTTCGCCGTTGCCGTATGGCAGGCGTTTCGAAAAATGATGCCTAATCGCATCGGTTTTCGCGGGAGTTTCACGCGTCTTGAACAGACGTCGGGCGAGTCCGGAAGACACCCCGCTGCCCGTTTACGTAACGTAAGTAAACGAAGAATGCGGCGCTCAGGCAAGCAAAGAAGTGTTGCGGGCGAAAAGAAACCGCCTGATCCGACGCGTTACGAGAACGCCGCCATGATGCCGCGCAGTTCCGCAAGCCCGCGCATACGCCCGATCAACGGATAGCCGGGAGTACTGTGTCCGCCCAGATCGCTCAGCAGTTCTTGTCCGTGGTCGGGCCGCATCGGAATTTGCCAGTCGCGACGCCCTTGGGATTTGCGGCGGCGCTGTTCGTTCATCAGTTCGCGAATTGTGCCGACCATGTCGGTGTCGCCCTCCAGATGCGAGGCCTCAAAGAAGTCCGGCTTCTGGCTGTCTGACCCGGCGATGCGTTGGGTATTCCGCAGATGGACAAAGTGAATTCGGTCGCCATGCCTGCGCACGAAGTCCGGCCCATCAAATTCGGGAGACACTCCCAGCGATCCGGTACACAACGTTGCGCCGTTCGCCAACAAATCAACCGCATCCAGAACGGCGCCGTAGTCATCGGTACTGGACATGATCCGCGGCAGACCAAGCAACGAGAACGGCGGATCATCTGGATGACAGCACAAGCGTAGTTCCAGTTCTTGGGCGACTGGGGCGACTTCTGACAGGAAGTCGATCAGGTTTGCGCGAAGCCGGTCACGGTCGATATGTGCATAGGTCTGCAACAAAGCGCGCACGTCCTGCACGCTCCACTGATCGTTGGCGCCGGGCAACCCCGCAGTGACATTGTGTTGCAACTGGGCCTTGGATTCATCCGACATGCGCAAGAAGCGATCCTTGGCCGTTTGCTGGACGACGCTGGAATAGTCTTCGGACGCGCCCGGACGTTCAAGAATATGTATGTCGAAAGCAGCAAAATCGGTCAGGTCGAACAGCATGGCCGTTCCGCCGTGCGGCTGCGGTGCGCGAAGGGCGGTGCGCGTCCAATCCAGGATTGGCATGAAGTTGTAGCAAACGATTTTGATGCCACGGGCGGACAGGGACCTGAGGCTGGACTTATACGCCTGCAGATGTTCAGCCATGTCTGCGGACTGTGTTTTGATCGCCTCGGAAACGGGCAGGCTTTCGACAACGTCCCAACTGTACCCGGCAGTAGCCAGAACTGCTTGCCGATCGGCGATGCTTGGTTCGTCCCAGGGCTGTCCCGGCGGGATGTGATGCAGCGCGGTGACGATGCCCTGAACCCCGACTTGATGGAGAGCGGCAAGGGCGATCGGATCATCGGGTCCGAACCAACGCCAGCATTGTTTCATGGCAGCCATCCTTCATACAGCGGGTGATCGGAACTGATGGGAAGAGCAACGCGCTGCCCGGTGCGCGCCGCGTGATAAATCGCTGTCACAAGGCCGATGGATGCAGCGCCATCCTTCAGCGTAACGGCCGAATTTGCCTCGGACCGCAGCGCCCTGCCGACTTCGGTAAAGAACCCTTCGAAACCTGTTGGCTCGTCAGTGGCGGCTGCAAGGGCCTCGTCGATAGCGGCTTGATACACAGGGTCCCGCGCGACGAATGTCCAGGGCGTTTGACCTGGGGCATAGGGTTCGTTGCCAGAGGTGGCGGTCACCTTTTCAAAGACGAGCCGCAGGCGGGTTTCGTCCGTGGCGGCGCCCAGGGTGATATTGCTTGTGCACAAAGCTCCGGAAGTCATGCCAAAGCAGATCGCGGCACAGTCTTCGGTCTCGATCGGGTTTACCCGCGTTGTGGCCATTGCAGACACCCAGGCGATATCACCCGCGATATGAGTCAGCAGATCATGGTTGTGGATGGCATGGCCCAGCACTGCGCCGCCGCGTTCACCGGCCCATGTTCCCCGCCACGGCACCGCGTAATAGTCTGCCCCGCGGGACCAATGGGTCTCAAGCGCGGCAGTTTGGACCGCTCCGGTCAGGCCTGCGCGCTGCAGGTGGCGCAGTTGGGCCAGTGACGGCCCCCACCGGTATTGAAACACCGGAAACACCTGCTTGCCCGCGCTGCGTGTGGCTGCCGTGATCCGATCCACATCTTGCATCGAGGTCGCAAGAGGCTTTTCGCAGACAACGTGTTTTCCTGCGGCCAGTGCCGCAAGCGTGGTTGGTACATGCAGATGCGGCGGTAGGCAGATGTCGATGACATCAATCGCCGGATCATCCAGAGCGTCCTGAATGTTGGTTAGTGCTCGAAAATCCGAGTTCTGCCGTATCTGTTCGATCCGGTCCGTATTCTGGTCGACCACGGCGGCTACGCGGAAGGTGCGGTCAAGCCGTTCCAGAGCGTCCAGATGTTGCGCACCGATACCTGCGCCAAGGATCGCAACGTTGATCATCTGCGTTCCGCCACTTCCTGCGCGTGCAGTGCCAGTTCCATGACCGTAAAGCAGTGGGTCTGTGTCATCGCGGTTTCGGTCCGGTTGCGGATGTCATCGGCCAGGCGCGCGAAGTAGGGAAGGCTGGCGTCGGCTGCGTCGATCTTTTGGCAGGTTTCACCATTGACGAGGATCAGATGGTCTGTCCCTGAGGCCCCACCCACATCGACGTATTTCCGCAACTCGATATATCCTTCGGTTCCGAGGATCGTCAGACGACCATCCCCCCAGTTTGGCAAGGCATCCGGCGTGAACCAGTCAACCCGGATGTACCCGGTGCCATTCTCGCTTCTTAGATTGAGTTCTCCGAAATCCTGCAATCCGGGATCTTTGGGGTTTGCGTAGTTCGCCACATAAGCGTTCGTGATTTCTGCGGTTTTCGAACCTGTGTAATGCAAGAACTGATCGATTTGATGCGAGGCGATGTCGGTCAGAATGCCGCCATAGCGGTCACGCTGAAAAAACCAATCCGGCCGGGTTGTCCGGTTCAATCGGTGCGGGCCAAGCCCAACCGTCTGGATCACGCGCCCGATGGCACCGGACTCGACCAACTCGGTCGCCCGGGTGCTGACGGGCGTTTCAAATCGTTCGGAAAAATTCACCGACCAGATTCGACCGGTGTCGGCGACCGCTCGCTTGATCTGGTCGAGTTGCTCGAACGTCGTGCAGCCCGGCTTGTCGCTCATGACATCCATGCCGTTTTGCATGGCGCGGATCGTCAACGCGGCCCTATCTGCCGGTATCGCCGAAATCAGCGCCAGATCCGCCCCACTGGTTAGGGCGTCTTCCAGTCGGGCCAGCCGCGGAATATCGGGAAACCTTTTGACGTAGCCCGGAAGCGTTTCCGGATCGCCTTGTGTCCAGTAGCCAACGCAGTCCACGCCGATTTTACGCATGTTTTCCGTCATGCCATAGATATGGCGGTGGTCCAGGCCAAGGGCGACGCAGGTCAGGCTCATGAGATGACTCGTGTTTTCTGGCCGGTTCGATTGGCGATCTGCATCGCGTCTATGACGGCGTGGGTCAAAAGGGCACTGCGTCCGGTGGCCATGGGCAGCGTGCCATCGGCAACAGCCTTGGCGAAATCCTCGATGACCGCCTGATGCCAAGCATGGGTGAACGCCATGGGATCGGCCCCTCCGCCTGTGGCGGACGTTTCGCCAACCGTGGATTTATGACCATCGAAAGTCGTTAAGGTCAGGACACCTGACTCCAGATGCGCTTTGGCGCGTGTGCCTTGGATGGTAATGGACTCAGCGGCCCCGGGATATTCGGCAGTAGTCGCCATCATAGTGCCCACTGCGCCGTTATCCATTTCAAAGATTGTACCTGCCCAATCCTCAGCTTCGAGATCGTGTAACGGAGTTTTTCTCATCATGGCTTGAATGTCCGAGATCGGCCCCAGCAGCCACATCGCAAGGTCAAGCGTGTGGATTGCCTGCGAGATCATGACACCGCCTCCGTCGCGCGCATAAGTGCCGCGACCCGGCTCGTCATAGTAGCTCTGATCGCGCCACCAGGGGACACGGATCTCCACCGTGGCGATCGCGCCCAGCTCACCCTGTTCAATGGCTGATTTCAGCGCCTGCGAGGCGGCGCGGGCGCGGTGCTGAAAGACTATGCCCAGCGGCACACCGGATACCTCGCACTGCTCGACGATGGCCGTCGCGGCGCCCAGCGTTCTCTCGATGGGCTTTTCCATCAGGATCGGTTTCGAAGCGCTCGAAAGAACCCGAACCAACTCTGAGCGCTGATCGGGCGGTGTTGCGATGATCGCAAAGTCGACGTTTGGGTCGTCTGCGATTTCCTCGATCGAGCCGAATGCGCGGGTGCCGTTTCGCCGCGCGAACCCAGCTGCTTTTTCAGAGTTGCGCCCGAGGACGCCGGCAAGACTGAGGCCTTGATCCGATGCTTGAATGGCAGCGACATGCGTGCCCGAAACCATCCCCAAACCAATCAGCGCAATATTCATTCATTCCCCCGGATCACACGGTCAGTCTGCGGGTTCGAACGGGAAAGATGCAACCATTAAAAACTGTGTTAACAATTGCGGGCAGCAGTATCGGAGGCAGAATTGACTGGCAATTTGAATGGCATGGCAGAAAACCTGTACTTGGGCATCAAGGACCTGCCAATCGTGTCTCCGCATGGTCACTGCGATCCGGGGTGGTTTGCAACCGATGAGCCGTTTCCCAACCCGGCAGAGCTGCTTGTGGTTCCCGACCATTACGTATTCCGTATGCTCTATTCGCAGGGCGTTCCCTTGTCCGAACTTGGCGTTGGGGAAAAGGGGCGAAAGAAGGATCCCCGCGCCGTTTTTCGCACCTTTGCCGAACACTGGCATCTGTTTCTGGGAACGCCATCCCGGATCTGGATAAGCTACGTGCTGCACGAAACGCTGGGCGTGTCTGAGGCGTTGTCTTCTCGCACGGCTGACCTGATTTATGATGAGATCTCAGAAAAGCTGACGCGTCCCGAATTTCGCCCGAGGGCTTTGTTCGACAGGTTTGGGATCGAGGTTCTGGCCACCACAGATTCGGCTCTCGACGGCCTGGCTGAGCATCGGGAGATTCGAACAAGCGGTTGGGGCGGGCGGGTTGTTCCGACGTTCCGCCCAGACGGGGTTTTGGATGGGGCGGACCCGGAGTTCGTACAGAACCTGAATAAGTTGGCCGAGCTGACAGACTGCGATCTGGACAGCTATGTTGGCTACCTCAACGCGCTGCGAATGCGGCGGGCTTATTTCATCCAGCTGGGATGTACTGCCACCGACCACGGTATCGAACGCATAAAGACCGAGTGGCTGGACGACCCGGATGCGCTGTACCAGCGGCTGAGACGGCGGGAAGGTACCGAACAGGATGCTCGCCGGTTCTATGGGCATATGCTGATCGAAATGGCGCAGATGTCTGTCGATGATGGTCTGACAATGCAGATACATGCTGGCAGCAAGCGCAACACGAACCACGCGGTACTGCGGGACTTTGGACGGGACAAGGGGGCCGACATTCCAATCGCGATGGATTGGGTCACGGGCCTTGAGGCGCTGTTGAACCGGGTCGGTAACTCGGCGGAACTGCGCATCATTCTGTTCACACTGGACGAAAGCACCTATGCCCGCGAACTGGCCCCGATGGCGGGACATTGGCCGTGCCTTCGGATCGGGCCGCCTTGGTGGTTCTACGACAGCCCAGCCGGGATTGCGCGGTATTTCGATCAGGTCGTTGAAACGGCCGGATATTACAATCTGGCCGGTTTCAATGACGACACGCGGGCTTTCCTGTCCATTCCTGCACGTCACGACCTGTGGCGACGGGGTGTGGCGATTCATCTGGCCGAGCAGGTTGCGCGCGGCTATTTCGATCGGGACAGTGCCGAGCATCTGGCGCGATTGCTGGCGGTCGATCTGGCGAAACAGGTTTACGGGTTGCAAAGGTAAATGGGTACAATTCTTCATTTCGGCCTTGGAAACTTTGCCCGGGCGCATTTGCTGGATTACACGGATCAAGCGGGCGGATGGGACGTTGTCGGCGTCAGCCTGCGTTCATCCTCGGTTCGGGATGGATTGGCCCGACAGGGTTTCGAGTACGATTTGTGCGTACAGGGGCAGGGAGTCCGGCGCATCAAAGCTCTGCGTGACGTTCTGGTCGCGCCCAAGGATCGCGCAGAGATATTCGATGTGATGGCGGATGCCGAGATCATTTCGGCAACCGTAACCGAGAAAGGTTATCACTTGGACGCCGCGGGCAAGCTGAACCTTCAGGACCCGGCGATTGCCGCCGATCTGGCAGGGCAAGAGCCTGCGACGCTGATCGGGTTTTTAGCTTATGGCCTTGCGGAACGGCGCAAGCCAGTAACGGTACTAAGTTGTGACAATCGCATGGAAAACGGCAAGACGCTCGAAACGGCAGTTGCCGATTTTGCGGAAGCAGCCGGTCTGGACGTGAATTGGGACTCTGTTCGCTTTCCCAACGCGATGGTCGACCGGATCACCCCGGCTACCACGGACGCCGTTCGCGCAATCAGCGGCGATCCTATGGCTGTTCCGACCGAGGCGTTCTCGGAGTGGGTGATCGAAGACAGTTTCTCCGGTCCGCACCCGGATTGGCCGGGAGTGCAACTGGTCGATGACGTAGCCCCGCACGAGATGCGAAAGCTGCGCATGTTGAACGGTGCCCATTCCCTGTTGGCTTATGCCGGGTTGGAGCGGGGCATGACCTACGTCCACGAAGCGGTTCGAGACCCGGTTTTGCGCCCGCTGGTTTCTGAGTTGATGAAGGATGCGGGCGCAACGCTGCCCGCTGCACTGCAAGCACAGGTTCCGGATTATGCCGAGGCTTTGTTGCGCCGCTTTGAAAACCCCGAGCTGGCGCATCGTCTGGACCAAATCGCGATGGATGGCAGCCAGAAGCTGCCGTATCGGTTTGTTCCCACACTCCGTGAGACCGGCTCTCAGGCGGTGATTGCAGGGATGCGGGCCTGGATCTCCTATTGCATGTCCGAGATCGCAAAGGGCAGGGCGCTGAACGATCCTTGCGCGTCGGAAATTGCCAAGGCCGTCAAGCAGCCGGACCCGGTAGTGCCGCTTTTGGGTCTCGTTGGTGCTGAGGATCTCGCGCCACTTATCCGGGAATGATCGCGCCGCGGAACTGAACAACGGTGGAAGCCAGATTGTGTCCAGCCATCAGGGCCTCGGCCTGTGATTTTCCCATCAGCAAGGCCGCGAGGTACCCACCGTTGAAACTGTCGCCCGCCGCTGTCGTATCCAGCACGTTTTCGGCAGGTTCATAGGTTTGGTCAGTGTTCTGCCCGATGGATAAAGGGCCATTCTCTCCGCGTTTCAACGCACCAACACCGTGATGATCGGCAAAGCGTGCAGCCACCTGGTCCGCGCTTTCCCCGAACAATGCCATCTCGTCGTCAATGGACGGCAGGGCAATGTCTGCACGTTGCCAAAGCCGTTGGTTAATCTGCCGAGCGTGTTGGACGCTGTCCCAAAGACGCGGACGAAAGTTGCTGTCATATACCAACCGGACGGAAGAGCCTTCGAGCCAGTCCAGAAGCGCAAGCCTGACTGCATGCGGAAGAATGGCCACGGAAATCCCTGACAAGTACAGCACGTCGTAACCGTTCAGCGGGCTGAAGTCGTGATCGGCAAAAAGCTGACGGGCGGCTGCCTCGCTGCGCCAATAGGTAAAGCTGCGTTCACCGTCCGCAGATGTCGTGATCGCGTATAGTCCCGGAGAGGCGTCCGGAATGATACGGATGCCTGATGTTCCGATGCCATGACTGGCGATGAAGTCCACGATACGCCTTGAGAACGGATCGTCGCCTAGACATGTCACATACTCCACCTGCAGGTCAGGCGCGGCACGGTGCATGTAGATGGCAGTGTTCAGCGTATCCCCCGCGACGCCCACCTTCGCGCCGGTTTCCAGCATGGACAATTCGATCATTGCTTCGCCGATGCAGGCAATTCGCGTCATTTCTTTTCTCTTTTCCAGATGATGAGACCGGCAGCCATGATCAGCGCAGCCCCCGCCAACGTGAATGCGTCCGGTACCGTGTCAAAGAACAGATAACCCCAGATTGCCACGTAGATTAGGAACGAATAGGTGAATGGCATCAACTGGTTCGCCGTTCCAAACCGATGCGCGTTCGTCAGCAGTTGATGCCCGCACCAGCCAAACACACCAAGGCCGATCAGTACAATCAGGCTCCACGTGTTTTCTGGCTGGACCCAAAACCAGATGGCGAACGGCAACAGGACCACCGTACCGGTAAGCCCGAGGTAGAACTGCATAGTGTCCACGGCAACGACCCCGGACAGCCTGCGCGTCATGATCGAGTACAAGGCCAAAGCGGTGGCATTATATACGATCAGCAGCATGGTCGGATGAAAGGCCGAACCAAACGGCCGTACGACAACCAACACCCCCAGAAAGCCCAGGATGATAGCCGCCCAACGCCATGGGCCCACGCTTTCTTTCAATACAAAGACGGACAGAAAGCACACGATGACCGGGCTTGAGAACATGATTGCCGACACAACGGTCAGTGGCAAAAACCGTAGGGCATAAAAATTGAAAACGGTCGCCGAGATCAGCAGCAAGGCCCGGCTTATCACCTGCCATGGATGGTCAGTCTTGAACCGACCGGCCTCTATCCCGCCCTTGGCGATCACGCCCACTGAGATCACGAAGTGCCCCGCATAGCGCATGAACGCCAACTGAAATGCCGGCACTCCGGCCAACGCCAACCACTTGGCCCCAAGGTCAACCAACGAAAAGAACAGCCACGCCATCAACATCAGCACAATGCCAAGGCGCGGCAGGTCAGCGGTGGGGTTGGCGGAGACGGCCATCGATCAAGTGTTGAAACGCTTAACGTAGTAGTCAACCATCTGGCTTACCATGTCATCCGCCTGACCGTGGTCGCGGGCGTCATTCAGCGCCGAAAGCGCGCCCTGCGACATCACGCTGGTAACGCCCGCCTCGCGCGCCATTCGGTCATAATACCCGAGGTCTTTTGCCGCGTTCTTGATGGCAAAGGCCAGCTGATTTGGGTCGCTCTCAACGCCATAGGCTTTGACGAAATCCATCATTCCGGAATGCAGCGGCCCTGCGGCCATCACATCATACAGCTGCTTGCGGTCAACACCGGTGATGTCAGCCATGGCAAAGGCTTCGGCCATCGCGTTCGCAACGGTCATTCCGAAGAAGTTGTTGATCAGCTTGATCGTGTGCCCGGACCCAACGGGGCCAAGGTAAAAAACGTTTTCGCCCAAATCTTTCAGTGTCGGCTCGGCCTTGTCAAAGGCAGCCTTGTCGCCAGACGTCATAATGTTGAGCTTGCCTTCTAGCGCGTGTGAAGGTGTCCGGCCAAGCGGTGCATCAAGATAGCTTCCGTCAGCTGCGGCAACCTCCTCGGCCAAGGCGCGTGTGCTGCCAGGAAGCGAGGTGCCAAAGTCGATGACAATCGCGCCGGACTTCAATCCCGCAATCACTCCATCTGCACCGTGCATTCGGCTCTCGACCTGTTCGGAGGTGCCCATGCACAGCATCACGATGTCGCTGGCCTGAGCCAGTTCTTGGGCGTTTCGCATCTCGCGGGCGCCTCGGTCAATCGCGGCGTCCAAGTACGTGCGGTCGCGGTTTCCCAATACAGCGACCGAATATCCTTGGTCCAACAGTCGGCTCACCATGGCTCCGCCCATTAATCCCAAGCCGATAAACCCGATTGATGGTTTGCTCATTGGTTTCCCTTTCCGTGAATGTGTCTGGTTTTTATTCTTGTGTTTGTTGCGGGCGGCTTTGCTTTTTTTATGCTCATATTGCCCGGTGGATAATCATTGGTTTTTGGGTGGTCCGGCATTTGGCCGGGCCGCATGTCCATCAGGCCGGCGCCTGCGCTCGAGTCGTTCGCGCCTTTAGCCCCTGTTCAATCCGTGATGTGACCTCGAGCGTTCGGGCTGCATCCTCGACGTCAATCAGTGGAGGAGCGCCATCGATCACGTCAAGGAAGTGATCCAGCTGCACCTCCAGCGGTGCGCGTTGTTGTTCTGGTCGTGTAAGTTGGTCTTTTTGGGCCGCAGTGCCCCAATCCTGTCCGCGCCACAGGGTCATGGAGGGAAAGCTCACAGCGCCACTGGTTCCCGTGATCCAGATCATGTCCTGATGGGTCGTGCCGATGTTCGGGTTTTCGCCGGTTCCGGCCTCAAACCCCCAGGGGCTGGGTGCGGTATCGGCAAAGCTGATAGTGCCCGTCGCGCCGTTTTCGAATGCGATCGCGACAGCCCCGCTTTCTATCCGTTCCGATCCGCGGATGGGCGCTCCGGGCAGGGCGACGACATCCGAGATTTCTCCGATCACAAAGCGCAGGACATCGATATCATGCACCAGATTGATCATGACTGGGCTGCCATCGGAAGTCCGCCAGTTCTGTTCAAAATAGCTGTCGGGTTTGCGCATGGCCCACAGCAACGAGACATTGATGACTTGTCCGATCGTACCTTGCGCGATCACCTCCTTCAGGTGTTGCAAGATTGTATGATACCGCCGATGGTGGCCTACAAGACTGCGGACATTGGCCTGGCGAACGGCCGTCTTCAGGCGCAGTGCATCATCGACCGACGCGGCAACCGGCTTTTCGATCAGCATGTGCCAACCGCGGGATGCGGCCAGAATGCCATGTTCGGCATGCAGGCGGGTCGGAGTGGCGATGATGACGCCATCTACCGGGTCCTGCACCTCGTCCATACTAGCAAAACGCGGTGCGTCGATCTGGATCGAGCCATCTGGATCGGCCAACCCGACCAACATGCAGCCGGGATGCTCAATCACGGCGCGGACGTGGCGGATACCGATTAATCCGCCGCCGGCTACAAGGATCCGTTTCACATCACCGCTCCGATTTGCCAGGGAACAAATTCGTAGTCACCCAAGCCCTGCGCCTCGGACTTGGTCCGCGCGCCAGAGGCGACTTGGAGCAGCCGTCGGTATATTTCCTGTCCTTTTTCTTCGACGCTGGCGCCTTTGGTCAGAATGTCGCCCGCATCCACGTCCATGTCTTCGGGCATGCGTGCTGCCAATTCAGAGTTGGTAGCGATTTTCAGCGTGGGTGCCGGTTTGGACCCAAATGCAGAGCCGCGTCCCGTGGTGAAGCACACAAGGTTGCACCCAGCCGCGATCTGCCCGGTCACTGAGGCCGGGTCATATCCGGGGCTGTCCATGAAGGTGAAGCCTTTGGCGGTGATGGGTTCGGCGTATTTGAATACACCGGTCAAAGGGGTGGTGCCGCCCTTCGCCGCTGCCCCCAGCGACTTCTCTAGGATGGTCGTCAGACCCCCTTGCTTGTTGCCGGGGCTTGGGTTGTTGTCCATCGAACCGTGATTGCGAGCGGTATAGTCCTGCCACCAATCGATCAGTCCGATCAGTTTTTCCCCAGTTGTGCGACTAAGGGCGCGGCGGGTCAAAAGGTGTTCGGCTCCGTAAATTTCGGGTGTTTCCGCAAGGACACCTGTGCCGCCTTGCGCAACCAACAGGTCGCAGGCATGTCCGAGCGCCGGGTTCGCGGTCACGCCGGACCAAGCGTCCGAGCCACCGCATTGCAGCGCAACCATCAGTTCGGACGCCGGGGCTTCGCTGCGCCTCGCCTCATTGGCAATGGGAAGCATCTTTTTGATCTTGTTGATGCCCATTTCCACGGTCCGACGCAATCCGGCGACGTTCTGGATGTTCATCGTCTGGAAGGTGGGACTTTGCTTCAGCCCATACGCGTCCAGCAGCCAGTCGATCTGGTTCATCTCGCAGCCTAGACCGACCATCAGAACGGCAGCGTGGTTGGGGTGTTTTGCAAACCCCCACATGACCCGTTGAAGGGCTTCAAAACCGTCGCCGGAATCGGCCATTCCGCAGCCCGTTCCGTGGACAAAGGCCACCACGCCGTCGACGTTCGGAAACTCGGCCAGCTTGTCCGGCGTGAAGTGATTGGCGATCATGCGGGCCGCAGTTGCCGAACAGTTCTCGGTGGTCAGAACCGCGATGTAGTTGCGCGTGCCGACCCGACCGCTATCCCGGTGGTAGCCCATAAACGTATCGACCGAGTTGGCGGGTTTCGTGGGTCTGTGATCCGTCGCAAACTCGTAGTTCACGCTGGTGTTGCGGAACTCGACATTGTGGGTGTGCACATGGTCGCCGGGTTCAATCGGTTGGGTGGCGTAGCCGATGATCTGGGCGTACTTTCTGACCGGATCGCCGAGTGCAAGATTCCGCGTGGCGACCTTGTGCCCCGAGGGGATGCGCGCATTGGTCGTGACATCCTCGACCATACTGCCGGCCTCCAGGTGCCGAGTTGCAACCACCACGCTATCCGTTCGATCTAAACGTACAAAAGTCATAATCAGCTTTCCTGGCGGCAGCAGCTAGGCGCAGAACGGTGAGTCCGATGACCACCGGTGAATATCTATATGCGGCTTGCCAGACAGTCTTGCTCGTGCCGCCTCCCAATTGGACTTGCAGACGCGCCAATCTCGCAGCTCGGTTTCGGGGCGCGATCTGGACCTCGCGATGAAGCTGGGGAAATGATCTCGACCGGTCGGTTGGCCTGCTGCACTAAAGCGGATGTCGAACGACCAGCGGAACCGGTCCGTTTTATTGATCAGCGAAGCGTGTGGCGTCAAAGGGTGAAACAGGATTATCCCGCCGGCCTTGACAGGAAGGGGTACGGTGCGGCCTTCATCAATGAACCCGTCAGCAATGCCTGTCTGCGTCCGGGCACAATGCGGCAGGATGGTTTGGTCCGGTGCCTTCGGCAGCACTTGCAGGCAGCCGTTTTCGACGGTTGCATCGTTGACGGCAATCCACACCGTGACCATGTCGGTCTGATCAGCATCCTCCAGCGCAACCGCTCGATCCTGATGCCAGTCCGTTGCGGTGATGTGCGCGCGCACCTCGTCCTTGGACAGCTTCAGGGCAGGGGGCTTCAGCCGAACGTGCTGGATTGGATTGCTCACCAACTCTGGCCCGATCAGCTGCTCGACGATGTCAAGCATGGGACGGGCCGTCAGCAAGTCGAACACTGCGGGCCCAATATGGAACGGTGTGTCCGCCATGATCCGATCGCCGGGCAGCGAGATGTCCAGCGGCTGGAAATAGTCGCATCCGGCCTGATAGGCGGACAGAAGTTTGTCCCAGAAGGTCATTCCGGACGGCTCGTCCTTGACCAGCCCTTTTTCGTACCAACAGTCATAGAGCCGGTTCAGGACATCCGAGTATTCCGCTTGCACCCGACCCAGGACATCGCCGGGAATTACATCCTCAACCACGAGGTATCCATCGGTCTGGAACTTGCCAATCTGATCTTGTGTCAGCATGGGTGCAACCTCACAACAGCAGCGCGATGATGCCAGGCCAGATCAGAAGAACGGAAAGCGCCAGCAACTGGATCCCGATGAATGGCAGGAAGCCGCGGAAGATATCCGTTAGGCTGATATGCGGCGGGGCCACTGACTTCAGGTAGAACGCGGCCGGGCCGAAAGGGGGCGAGAGGAAGCTGACCTGCATGTTCATACAGAACACGACGCCGAACCAGATGGCGACATGACTCGGCTCCAACTGGCCAAAGACTCCGATTTCCTCGATAGGAAGGCGCAGGACGATCGGCAGAAAGACCGGAATGATCAACAGTACGATGCCGACCCAATCCATGAATGCGCCCATGAACAGCAAGATCAGCATCATTACCAGAATGACCAACATGGTCGGCAGCTCCTGGCCGACGATCAGGTCGGCCACGTATTGGGGCCCTCCAGCAATGGTGTAGGCACCCGCCAGCGCGGCGGCCCCGATCGTAACCCAGATGATGGTGCCTGTGGATTTTAGTGTCCGCATCAAGCTGTCCCAAACCAGCTCGAACGATCCTTCGCCTCGTAGGATGGCGATGATCAGGACGGCGAAGGCGCCCATGCCAGCAGCCTCAGTGATCCCTGTGATCCCGCCATAGATCGAGCCGAGCACGACGCCGATTACAACCAGCGGCGCGACGAGACCCTTGCCCATTTCCCAACCGATTTTTGCGCGCTGTCTGCCAAAGACGAAGAAAATCAGCAGAAGGGCGACGATCGTGATGCCGGCAAACCAGGGCAGGTAGTCAGCCGTTCCCAGCCTCGCGGGCTCACCCTGGCTGGCAGCGTTCGAGCCTGAGAGCTCGAAAAACGCGGCCCGGATAAACAGAACGGTGGAAAATCCGGCGACAACGATGCTCATGAAGGCCCCAAACAATTTGCGTTTTTCGGCCGGTTCTGGGTCGTTTGGGTCCGGTTCCGGCAGCGGAGCGTGATGAGGATTCAACCGCGTGCGGATGATGATGTACAGGATGATCATCGAGGCCAGCATGAAGCCGGGAATGAAAGACGCGGTGAACAGCGACTTGATCGAGGTTTCGGTGATCAGCCCATAGATGATCAGAACGATCGAAGGAGGGATCATGGTGCCCAGAGACCCTGAGGCGCAGATGACGCCGATCGCGAGATTCTGATCGTAGCCCAGGCGCAGCATCTGGGGCAGGGCGATAAGGCCCAGCAGGACAACCTCACCGCCGATGATGCCGGACATGGCAGCCATGATCACCGCCATGATCGAGGTCACGATCGCGATGCCGCCGCGTGTTCTGGACAGCCAGACATTCAGCGACGAATACATGTCGCGCGCGATCCCGGACCGCTCTAGCAGCGACGCCATGAAGATAAACAATGGCACGGATATGAGCACGTAGTCCGTTAAGAGCCCGTATATCTTCTGCGCCAGGATATAGAGCGGCCCAGTCCCTGGCCGACCGGTGAGAATCCCGTCGCCGAATGAAAACGGGTTTAAAAGCAGTGTCGGTTCGAACTTGAGCACAAGAACCAGAACCGCAAGCGAAGCCGAGGCCAGACCCAAGGGCATCCCGATCGCCAGAAGCACAATCAGGGCGACCATCAGGATGAGTGAGATTGTTCCAATGTCCATCAGTCTTGTCCCACCGCCCGTTTGATCATTTCAATTTCGTCTTCGTCCGGTTCATCTGTGTGGATTTCCGGTTCTTTGTTCCAATCCGCGACCAAGTTCAAAATTGCTTGCATTGCGACGAGCGTAATCACTATCAGCACCATCGGCTGCAACGTCGCCGGGATCGGAGGATTGAAGGCAGAGCCATAAAGCTCCCATTTGTAGAGCTTATTGACGAACACCTGTTTGTAGCTGCCGTAGACAAGAAAGAAGGCAAATAGCACGATCAGTATAGTCGAAACCGTATCAAAAACGCGCTGAAGCCAACGTGGAACTGCGTCGTACATCAGGAATATTCGAATGTGACTGCGTTGCTGCATGGCGTAGTAGCCAGACATTAAAAACACAAAGCTGGCGAACCAGAGTGTCATTTCGTTGGCCCACTCGGTCGGCTTCTCCAGGATATAACGCATGAAGACTTCGTAGAGCATGACGACAGTCATGATTGCTATCATCATCATCGTCACTCGACCTATGAACAGGGCGAAACGGTCCATAACCGTCGAGCCTTCGAACTCCATCGTCGCCGGGCGCACGGTCTTGGTACCAATCACTGCAAGAAACGGTAGAAGGACGAGCGCGGCCATGTCGATGATGTCGACATACCCCCCGAATGCGCCAGACAATTCGGGCGTAACGTCGCTGCGCAGATATATTTCAGTTACCTGACTTTTGAGGGATTCAGAGGTGTAAGGCAGCCAGTCCAATAGGAATGCGGGAAGATGCCAAACAAGCCAGCTGGCTGTTGCGACGAAGGCCAACGGTATGAGCCATTCAATTAGTCCGCCTGAGTTCTTGTGCATCGCGTAACCCTCGTCCCTATCCTTCGATCCTGTAGTGATCGATAAAGTCTCGGTCCGGCTCGACACCCAATCCGGGGCCAGTCGGGATCGTGACACGGCCGTTGTTGGCCTTGACCTGATTTTGAATTTCCAGCGGTTCGGTCAGCAGATCGTCCCGAAACTTGTTGTCCGTTGTGTCGAACTCCAGCATCGGCTCCCATGGATGCAAGCCGCCTGGAATTGCGGGCATGGCCGCTAGTAAATGCAGATTAGTTGCGACGGCGATGGCGCTACCCCAGACGTGATTTACGACCGGAGTGAAATGTGCGTGGCATAGAGACAGTACCCTGAGATACTCTGAAACACCGCCCAAAGCACAAACCTCTGGCTGCGCGATATCGATGCCACGGTTTTCAAGAAGATTGCGCCATGCCCAGCGATTGAATACCGCCTCTCCGCCCGAGATGTTTACTTTAAGCGAAGTGCGCAGTTCGCGGTATCCGTCAATGTCTTCTGGCGCGACCGGTTCTTCGTACCAATATGCGTCCAGTTCTTCCAGCGCCCGACCGACAAAGAACGCGTCTGAAGTCGTATAGGCATGGTTTGCATCGACCATAAAAGGAAAGTCGTCACCAACTCCGCGTCTTACTGCTTCGCACAGTTTCACATCAGGCTTCGGGCCAAAGCCCGTTTTCATTTTGGTGGCGGTAAATCCCATTGACTTGATCTTTGCGGCTTCATCCTCAAAACGGCTTGCAAGACTAGAAATCGGTTCATCCCGGAGCATCATGCCGTAGCCGTAGCAAGGAACGCTTGCGCGATGAGCCCCGCCGACAAGCTTATGGAGGGGGAGGCCAGAGATTTTGCCGGAGATGTCCCAAAGTGCGATGTCCACCCCAGACAAAGCCTGTATTGGCATTCCGCTTTGGCCATGGTCTCGCAAAAGATTGTACACCTTGTGCCAGATCACGTCTTTGTCCAAAGGGTCCATGCCAAGGACCATTGGTTGGATTACCTTTTCCACGATGGATTTGTTCGCAATGGCTACGTTTCCGGGACCAAAGCACTCCCCCCAACCGGTTACCCCTTCATCTGTCTGAATCTCGACCAGATGGGTTGTACGCTTGTCATAATACTGTTGCGAGTAGCCCAGAACTTCCGGCATGTCGTACTGCAGTACATGACTTATTATTCTGGTGATTTTCATGAAGTTCTGGATCCCGGCGCCGATCCGGAGAGGCCGCAAGTGCGGCCTTTCCGTGTGTCGTAGTTCGATCGAAGCCTGATTACTGCATTGCGCCCAGGTCACGCAGGAAGTTGATGTGGCTTTCCAAAAGCGCCTGTGCTTCAGGTGTCGTTGCGAACTCCGTCCAACCGACCTGAACGGCCGCGCGATACGCTGCCAGGTCTTCAGGCGACCATTCGTACAACTGAACGCCTTTTGCCTTCAGGTCTTTTGCAGTCTGAGCGTTCTGCACTTCATTGATTGTGGCATTGTGCAATGCCAGGCTATCCATTGCGACTTCCATGATCTTCTTGTGATGCGCGGGCATCGCTTCCCAGACGTCTTTGCGACAAGCTAGGTGATCTGCAGGCATCGAGTGGAAACCGGGATAGTTTGTGTGGCCTGCGATCTCGTACAGACCGAGGCCCACATTGTTCGTCAGGTTCGCAGCATCCGCACCATCAATGATACCGGTTTCCAAAGCCGTGAAGATTTCGTTGAAGTCCATCACGATCGGAGAAGCACCAAGTTCCGCGAACACCTTGGTAGCAAGGCCTGGAGGCGAGCGGAACTTCCAATCTTTGAAGTCTTCCACTTTTGCAATCGGCTTGGTCGAAGACAGCGACTCTGGCCCGGGAATCCACCATCCGATGAATTCCATGTCGTAGCCGTTGTATAGATCATTTACAGCTTCTCTTCCGCCGCCATGAAGAAGCCAAGCCATTTGCTGATATGGGTTCTGATATCCGCCGAGCAGGTCGCCCGCAAACTGGAAGGCCGGGTTTTTACCGGTCTGATAGCCGCCGCCCGTCATGTCGCAATCCAGAATTCCTGTAGCTGCGGCATCGAAGGTTTCAACTGATTTGACCACCGAAGAGGAATAGAACATTTCGACTTCGATTTCGCCGTTCGACATTTCCTGAATGTCTTCAACGAATTTTGCAGCCATCTGGCCTGACAGAGTTTCGGGCGAAAAATGGGTTTGAATTCTAAGCTTCGTTGTTTCAGCCATCGCGAAACCGGCTGCCATTGTCGTGGCTACGGCCGCCAGGGCCGCTGTCTTGACTATTTTCATATTGTCCTCCCAGACGTTGAGCGTGCGCGGTGTGGAAGATCTTGCCGCCTCCTTTGCTGTCGCGCAGGTAAACGTTAAGCCGACGAATCGAATGCAACAAGAAAAAATTGAAATTTCTAAAAATTTCGAGATTCTTGCGATAATTCGAAAATAAGGTTAGGACGCTACTTGGACAAAACTTGAAGGTGCATACTGGAATGAACGACGAAATAGATATTTATCAAGATCTTAAGATGCGCCTGATCTCTAATGGATTCGAGCATGGAGCGAAGGTGCGGGCTGAAGAACTTCGTAAAGTGTATGGCTGTTCTGCGAGCGCCGTTCGTGAAGTCCTTTTTCGTTTGGCCGCTGTTGGTTTGGTGGACTTTCAGGAACAAAAAGGTTTCCGCGTGCCAATGCGTTCGCCGCAGAAGCTTATCGAATTGACGCATGTCCGTGTTCTGTTGGAGGCCGAAGGCACCGCAATGTCGATCCGTAAGGGCGGGGTGGATTGGGAAGCAAGATTGACGGCCGCACATCACAAACTCAGCCATATCGAAAAACGCATTCACGCCACAGACGACCCGAGCGGCCTTATCGAGATATGGTTTGCCTCGGAAAAGGAATTTCACCAAACACTTATTTCTGCCTGTGGCTCGGAAACCTTAAAACAAATGCATAGCCGAGTTTATGCGCAATTCAGACAGCAGTTGATGGTGGCAGACCGGAACTTTGAATTCATTTCTCAGAACATAAGACACCATGCCGATATACTTGAAGCAGCATTGTCAGGGGATGAGCAGTTAACACGAGAGAAAATTCACGACCATCTGGAACGCCATCTAACTGGAAAGACGATGGGCGACTAAAGCCGAAAATCGTCTTCCAAATACACCTGAATTATATCGTCGAAGCTTGATTCCGCTTCGAACCCCAACTCCAGAGCGCGATCTGTTTGAAAGTCGCGCGGCCAATTCTTGACTATTCGTTCGATTGCCTCGTCGGGTTCTCGCCTGATTAGGCCAACCGCTTCTTGACCTGCCACGTTGCGCAGAGCTTCGATTTGTTCGGCGACGGTGCAACTTACGCCAGGCATGTTCAATGCGCGTCTGTCATTCAAAAGCTGCGTGTCCATTGTTGCTGCGTGGGTCAAAAAAGTCGCAGCGGCGCGGGGGCTGGCGTGCCAGTGACGAACAGTTTCGGCAACTGGCAAGACAGCCTCATCCCCATTCAATGGCTCTCGGATTATACCTGAAAAGAAGGACGAAGCAGCAGCGTTGGCTTTGCCCGGGCGCACACACAAAGTGGGCAAGCGCAAGGAAATACCGTCGATATATCCTTTCCTGCTGAAATCCGTGATCATCAATTCAGCCGCCGCTTTCTGCGCTCCGTAACTTGTCAAAGGTGCCGAGAGGAACTCATCGCTTATCTTTTCGGGGAATGGTGACCCAAAAACTGCTATGGACGAGGCAAAAACCAGACGAGGTGTGTACTCGTTTCCTGATGCCTCGTGTTCATCCTTAAGTGCGTTCAGCAGTGCCCACGTTGCCATAAGGTTTACATCCCAACCCAACGCAAAGTCTGTTTCAGCTTGGCCTGAAACGATAGCTGCAAGATGAAAAATGACGTCTGGCCGCTGCGTAGCAAAAGACTTAGCTATGCCTGACGCAGTCAAGTTCCCCACAATTTGATTACCTGCCGCACTGTCGGGCGGGAACGAGAGATCGAACAGTGAGACTTGGGCATCGGCTCCAAAGGTTTCTTGGGTCGACACGCGATGGGCCAGTTTCTGGCCCAGCATTCCTCCGCCGCCTATAATCAGGATCCGCGTCACAGCATTCCGTTCCGTTTTTTGAGTTCTAGATACAAAGCTGAATGATCCAGTTCGGCCCCATCCATTTCGTCTATCAGATATTCGAAACGGTCGCGCACAGATCGGGTGCTAGGTAGCTCAACGCCAAGGCTTCGTGCTTCCTCCAGCGTGTTGTCCAAATCCTTTAGTTGAAACTTAGACAAACCTCCGGGTGCAAAATTTCCATCAGACATGCGTTCGCCATGTTGTTGCAAGATAATACTATCCGCAAAGCCCCCCTTCAGTGCGGCCCTCAACGCGGTGGGGTCCGCACCACCTTGCTGAGCCAGTAGAGTCGCCTCGGCGACTGCCGATATTGTTACAGCGACAATTGTTTGATTGGCCAATTTGCACAATTGACCAGAACCACTTGGGCCAACATGTACAGGCCGGCCCATTGCTGTCAGAACCGGTCGCACGCGCTCCATAACGTCCTGATCGCCACCGACCATGATCGCAAGGGTGCCAGCTTCGGCACCTTTGGTGCCACCGGAAACCGGGGCGTCCAGATGCAGCACCCCCATCGAGGAAAGCTGCGCGGATTGCTCTCTTGCGTGTTCGGGTTTGGCGCTCGACATATCAATCCATATCATCCCCGGATTGAGTTGCTCGCGGAAAGCCTCGTCAGCAAGTAGCGCGCCGGTCGCGTATCCATCCGAGAGCATGGTTATTATTACGTCTGCACCCGAAACCGCCAGCGGGGCAGTTTCCACCAATGTCGCGCCTTCTGCTGTCAACGGTTTTGCCTTTTTCAAGCTGCGGTTCCATACAGTGAGCGGAAACTCGGCGCGCAAAATATTCCGCGCCATAGGAGCTCCCATCAGGCCGGTTCCCAACAGAGCCACTTTGAACTGCTTGCTCATCATCTACTGTCCTTCCGAAGGTGCGCCACGCATGGTTATGGCCAAACCAAAATCTCTGTCATACGCTAACGGCTCTGGGCCCACATGCCAGAAGTCGTTGCAAATCCGCCAAGGTTTCTTTGCTTCTAGGTTGATCTGTGGGACGACGTAACACTTGTCCAGTCGCCACTTTTGAGGTCGGAATATTTATATGTCAGAAAGACTTAAGGGAAAAAGCGTCCTGGTCACAGCCGCCGCACAGGGGATCGGACTTGCAAGCGCAATTGCAATGGCAAGAGAGGGTGCAAAAGTCTATGCGACGGATATTAGCCCCAAAAAACTAAATTTGATTCGCGGTCAGAATCTCGAAAATCTCGAAATTTTCGAGATGGATGTGACGAATAATGACAGCATTCATCATGGGGTCGCGCGAGCGAAGCCGGACGTTTTGTTCAACTGCGCAGGGTTCGTGCATCACGGAACTATTCTGGATGCAACCGATGAAGAGTGGGATTTTGCCATGGACCTTAATGTGCGCTCAATGGTGCGCACGACAAAGGCTGTATTGCCGGGAATGCTAGCGCGCGGAGGAGGCTCGATAATCAATATGTCTTCCGCGCTGGGTTCCATAATCGGTGCGCCAAATCGTTTTGTATATGGAACGACAAAAGCCGCTGTTGTCGGGCTGACGAAATCGGTGGCCGTGGACTTCATAACAAAAGGAATCCGGTGCAATTGCATTTGTCCGGGAACAGTCGACAGTCCCAGTTGGCGTGACCGCGTAGATGCGTTGGGAGAGCAATTGGGCAGCAGAGAAGAGGCCCTTGCACAATTTGTGGCGCGTCAGCCTATGGGGCGTGTAGCGAAAGCAGAAGAGATTGCTGCATTGGTCGTCTATCTGGCGAGCGATGAAAGTGCATTCACCACAGGACACACGCACATAATTGACGGGGGTTGGTCAGGCCAATGACAAAAGTATCAAAAAACGATTTGCGATCTCGCAAGTGGTTCATGAATTCTGAGAACCTTGAGATGACTGCATTGTATCTGGAAAGATACCTGAATTACGGATTGACCCGTGAGGAACTGCAATCAGGCAAACCGATCATTGGCATTGCTCAGACCGGCAGTGATTTGAGCCCCTGTAATCGGCATCATATCGAATTGTCCAAACGTGTTCGCGATGGAATCATCGCCGCCGGGGGAACGTGCATTGAAATACCGGTCCACCCGATACAAGAGACAGGTAAACGGCCAACGGCGTCACTCGACCGCAACCTGGCTTATCTGTCCTTGGTTGAAAGTCTATTCGGGTATCCGATTGATGGCGTTGTTCTGAACATTGGTTGCGACAAGACCACGCCCGCGCTTCTTATGGCCGCTGCGACCGTCAACATCCCAGCGATCGCCCTGTCGGTCGGTCCCATGCTCAACGGCTGGTGGAAAGGTGAGCGCGCTGGATCGGGAACGGTTATTTGGAAAGCGCGCGAAGACCTTGCGGCTGACGAAATTGACACCGATGAGTTCATGGAAATCGCAGCCGCCGCAGCACCTTCGGTGGGTTATTGCAATACGATGGGAACAGCAACGACCATGAATTCGCTTGCTGAGGCCTTGGGTATGCAATTGCCCGGATCAGCAGCCATTCCAGCCCCGTATAGAGAGCGCGGTCAAATCAGTTATGAAACGGGTAAACGCATTGTGGAAATGGTCTGGGAGGATCTACGCCCCAGCGATGTGATGACACGTCAGGCTTTTGAGAATGCGATTGTTATCAACTCTGCGATTGGTGGATCGACGAATGCGCCGATCCACCTGAATGCAATCGCTCGGCATCTTGGTGTTCCGTTGACCAACGATGACTGGCAGAAACTTGGCCACGACGTTCCACTGTTGGTTAACATGCAGCCTGCGGGTGAGTATTTGGGCGAAGATTACCAACAGGCCGGAGGTGTACCCGCCGTTGTCGGAGAGCTTCTTGATGCTGGATTGCTGCCGCATCCCGATGCGATAACGGTGAACGGTAAGACGATGGGCGATAACTGCTCGACGCGCCGGTCTCAGAATAGCGACGTAATCAAGCCTGTCAGTAGCCCGGTTAAGCAACAGGCGGGGTTCATCAATCTCTCGGGCAACCTGTTCGAGAGTGCGATTATGAAAACATCTGTGATCTCAAAGGCATTTCGAGAGACCTACCTGTCGAACCCGGATGATCCTGATGCATTTGAGGGCAGGGCGGTTGTGTTTGATGGGCCTGAGGACTTTCACCATCGGATCGATGATCCTGCAGAAAACATCGACGCAAACTGTATACTGATTATGCGCGGAGCGGGACCAAAAGGATACCCTGGTGCTGCAGAGGTCGTGAACATGCGGCCGCCCGCACATTTGTTGAAACAGGGCATAGAAGCCCTTCCTTGCATCGGTGATGGACGGCAATCCGGTACATCAGGAAGTCCGTCTATCCTGAATGCCTCACCCGAAGCTGCAGAGGGTGGTGGGTTGGCCTTGGTGCGAAATGGCGACCGACTGCGCATCGATCTTGGAAAAGGCACAGCAGATATGCTGGTTTCGCTTGAAGAACTGCATGAACGCGCCCGCGATCTGGAGGCAAAGGGTGGTTATTCAACCCCGCCCAACCAATCCCCCTGGCAGGAATTATTCCGCGAAAAAGTAGATCGGTTGGATCGCGGTATGACGCTCAAGGGTGCAGAAAACTACCGCGATATCGCGCGAGGCTTCATGCCACGCGATAACCACTAAAAGGAACAGAAATGAAACTTGTTCGTTACGGAGCCAAGGGCTCGGAAAAGCCAGCCCTGGTCGACTCTGAGGGTCAATTGCGGGATCTGTCCGCTCATATCAATGATATCACGGGGGATATGTTGGATGACGGAACGCTTGATAACCTGCGGTCATTGGATCCGAACAACCTGCCAATTGTAGAGGGTGACCCTCGTATCGCGCCGTGTGTCGGTGACATCGGCAAATTTCTTTGCATCGGTTTGAACTACTCAGACCATGCTGCAGAAACCGGCGCAGATATTCCCGAGCATCCGATACTTTTTTTCAAGGCGAACTCAGCCGTCATTGGTGCCTATGAAGATGTTGTCATGCCGCGGGGATCCACCCGTACCGACTGGGAATGCGAACTGGGCGTCGTCATTGGTAAGACAGCCAAATACGTTCCCAAGGCCGACGCACTCGAATATGTTGCGGGCTATTGCATCGTAAACGACGTGTCGGAAAGGCATTTTCAAACGCAACTGACAGGTCAATGGACCAAAGGAAAATCCTGCGACACATTTGGCCCTACCGGCCCGTGGTTAGTGACCCGGGATGAGGTGCCGGATCCCCAGAATCTTGGTATGTCACTGGATGTAAACGGTCAGCGCATGCAAACCGGGAATACCGCCACGATGATCTTTTCCGTTGCCGAGATCATTGAGCATCTAAGCCAACTTTTTACGCTGCACCCCGGTGACGTCATTTCAACCGGAACACCGCCCGGTGTTGGAATGGGGATCAAACCGGAACCAGTTTATCTGAAAAAAGGCGACGTCATGGAGCTTCGTATCGATGGGCTTGGTGTTCAGCGGCAAAAGGTCGGCCAAGATGACTGACTTGTTGCAAATCGGAGGGATCACTGAACGGATGCGAGAACGCCTGTCCTCAGTGTTCAATATTCAACAATTGGACGATTTCAACGCGGAAAGTATTACGCATATCGTAACGAACGGGCATGATGGCGTTCCGCATGACCTAATGATTTCACTCAGTAATTTGAAGGTAATCAGCGTCTATGGAGTCGGCTACGACGCCGTCGACGCAAGTGCTGCGGCTGAGCGAGGAATTGTTGTGACTCACACGCCCAATGTGTTGAACAAAGAAGTCGCAACCACCGCCGTTCTGCTGTTGCTGTCTTGTTATCGAGAGCTCACACGTGACGATAATTACGTTCGGTCCGGACGGTGGGAAGTTGAAGGTAATGCCCCTTTGACGCGATCAGCGGACAATCAAAAAATAGGCATTCTTGGTCTTGGTCGCATTGGTCAGGCGATTGTTGATAAGTTGGAGCCGTGGGCACCCGAAATCTCATATCACACCCGCAAACAAAAGGATGTCCCGTACCGATATTTCGACAATTTGGTTGAAATGGCAGAGCATGTGGACGTCCTCATATGCATCACGCCCGGCGGCCCGTCGACCAATAGGCTGGTCAACGCTGAGGTGTTGCGCGCGTTGGGGGCAGGCGGCACTCTGATAAACGTTAGTCGAGGTTCAGTTGTCGACGAAACTGCCTTAATTAGTGCATTGCAAAACGGTGAGCTCGGGTGGGCAGGGCTTGATGTCTTCGAGGACGAACCGCGCGTTCCAAAAGCATTGCGCGAGTTGTCCAATGTCGTTCTGCTCCCTCACGCTGGTAGCGCGACTTTTGAGACGCGTGCAGCAATGGGTGACCTGACTGTCGACAATCTGCTGCAACACCATAAGGACGGATCGGTGATCACAGCTGTGCCGGAATGCAGAGATCTGTAATAGGCCAATCTGAAAAGTGTTTGAGTTTGCTGTCGCGGTTTTCTTTCTACTGATTACGCCGGGCCCGGGTGTTCTAACAACCGCGGGTATTGGATCAGCTTTTGGTTTTCGAGCTGGACTCGCCTTTGTGGCTGGTCTGATGCTGGGCGGGTTCATCAACATGATGTTAGTTGTCTCTGGAGTCGCTGCGGTTGCTTTGGCTGTACCGGTGCTTAGAACTTTGTTGCTATTCGCCTCTGTCGGGTATTTGGTATTTCTCGCCTGGCGTATTGCCAGCGCCGGCTCAAAGGTCGGATTTTCTCCTGCGGTTTCGCCGCTTGGTTTTGCGAACGGTCTGACACTTCAGTTCATCAATCCCAAGGCTTACGTGGTCGGCACAGCATTGTTTTCAGGGTTTGCCTTTTTGCCCGATGCGCCCGTTTGGGAGGTCGTCATAAAAATCGTAGTATTCAATATGATTTGGGTTCCAGTGCACATGATCTGGCTGGGTGCTGGCGCAAAGCTGGGTAGCCTTGATTTAAGCGAGAGATCGCATCAAAGGATCAATATTGCGATGGCCGCTTCATTAATGGTGGTTGTGGTGATTGCCTTGGGGTCGGCGCTATGAACGATATCTAAGTCGGTCTTACTTAGCAGGCGATTGGAAGCTGCAGATCAAAGTGACGCCGTTATTCCACCATCGACATAGAGAGTATGACCATTGACGAAACTGGATGCAGGGGAAGCAAGGAAAATGGCGGCGCCGACAAGTTCTTCTACATTGCCCCAGCGACCGGCCGGGGTACGTTTCTCAAGCCATGAGCTAAACTCTGGGTCGGCAACCAAGGCGGCGTTCAAAGGTGTATCGAAATATCCAGGCGCAATGGCATTGCAGTTTAGACCATACTTAGCCCAATCAGTTGCCATTCCTTTTGTAAGATTGGTCACGGCGCCTTTTGTCGCCGTGTAAGGCGCAATACCCGGTCTTGCTAATGCGGATTGAACCGACGCAATGTTAATGATCTTACCAGACTTTCTTTCAATCATGTGCCGTGCCACAGCCTGACCGACGTGAAAGACGGACGCTACATTTGTCTGTAGCAGGCGCTCGAAGGCATCAGCGGGGAAATCCTGTAACTCCGTCCTGTGTTGCATTCCGGCGTTGTTTATCAGGATGTCTATTGGGCCGACTTTTTCTTCAAAGTCGTCCACAGCAGATCGGACACCTTCATGATCGGTTGCATCGAACGAAAGTTCGCGTACCGAGGCACCTGTTTCGCTCAGCTCGGATGCTGCTGCCGCTAGTTTAGTGGCATCGCGTCCGTTCAAAACGACCTGCGCACCGGCGGCAGCCAAACCACGAGCCAACGCAAATCCAATGCCTTGGCTAGAGCCTGTTACGAGCGCGCGTGTTCCCTCTAGGCTAAACATTTCAAGCGTCATGCAAAAATCCCTTGGTTGTCAGCACCGACTATCCGTATCTTTTGGCAATCTGTATAGGGAGTCCGTGCAATGTCTTCGGCCAGTGTTGCTGTTGTTATCCATGCCGCAAAAGATCTGAGGTTGGAAAACCGGGATGTGCACGACGTGGGGCCAGACGAAGTCTTGATTGCCATGCGCGCGGGAGGGATTTGCGGCTCTGACCTGCATTATTATAACCACGGTGGTTTTGGCGCGATCAAGTTGCGTCAACCGATGGTGCTTGGACACGAAATCGCCGGGGAAATAGTGAGAGTTGGGTCAAGTGTGCAGGGGTTGTATTTAGGTCAACTGGTTGCAGTTTCTCCATCCCGACCTTGCCAAGCCTGCATTTATTGTCTGAACGGGCAGCAAAACCACTGTCTTGATATGAAGTTCTATGGCAGCGCGATGCCGTTCCCGCATATCCAAGGCGCTTTTCAAAGCAAACTCGTAGCGAAAGCCAGTCAATGCGTTCCAGCAGATGGGTTAAGTCCTGCGCAGGCCGCTATGGCCGAACCTTTGGCGGTCTGTTTGCACGCGATTAAACAAGCCGGGAGCCTCTTAGGTAAAACGGTACTTATCACGGGATGCGGTCCAATCGGCTGCCTCACGATCTTGGCGGCGCGTCGTTCTGGGGCGGCCAGAATAGTGGCGACGGATATCTCGGACCAGACCCTCGCTCTGGCGCGTGAATGCGGGGCAGACGATGTCATCAACACCTACACCGATCCGCAAAAACTGGAGCAGTTTGAAAACGACAAGGGTCAGGTTGATGTACAACTGGAGTGTTCCGGGGCTCAATCGGCTCTGGCTTCTGGCGTCGCATGCTTGCGACCGGGTGGAACATTGGTTCAGCTTGGTCTGGGCGGAGATATGACTGTGCCGATGCAGGCGTTGACTGCAAAAGAGATAGTGCTTCGCGGGTCTTTCCGTTTCCATTCCGAGTTCTCAGTCGCGGTCGAGATGATGCGAAGCGGACTAATAAACGTCGACCAGTTGGTGACGCATTCCTTCGAGGTAGGCGAGGCCATCACTGCTTTCGAGGTCGCGTCTGATCGAACCCAATCAATGAAGGTGCAGTTAACGTTTCCAGAAAATGACGATGGATAGACGAATGAGTGATATTGCAAAGACTTATGAAAGAGACGGTTTCGTAGCTCCGCTGGATATCCTGACAGCTTCTGAGGTCCAAGCGCTGCGCAATGATTTTGAGAAAGCTGAGCGCATTCTCAGAGACGACCCAGATAAACTCAAGCTTCTATATTCTTATCCGGACAGGCTGATACCATCATTCGATGCACTACTTCGCCATCCGAAGCTGATTGAGGCTGCTTCAACGGTGTTAGGGCCGGACCTCATGGTTTGGAGCGGTGCACTTTTCGTAAAAGAAGCGCGATCATCGAAGATAGTCTCGTGGCACCAAGACTTGACCTATTGGGGATTGGATGATGCTGAAGAGGTTACCTGTTGGGTTGCGATTTCAGAAGCGTCTGAGCAAAGCGGGTGTATGAAGTTTGTTCCTGGCAGCCACAAAAGCCGTATCGTGCCTCACGTGGACACTTTCAGCGAAAACAATCTGTTATCACGTGGGCAGGAAATCGCAGTCGATGTGAACGAAAAAGATGCAGTTGCTGCCGAATTGCGTGCGGGGCAGGCATCCATGCATCACGGGCATCTCTTTCACGCATCCGGGCCCAATAACACAGACGATAGACGCATTGGTGCGGCGTTGCGTTTCATAAAGCCTTCAATGAAACAGCAGAATGGCGTGAAAACTTTGGTTGCGCTAGTCGCAGGGCGAGATGATTTTGGGCATTTTTTACTTGCGTCCTCCCCTCAGGGCTTTTTGCATGAGCACGATTTCGTTTTGTGTCAAAGGGATGCAGACCGCAAGAAACAAATACTCTTCGCCGGAGTGTAATGGTTCCCTTCGCAAGCTCAGAACCAATTTTATTTCGACCCAAAAGCCGACCTGAAGCGCGAAAACTGGTGGACTTACAAGTGTTATCATCGTCGCTCAGCTTTTCTTCCATCGGGTAAAAAGCTGAAGAGGTAGTCTACGGCAAGCTCGAAATTAGACTATTCATCGCTAGCTCATAAGGCATTCTGTTTGGTCTTGTCAGAAGAAGTTTGCTTAAGCGGGGTAGGGGTGTTGCGTAGCTTTTGCGCATGACCAGACCTGCCTCTTCAAGTACTTCAAAACCAGCCCTGAGATCATCCGCCTTGCGGTGATGCTATACATCCGATTCCCGCTCTCGCTTCGGAATGTCGAAGATCTGCTGCACGAGCGAGGCATCGACGTGAGCCACGAAACTGTCCGATATGGGTGGAACAGGTTCGGTCCGATCTTCGCCTCTGAGATCAGACAAAAGCGGGTGCAACAACTGCGTGAATTCTCGAATTGGAGGTGGCAGGTGGACGAGGTTTTCGTGAAGGTGATTGGCAAGAAACATTACCTCTGGCGGGCCGTAGATCATGAGGGCGAAGTGCTGGAAGCCGTTGTCACCAAACGTCGAAGCAAAGCTGCAGCATTGAAATTTCTAAAGAAATTGATGAATCGACACGGCCAAGCGGAAGCCGTCGTCACGGATCGCTTCGCCGGATACAGAGTCGCGGTCAGAGAGCTGGGCACGCTCGAAAAACAACCGACGGGTAGATGGCTCAACAACCGGGTCGAGAACTCGCACCTGCCGTATCAACAATGCGAGCGCGCGATGCAGGGTTTAAGGCGCATTCGAAGTTTACAGAATTTCGCTTCCGACCATTCCTCCGTATACAACCACTTTAACCAGGAAAGATCCCTCACCAGCCGAGACTCCTTCAAGCTGACGCGAACCGCCGCTCTTGACGAGTGGCGTCAACTTTGTTCCGGATAGGTTCACGATTTTGCGTCAAATTGAGACTGGTTAAAATTCGTCTGACAGCACCTGCATCCAAATCAATGGGTCCAGAGCCTAGCTGAGATTGGTTCATATTTGTTCTACTGCGTTATCTTTCCATGTTGGCCCACGTTTAGGGTTCCCTTCTCCTGCACCTCTGCGTACACGCCCATATCCATGTGGCCCAAGTGTTTTCGAATAAGGAACGGGATTTTCAGGTCTCGTTCGGCTGTTTGAGGGTTAACTTCGGTAGCGGCACATCTTTTTGTTCGCGAAATTATCTTTAGCTTCACATCGCCAAAGGCCAAGGTTGAGCCGACAGAGTCTAACTCGGAAAATGGAGGTGGTCCGTCCAATTCAATATTTGCACGAAACCTTGCCGGGTGTATTTCCACATTGAGCTCTCTACTAAGTGCATCAACAGACGCTAGGTTGAGAACGGAAATTGCGTTCATCATTTTTGGCGACACGACCGAAACGTCTGTGAATCGATGCGGATGGGAAGAGACAAACACTGGCGGTTCGGGGTCTCTTAAGTCGAGTGTGGTATTGAGGAAACTCGCCGCGTCCAATTGCCCGTTTGGCTCACTCATATCGAAGTGGAGAGTTTTCCTTCCGTGCTTAATTTCCAGCAATTGAGTTTGAGCGTCGAATTTGGTTTGCAGTCCAGCCAGTCTTGCTTCGTTCAAAAGCACAACAAAGCGGTCTTTTCTCAATGGTTTTGGATCTCGAGGGTCGAAACCGGAGTTGTAGCGGGCAAAGCCGAATAGGCGGTCACCAGGAATGCCTTCACCCGCTCGCAGGTTTATGGTGCTTAGTGGTTCCGGGCTCAAACCTTTGATCGGGTAGCGGTTCATCCGGACAATGGTGAGTTTACTCATAATTGGGGTCCTGGCTTGTCGAGATATCCGGGTGGTGGGGCTAGCAAGCGCCCTCCTAGCGATCCTACATTGGAATCTTGGTCGAACGGCAAGAATTGGGCTTCGGCACAATCATGGATAGACTCGGGTTGGCAATGCAATACCGTCGGTGCCTTGATTTGAAGAATTGGCGCGTTTGATTTCGAATTCCTTCTTCCTTTGCGCTTGATGGTCCTGAGTGATCGAGAGGAAGAAAAATATAGTAAAAGCATATTATTACTGGGATACGTTGATGTGTTGGCGGTGATTTTGAGGTACGAACCTCAAAATTTTCTGGACTTGAGGTGCGTACCTCAAATAGCCTTATAGACATGCCGCGATTCGCACATCCTCGAATGACGGCGCAAAAAAGGGAGGAATGGATGACTTACACAAAACTGGCTTCGGCCAGCGCAATAGTCCTTGCCGCTACTACTCTTTCTACCAAGGCAAATGCTGAAGACCTGACGCTCTGTTGGGCTGCATGGGACCCGGCCAACGCGCTTGTTGAGCTATCAAAAGAATTCGAAGCAGAATCCGGCCACACGATGAACTTCGAATTTGTTCCCTGGCCAAACTTTGCCGACCGGATGCTGAACGAGCTGAACTCCGGCGGGAAGCTCTGCGACCTGTTGATCGGAGATAGTCAGTGGATCGGCGGGGGCGCTGAAAACGGTCATTATGTAAAACTGAATGATTTCTTCGATGCCGAGAGCATCAGCATGGACGATTTCGCGCCGGCAACGGTTTACGCCTATTCGACATGGCCTAAAGGTACTCCGAACTACTACGCATTGCCCGCAATGGGGGATGCAAACGGCTGGTTCTATCGCAAGGACTGGTTCGAGAATCCGGACATCCAAGCTGCGTACAAGGAAGCAACAGGGCAAGATTTGCGTGAACCTCAGTCTCAGAAAGAATTGCTGCAAATCGCGCAGTTTTTCCAGGGTCGTGAGATCGATGGAAAGACGGTTTACGGTGCGGCGATCTTTACTGAGCGTGGTTCCGAAGGGATCACCATGGGTGTGACCGGAGCACTCTATCCGTGGGGCTTCAAATATGAAAACACACCAGGATCCTACGATATGGAGGGTGCCGTAAACTCGCCCGAAGCAGTCGAAGCGCTAGAGTTTTACAAAGAATTCTACAAAACAGCGACACCCCCAGGATACACAAACTCCTACATGGGAGAGAGCTTGGACGCCTTTAAGTCCGGTCAGGTCGCCATGGCTATGAACTGGTTCGCGTTCTTCCCAGGTCTCTATGCCGATCCCAATACCGGTGGTGACAAGATCGACTTCTTCGTGAACCCACCACAAAATCAGGCAGGCTCGACACTGGGCGGACAAGGTATCTCTGTTGTCAGCTACTCTGACAAACAGGACGCCGCGCTTGAGTACATTAAGTGGTTCGCGCAGCCAGAAGTTCAGGCCAAATGGTGGGAACTAGGCGGCTACTCAGCACATAATTCAGTGCTGGAAGATCCTGGTTTCGTAGACAGCCAACCGTTCGCCGGTGACTTCCTGGAAGCAATGGCCGGGGTGCAGGATTTCTGGCAAGAGCCTGCCTACGCGGAACTGCTGCTGGCAATGCAGAAGCGCATCCACGACTACGTGGTTGCCGACCAAGGCACAGCTCAAGAAGCGCTTGATCTTCTGATCGAAGATTGGACGGAAGTCTTCGAAGACGAAGGCAAGCTTTAGTCCGGACACAGGCAGGAGCGGGTGCAAACCCGCTCTACCTTCACCCGTGAGCCCTAAACCAACAAGAACTGGCAAAGAGATGTCTGACAGGACCGTAGATCGCGTTGCGCAGGCAACGCCCGAGCGAGTTGCGCGAAAAATTCGGGGGTTATCCGACCGCGCGATCGCCTGGATATTCATCTCCCCAACGATATTTCTACTGCTGGCGATCAATATCTTCCCTTTGATCTGGACCATCCAACTGAGCTTTACCAACTACAAGGCCAACCGGATCGGGCGCGAGGTCAAAGATGTCGGGTTCAGGAATTACGAGCGCATCCTGACAGACTCGGACACATGGCTGAACATGCAGGCCACCGCACATTTCCTGTTCTGGACGATTTTTTTTCAAGTCCTGATCGGATTTACTCTGGCGTGGTTGATCAACAAGAAATTCAAGGGCAATGATCTTTGGACCACGATCATCGTGCTGCCGATGATGCTGTCCCCGGCCGTTGTCGGAAACTTCTGGAAGTTTCTCTATCAGCCTCAGATCGGCCTGTTTAACTACATCGTATCGTGGTTTACCGGCAAAGACCCGTCGAGCTTTGAGATGCTCGGGTCCGTAACGCTGGCGCCCTGGTCCATCGTGATTGTCGACACCTGGATGTGGACCCCCTTCGTGATGCTCATCTGTCTGGCCGGGCTGCGCAGTATTCCCGATTACATCTACGAGGCAGCTGAGATCGACAGGGCCAGCAAGCTGCGCCAGTTCTTTACGATTACCATCCCGATGGTCCTGCCATTCCTCATGTTGGCGGTGCTGTTTAGAGGGATCGAGAACTTCAAGATGTTCGATCTGGTGGTGCAACTGACGGGCGGCGGGCCAGGGTCTGTTACGGAGCTGACCTCCATCAATTTGAAGCGCGAAGCCTTTGAGAAATGGCGCACGGGTTATGCCTCGGCCTATGCGATCATCCTTTTCGTCACCGTGTTCGGCCTTGCGTCGATCTACGTCAAAGCCCTGAACAAGGTGAAACAGAGATGAGCAGTTTTTCCGTCACCGAACCTTCGAACCGTTCAAAGTGGATCGCTGGGTTTCTGGTTATCACCTATGCGCTGATCACGATGATCCCGCTGGTTTGGATTTTGCTAACTGGCTTCAAGTCTCCAGCCGACGCGATCAGCTATCCGCCCAAGGTTGTCTTTGACCCAACACTTGAAGGCTATGTCAATCTCTTCACCACTCGCACACGGCAGACGCAGGAGTTCCTGGAAGCCAACCCGCCACAGAACTGGGCCGATGAGATCGTCCGGCAATATGACATGGTTATTGTCGGGCCATCCAAGTTTGGCGAGCGTTTTATGAATTCGGTGATCATCGGGTTTGGATCGACGTTCCTAAGCATCTTCCTTGGCACCTTGGCTGCTTATGCATTCAGCCGTTTCAAGGTGCCGCTCAAGGATGACCTTCTGTTCTTCATCCTCAGTACGAGAATGATGCCCCCGGTTGCCGTTGCGATCCCAATCTTCCTGATGTTCAGAAACCTCGGTCTAAGCGACACGCATTTGGGGATGATCCTTCTCTATACGGGTGTGAACATCTCGTTGGCTGTTTGGCTGCTGAAAGGGTTCATCGACGAAATCCCGCGAGAGTACGAGGAAGCGGCACTAATAGACGGCTACACCCGGTTTCAGGCGTTTTACAAAGTTGTACTGCCGCAGGCTGCGACGGGTATCGCTTCGACAGCGATCTTCTGCCTTATATTTGCATGGAACGAGTATGCGTTTGCCGTGTTGCTGACATCCGCGAATGCGCAGACCGCGCCGCCCTTTATTCCAACCATCATCGGGATCGGTGGGCTGGATTGGCCTGCAGTTGCGGCTGGTGCCACGATCTTCCTGATTCCGGTCATGATTTTTACCATCCTGATGCGCAAACACCTGCTGCGCGGGATCACATTCGGAGCGGTGCGCAAATGAGCGAGTTTCTATCAGGATTAATGCGTTTTCGCCGAGGCCCATGGGAGATGGTCGCGACCATCCTCATCGCGGTCGGCGTATTTATGCTGATGCAACCGTTCGTCCTTTGGGCGTTCACTTATTCCTTCATCGTTACGCTGATCGGAACTGTCATGTTCATCATCGTCAGCCATTTTCCGGAGTAGAAATGGCCCAGATCGTTGTCAAAAACGTAAAGAAGATGTTCGGCGATTTCACCGCTGTGCGGGAAAGCTCGTTCACGATTGAAGATGGTGAATTCTTCATGCTGCTTGGTCCATCGGGCTGCGGCAAAACAACGACGCTGAGGATGATCGCAGGCTTGGAGCTTCCAACATCGGGTGAGATCTATCTCGACGGCGAAGAAATCAGCCAGCGACCCCCATCAGAGCGAGACATTGCATTCGTGTTCCAGATGTTTGCGCTGTATCCCCACATGAACGTGCGCAAAAATATCAGCTACCCCCTGATATCGCAGGGCATGCCGCGTGCTGCTGTAAAAGCCAAAGTAGAAGAAGTCGCGGGAATTCTGGGGATCAACGACATCCTCGATAGCCCGGTAGGTGGACTGTCAGGTGGCGACCGGCAGCGCGTGGCGCTGGGCCGCGCGATCGTTCGCGAACCCAAGGCATTCATGATGGACGAACCGTTGGGTGCCTTAGATGCCGAGTTTCGAGAACACATGGCCGAAGAGTTACGCGCGCTTCATGACCGTATGGGCGCAACCACTGTTTACGTGACACACGACCAGTTGGAAGCCATGCAAATGGGCGACAAGATCGTAGTGATGAACAACGCTGTGATTGAGCAATTCGGCACACCTCAGGAAATCTACGACAAACCAGCCACAATGTTCGTTGCAGATTTTATCGGGTCCCCTTCCATGAACTTCCTGCCGTTTCAAGGAAAGGTCGCGCCTGACTCGGAAATGGTTCGACTAAATGGCCATGACGAAGCCGTGCCCAAACTGATGGAGGGGGCGGAAGGTGACTTAGTTTTTGGGGTTCGCCCTGAGCATGTTTTTCTATCGGATGCGAGCGCCTACAGAGCCAAGGTTCTGGCGACAGAATATTTGGGAACCACCCAGATCGTGACGCTGCAAAGCCCGAACGGAGAGCTGAAAGCCCGGATTGATGCGCGCGAAGTCGTAAATCCCGGCGAGACGGTGGGTTTAGAGTTCCGCTCACCCGCAGTAACACTGTTTGAAAAGGCCACCGGACGCGCGTTGAGGTCCGCTCTGAACGACGAGGTACTAAGTAATGGCTGAAGTCGTTTTAGAGAATATCTCGAAGTCATTCGGCAATCTAAAGGCGGTGGATGATATCTCAATGACGATCCCCAACGGCGCCTTTGTGGTGCTATTGGGTCCAACGGGCGCGGGAAAGACAACGACGCTGAGATTGATATCCGGACTTGAGAAACTGGATTCTGGAACCGTTCGCATTGCTGGACGGGATGTTGGAATAGAAACGCCAGCCCAGCGCGATGTGGCTATGGTTTTCCAGCAATACTCACTGTACCCGCATATGACAGTGCGGGAGAACCTGTCTTTTCCTCTGAGGTCGCCGATCCTGAAGACGCCAGAGGATGAGATCAAGAGGAAGGTTAACGAAGTTGCGGACATCCTCCAGATTCCGCACAAGTTGAACAACAAAGCGACTGAACTGTCTGGCGGTGAAATGCAGCGCGTTTCAATTGGACGAGCGCTGGTGCGAGACCCCCAGATATTTCTGATGGATGAACCCCTCAGCTCTTTGGACGCCAAGCTTCGGGCGGATTTGCGGGTCGAATTAAAAAGAATTCAGGCGGATCTGGGATCGACCTTGCTATACGTGACCCATGATCAAGTCGAAGCCATGACAATGGCGACGCATATCGGCGTTTTGGAGAACGGCAGGCTGGTTCAGTACGGAACACCCCGGGACATCTATGAAAACCCCGGTAGCGTTTATGTCGCCAGCCGGTTGGGACTGCCACGGATCAACATTCTGCCTTCCGAGCTGTTCGGAGGTAATCACAAAGGTCCGCAGATAGGTCTTCGCCCGGAAAACATCATCGAAGGAGAAGGCAGCGAAGCGCGGGTAATACGCGCAGAGCATCTGGGGGATCAAACGCGGCTACACCTGGACCTGAACGGTCACCCGGTTGTGACCTTGATTGATGTACATCAGGATTATCCATCTGGAAAACTTATAAAAATCCGCCCACACAACCCGTTGTATTTTGACGCGTCCGGCGCGCGCGTGAATTAAGGAGCAAAAGCATGGCCCAGTTCCTCAACACCAAAGAAACCCTTGTAACAGAGGCGATTGACGGTCTTTTGGCCGCTTCTGGCGGCGCATTGACCCGATTGGACGGCTACCCGCATATCAAGGTGGTTTACCGTTCGGATTGGGACAAATCCAAGGTGGCATTGGTGTCTGGTGGCGGGTCTGGTCACGAACCTGCTCATGCTGGGTTTGTCGGGGCTGGCATGCTGACTGCGGCTGTGTGTGGAGAGGTGTTTGCATCGCCTTCGGTTGAGGCGGTTCTTGCGGGCATTCTGGCCGTGACCGGTGAGGCGGGGTGTTTGCTAATTGTGAAAAATTACACTGGTGATCGGTTGAACTTTGGGCTTGCGGCGGAACGCGCCCGCGCCTTGGGGCGCAAGGTTGAGATGGTGGTAGTCGATGATGACATCGCCTTGCCGGATCTGCCGCAGCCGCGTGGAGTGGCCGGGACCTTGTTCGTACACAAAATTGCAGGCGCGCTTGCGGAAGATGGCGCTGACCTGGACACAGTGACCAAGGCTGCAAAAAGCGTCATCGGTAAAGTGGTCAGTATCGGGATGAGCCTCGATACCTGCACCGTTCCGGGATCTCCGAAAGAGGACAGGATTGCACCGGGCAAAGCCGAGTTGGGCTTGGGAATCCATGGCGAACCGGGTGTTGAGCAGGTGGATTTTGCCAACGCGGTCACGGCTATGTCCACCGTCGTAGGAAAGTTAAAACAACGGATTAGCTCGGGGGAATGTGTTGCGTTGGTTAACAACCTCGGGTCTACAACCCCGCTGGAAATGTCCGTGTTGACGCACGCGTTATCCGAAACAGGGATGGCGCGTCACATTATCGGTCCTTCGCCAATGATGACATCTCTGGACATGCACGGATTCTCTGTTTCTGTCTTGCCCGTGAGCGAAGGCGAACTATCGGCGCTTGAAGCTCCGGTCGCTCTCGTGGCATGGCCAGGCGTCAATTCTATTGATCCAATTCAAGTCGCGCCTTTGCCTGATGGCTTGACACCGATTGATCCTATTCCATCCAACAATCCCGCGACGAAGGAAACGATCACGCGATTGTCCGAATTGATGATAAATGCTGAGAAGGACCTGAATGAGTTAGATGCCAAGTCCGGCGATGGAGATACCGGCAGCACATTGGCAACTGCGGCCAGGGCTCTGCAGGGTAGTCTCGACCGAATGCCACTTGCGGATCTGACGCAACTTTTTCCGGCTTTGGGCAACGAACTCAGCCAAACAATGGGTGGTTCTTCAGGGGTCATTCTTGCCATCTTTTTCAATGCAGCAGGAGACGCCTGCGCCAGTGGCGCATCGATCCCGAAGTCTTTGGCGGAAGGTTTGAACCGCGTCAGCCAGGTTGGGGGCGCGAAGGTCGGCGACAGGACAATGATCGACGCGTTGGCACCCGCTTTGGACGCTCTGCCTTTGGGATTGGTCCAAGCTGCACATGCAGCGCGCGAAGGCGCGGACAGCACTGCAAATATTCACCGTGCCAAGGCCGGTCGGGCCGCTTATGTTCCCGAGGAAAACCTGATGGGAAACAACGACCCTGGCGCTGAAGCCGTCGCCTTGCTGTTCGAGGGGTTGGCGCGGGAGATTAAAGGCTGAACGACACGTGAAAGAGCAAAAACACAAACTAGAATTGGTGAACAAACCAACTGTGAATGACATTGCGCGTGTTGCGGGTGTCAGTCTGGCAACCGTTGATCGTGTCCTGAACAGACGGCCGGGCGTTCGTGCAGTGACTGTACAAAAGGTTCAACAGGCAATTAATGAGCTTGGCTATGTCCGCGACACCGCTGCAGCCAACCTTGCGAGAAAGCGTGTCTATAACTTCTTGTTTGTGCTGCCCGATAGCGACAACGAGTTTGTCGAAGCGCTCAGCAAGCAAATCGTAGACCAGTCGCGCGATCAGTTCATCGAGCGGACTCGTATGAAAATCCAACGTGTCGCTCCATTTGATCCCCAGGAAATTGTCGAAATCCTAGACGCCTTGGACATTCGGGAAGTCGATGGCGTCGCTGTCTTCGGTCCGGAAACACCGTCGGTACGTGATGCAGTGAAACGGGTCCGGGACAAAGGCGTTCCAGTCGTCGCGTTGGTGTCCGACCTCCCCAGCTCGGAGCGCGACCACTTCGTCGGAGTTGACAACGTATCGGCTGGTCGGACTGCGGCACAGTTGATGGGGCGCTTTGTGCATCGCAAGGGAAAGTTGTTGGTCTTGACAGGCTCGCGCTTGGCACGGGATCATTTGGAACGACGGCAGGGTTTTGATCTGGTGATTGCCGAAGATTTTCCGCATCTCGAAGTTGTGGCGTCGGTCGAAGGTCGCGATGACCCTGAACTGATTTACAAGATGATGCCCGAGATTTTTGAGACCTATCCAGATCTTGTCGGTATCTATTCTTCCGCTGCTGGCAACGCCGGTTTGATCCAGTTTCTGTCCGACAGCAAAATCAGCAAAGATCTGGTGATCATAGCCCATGAACTCACGCCGCTCAGCCGTGACGCACTGAGCCGTGGAACATTTGATGCGTTAATCTCGCAGGATTCAGGTCACTTGGTCCGATCCGCGGTCCGTCTGTTGCGCGCAACATCAGACAAGGTTCCGTTCAACAAGGCACAAGAACGTATTCGCATCGATATCTATCTGAAGGAAAATTTACCGCCATAGAGGCATCGGTTTTTGGGGAGGAGACATTATGGAAACGATCAAAGGCCCGGCGTTGTTTCTGGCACAGTTCGCCGGAGATGAAGCGCCTTTCAACTCGTGGGACACCATTACCAAATGGGCGGCGGATTGTGGGTACAGAGGCGTTCAGGTGCCCAGTTGGGACGGCCGGTTGTTTGATCTTGAAACCGCTGCCTCAAGCACGGATTACTGCGATGAATTCAAGGGCAAGGCCAAAGAGAACGGCGTGGAAGTGACGGAGTTGTCCACGCATCTTCAGGGCCAACTTGTTGCCGTGCATCCCGCATACGACGCAGCATTCGACGGCTTTGCTGCCGAAAGCGTCAGGGGAAACGCAAAAGCCCGGCAGGAGTGGGCCGTTGATCAGGTTAAGAAGGCGCTGTCAGCTTCCAAAAATTTAGGGATATCTGCGCACGCGACATTCTCTGGCGCGCTCGCATGGCCTTATGTTTACCCTTGGCCGCAACGTCCTGCTGGCCTTATCGAAACAGCATTTGATGAGCTTGCCAGCCGTTGGGTCCCGATCCTGGATCACGCAGAAGATTGTGGAGTCGATGTTTGTTATGAAATCCATCCAGGCGAGGATCTGCATGATGGCGTGACCTATGAGATGTTCCTCGAACGGGCGGGCAATCATACTCGGGCTTGTATGCTGTACGACCCGTCGCATTACGTTCTGCAGTGTCTCGACTACCTTGATAATATCGACATCTACAAAGACCGAATCCGGATGTTCCATGTCAAAGACGCCGAGTTCAACCCGACCGGTCGGCAGGGCGTCTATTCTGGTTATCAAAGCTGGGTTAACCGGGCAGGGCGTTTCCGCTCGCTTGGTGATGGTCAGGTCGACTTTGGGGCCGTTTTTTCGAAGATGGCTGCAAACGATTTTGACGGCTGGGCCGTGGTCGAGTGGGAGTGCTGCTTGAAACACCCAGAAGACGGAGCGCGCGAAGGTGCGCAATTCGTTTCTGACCACATTATCCGTGTCACAGAGAAAGCATTCGACGACTTTGCGGATGGCGGCAGCGATATGGCGGCCAATCGAAAAATGCTGGGGATAGACTGATGGTAACTGGACGCAGTGAAGTAAAATCAGGCCGCATTCGCCTTGGCATGGTTGGTGGCGGCACTGATGCTTTCATAGGAGGTGTGCATCGAATTGCGGCGCGCTTGGATGACAAGTTCGAGTTGGTCGCAGGTGCCTTGTCTTCAACGCCAGAAAAATCTCGAGAAAGCGGAGAAGCGTTGGGGCTCGAACGGGTCTATGACGACTTTAAGCAGATGGCGATCAGAGAAGCGCGTTTGAAATCGGGGATCGAAGCAGTCTCGATCGTCACGCCTAATCACGTTCATTACGCCGCAGCGCGAGAGTTCTTGAAGCGCGGTATTCACGTGATTTGCGACAAGCCCCTCACTTCGACCCTTGCGGATGCCAAGAAGCTCGTGAAGGCGGCGGAGAGTTCAGGCGCGCTGTTCATTCTAACCCATAACTACACCGGTTATCCAATGGTCAGGCAGGCGCGTGAGATGGTCGCCAACGGAGAGATTGGCAATATCCGCGTGGTTCAGGTTGAATATCCGCAGGACTGGTTGACCGAGCAGCAAGACTTTAAGCAAGCCGAATGGCGAACCGATCCTGAGCGTTCCGGAGCAGGGGGATCGACGGGTGACATCGGAACCCACGCCTACAATATCGCCTGCTTTGTGACAGGCTTGAAGGCGGAAAGCCTTGCGGCTGACTTGCAGGCCTTTGTGCCGGGGCGCAGGGTCGACGATAACGCACATGTCCTGCTGCGGTTCGACGGTGGCGCGCGCGGGATGCTGTGGTCGTCCCAAGTTGCCCCCGGCAACGAAAACGCACTGCGATTGCGTGTCTATGGTGAAAAAGGTGGGATCGAGTGGGCGCAGGAAGATCCAAACTATCTTTGGTTTACGCCCTATGGTGAGCCAAAACGACTGATCACCCGCAATGGGGCCGGAGCCGGGGACGCCGCCAACCGTCTGAGCAGGGTGCCTCCGGGCCATCCGGAAGGGTATCTGGAAGGTTTTGCAAATGTCTATAGTGAAGCTGCGGACGCCATAACAGCGTTTCGAAGTGGCAATTCAGCTGATCCATCGGTGATCTATCCCACTGTTCAGGATGGATTGAATGGTGTCAGGTTCGTTGCAGCTTGCGTGCAAAGTTCTGCAAGAAATGCGGCTTGGGTAAAGTTGGAGTAGCGCGACAGTCACCTTGACACTGCGTCTTCCATGATTAATTTTATCAACTAAAATAAAACTCAAAGGATGGCGCCGAATGTATCTTGGATTGGATTTGGGAACGTCGGGACTCAGAGGCATTCTGATCGATGAATCCGGTCTCGTCGTCAGCGACGCAGAAGCTGGCATTTCTACATCGACGCCAAAACCCGGCTGGTCCGAGCAAAATCCGTCAGATTGGATTAGCGCTTGCTTAGAAGTCGTCGCGAATCTCCGTGCGGACAACGAACCGGCATTCGCAAAACTTCGCGGCATTGGTCTGAGCGGACACATGCATGGTGCCACTTTATTGGATGCCAGTGGAAGGGTTCTTAGGCCCTGCATTCTATGGAATGATACACGCTCGGCGGACGAGGCAAGTACACTCGACCAGATTCCACAGATGCGCACCATATCAGGAAACATCGTTTTTCCTGGCTTCACGGCCCCGAAACTGGAATGGGTGCGATCGCACGAGCCCGAGGTGTTCTCAAAAACAGCCAAGGTTCTATTGCCTAAAGACTATCTGCGGTTTTGGCTGACGGGTGAGTACATATCGGACATGTCAGACAGTGCCGGCACATCATGGTTGGACGTAGACAATCGTCAATGGTCGGAAACGGCTTTGGGTTTGGGTCACATGCATGCCTCGCAGATGCCGCGTCTTGTCGAAGGGAACGAACCGGCTGGTGAGTTGAAAACTGAGCTGCGGCGGGCGTGGGGGCTTTCCAATCCTGTCGTTGTGGCAGGTGGCGCAGGTGACAATGCGGCCGCCGCGTGTGGCATCGGGAGCATTCGGGACGGCGCGGGTTTTGTATCTTTGGGAACGTCCGGAGTTCTTCTTGTTGCTCGGGATGCATATGCTCCGGCACCTGAAACTGCAGTACATTGCTTTTGCCACGCTGTTCCCGAAATGTGGATTCAAATGGGGGTCATACTCTCGGCAACAAACAGTATGAATTGGTTGTCTCGCAATCTAAGTCAATCTGTGGAAAAACTGGCGTCGATGGTACCCGACAGTATAACCGGACCCTCCTCGATCGCGTTCCTACCGTACCTTTCAGGCGAGCGAACGCCGCATAACAACAGCCGTATCCGAGCAGCTTTCTTAGGCGTAGATGTCGCGTCGGGCCCCGCTGAACTGACACAATCTGTGATGGAAGGCGTCGCCTTTGCGATGCGGGACTGTCTTGAAGCCTTAAAAAGCACAGGAACCGTACCGACCAACTTGATGGCTGTTGGAGGAGGTGCACGATCCAGGTTCTGGTTGGAAACAATGGCGACCGTATTGCAAGTGCCGTTGGGCTTGCCAAAAGGCAGTGATTTCGGAGCGGCGATGGGCGCAGCGCGCCTCGCTATCTGCGCGGCCAACAACGCAAACCTTGGGGACATCATGACACCGCCCAAAATTCAGGAAGTTATCGATCCACGTAACGATCTGGCCGAACACTATGAAAAGGAATATGGGCGATATCGACAGTATTACATGGCGCTGGCGCCCTTGGCGGCAGGATGACGCCTGCAATGGAATATTCTTCTCGGGTCGAGACGGTTATGCTGATCGATGGCGATATGCGGGCATCGGTGCTGAACTACGGGGCAATCACTCAAAGTTGGTGGTTCAAGGATATACCGCTTATTTTGGGGTTTGATGATCCAATCAAGTACTTACTCGATACAAGTTATGTGGGCGCAGTTGTAGGTCGTGTTGCGAACCGGATCGGCGGCGCGCGGTTCGAGTTGGCAGGCACACGTTTTGGGCTTAGCGCCAATGAGGGTAAGAATACTCTGCATGGCGGGGCTGAGGGGCTTTCCAAACAATTCTGGAACCTTAGACAGACCGCACCGAACGAAGTGGTATTGCACTACCTTTCACACGACGGGGAAAGCGGTTTTCCTGCGAATGTCCGGTTCGAGGTCAGCGTCACGCTGCGGTACCCACGGTTGACCTATATATTAAAAGGTTATCCTGACCGTCCTACGCCGATCAGCCTAACGCAGCATAACTATTATTCGTTGGGCAGCTCAAAAGGTGTCGACGCACACAAGCTGGAACTGGCCTCTGTCCGCTACTTGGAACTAGACGAACAAGGAGTTCCGTCCGGTGCGGTGTGTTCGACCAAGAACGGCGAACTTGATTTCTCTGCGCCCAGATCGATCGGGCATGTTCCAAAGGCCATAGACCACTATTTCTGCTTTGACCTGAATCGCGATCCAACTGGTCCGATCGCGAAGTTCACCGCACCGTCTGGTCTTTCTCTGACTGCATATTCTGACCAACCCGGAGTACAGGTCTATTCGGGTGCCCAATTGGCGAAGCCGCTAAGCGGTTCGGCTGGTTTGTGCATCGAACCCTCCGGATATCCGAATGCGCCCAACATACCCTCGTTTCCTTCGATCATATGCACCTACGAGAAACCGTACAGGCAGGTGCTCACGCTCGAGATTTCGGAAGATGGCAATGAGAGCTAGGTTAGTCATTTCCACCATTGGCTTTTTGATTGCCGGCAATGGCGCCAATGCTCAGGAGCTTGGGCCACCTCCAACTTTCCTAGAACCTGATTTCGACCGCGTTGAACTAGGACAGTTGCTATTCTACGACCCGATTTTGTCCGGCAACAAGAACATCAGTTGCGCGACATGCCATCACCCGAGGTTTGGCACTTCGGACGGCCTTTCGTTAGGAATCGGGGAAGGCGGGATTGGCCTGGCTGCTGAACGCAGGCTGGATCCCCAGAATACGCCGGAGCAACGCATCCCCCGTAATTCACCGGCGCTTTGGAATCTTGGTGCGACAGAGTTTACGACGTTTTTTCATGATGGGCGCCTTGAGGCCGATCCATCACAACCCAACGGGATTAGAACACCTTTGGGGACACATATGCGGTCCGGTTTCCAATCGGCATTAGCGGCGCAGGCGATGTTCCCGGTTCTTTCACCAGACGAAATGGCTGGTCATTACTCGGAAAATGACGTCAGCAAGGCAGTTCGACTCGGGCTTTTGACACAGCAAGGCGGCGCGTGGGATCTGATTGCAGCACGTGTTGCCGCTATCCCAGAATACAAGCAGCGGTTTGAAGCCATTACGCCGGGTGGTGAGATATCTTTCACGGCCATAGCAAATGTGATCGCAGATTTCATCGCGTTCGAATGGCGCGCAGATAACAGTCCTTTTGATCGCGCGATGCGAGGTGAGGGCACACTATCCGAAGACGCCGAACTTGGCATGAACCTGTTTTATGGAGAGGCGGGGTGTAGCGCATGCCACGTGGGATGGTTCCAAACAGATCACAAGTTTCATTCGATCGCTCTTCCGCAAATCGGGCCCGGAAAGGCCGCTCGATTTGAGAACCATATCAGAGATGATGGTCGTCTTCGCGTCACGGGTAACTCCGAGGACGCGTTTGCCTTTCGTACGCCATCGCTCCGCAATGTGACGCTAACCGCTCCTTACGGGCACAATGGAGCATTTGCACGGCTGGAGGATATCGTACGCCACCATCTGGATTCGGTTTCTTCTTTGCGAAGCTACACTACTGAAATGGCTTATTTGCCAGATTTTCCGGGTTCTGAAGACGAAACTCCGCTGCTGGATCAGCAACATCTAGATGCCATAGCCAAAAGCAACGGTTTACCGAAGGTTGTTCTAACGGATAATGAGATCGACGCGTTATTGAGCTTTCTGGCAAGCCTTGAAGACCCTGCTCAGAGGTTGGGCGTTCCTGCCTTTGTTCCAAGCGGTCTGCCGGTAGATCAATAGTCACCTGTGCATTTCAACGATCTGGTTCGGCACGACCTCCTGCCACGCACCGACTTCTCCGTCCGGCCATATAACTCGTAACTGTACTTGGGTCTCGGCCCCCAAGCCGAAATGATGATAGCCGGCCGTGCCTCCTACATGTCCGCCGCCAATGGTAATTTCGCGGGTCTGTAATCCCCGCCTGGTTCGAACCTCGACAAATCCGCCTACCGCTGCCCAATTGAATTTGTCCTGAGTAACTTCTACCAACAGCCAATTGTCACCTGCTGACATATTCTGGTTGACCTCAAGTTTTGATCCACGGTTTACGACCACCAGATCGAGCCGCCCATCGTTGTTCAGATCCGCAAGCGCTGCGCCGCGAGACTTCGCTATCGACGCAACACCAGCCTCTGCCGAAGCTTCGATAAACTGACCTTCCGAATCCTGAACCAAAAGGTTGTTCGGGTCGTTCAGTGCTGCATCGGGCATTTGCTCGACATTGCCTTTGGCGACGAAGATGTCGTCTCTGCCGTCATTGTTGACGTCTCCAAACTGCGCGTGCCAACCGGTCGACGGCCTTCCGTCATTGCCGACATGCGGCCTGTGGGCAGTCGTGCCTTTTTCATAAGTTGCATCGCGCCACGTCGGGCCGCCGGTATCGGGGTCAAAAATTTGGAGTTTTTGGTCACCCATCGAAGTCAAGTAAACCTCAGGAAAGCCGTCTCCGGTCAGATCGCGAGAGGCAATTCCCATGCCCCAGATCGAATAGGGCAGCCATCCGTCTTCGGGCGAATACAATCGGGGCTCTGGCTCCATGGCCCATAGTTGCTCTTGCCCGCCACGAACATAATAGTGGCGGTCGTTGCTGATACGGAGGTCAGCACGTCCGGTTCGCGCCCAGTCTGAAAACAAAATGGAAAGCGAGCAATATCCCGGTTTCAGATGCTGGGGTTGGCCATAACTGTTCCCGTTCGGGCGATAGAGTAGGGTTGGCCCGCAGGATTCAAACGGACCTTCTGGATCGAAGCGATCCACGTAAGTTCCAAACGCCAGAGTCGGCATAGACTGGCCTTCTTCCCAAGTGGCTGAAAACCCTGTGGTCCAGTGATCTTCGGATTGGAACTCGATGTTATCGAAGGGACGAAACTGACAATCCGACTGCCCTTGAAGCAGCACATCTTCGCCAACGCGCAAAATGGCCAGGTCAGTCAAGCCATCGCCGTTAATGTCTAATGGGTAAGCACCGGTTACTCCCGTCAAGAACAGTGGATCCGGCGTTTCAATCCGAAAAGAAATCTCGCCCTGAGAGGTGTTTTTGAACAGCTGAGATCGATTGGATCCGCCCGCGACGAACAATTCGGGAAACGTGTCGCCGTCACAGTCGAAAACTGCTACGCCACCACCCACAAAATGCTCCCAACCGCCGTCGTAGATATGTGCAGGTACATCTATTACTTTGAATTGCGGTTGAGTGCCCGCTTCGGCAGCCGTGGCAAGAAAGAGTAATGCCGCAAGTTCAGGACGCATTCGCCGCAAGCTCCTTCACCTTCAGGATCGAGACTTGTTCGATCCCATAGGCGGCCGCACCTTTGGCCCACATCAGATCACCCCAGTGATGCACTTTGATTTCAGGCAAGGGTGCGTCGACATTCACAACACCATTTCGAATGCGCGTCATAACTTCGGCTGAGCAAAGGTGTTCAAAACTCATTTGCGCGCCCGATACAATAATGCACTGGGGATCGAACAGATTAATCAGATTGGATACCCCAAGCCCGAACATCTGTCCTGCACGCGCTAGAACCGAGGCGGCTCTATCATCACCGGAATTGGCACGAGCGTGGATATCCGAGACCGTTTGCATATTATCGGCGTGACCTGTGACAGTCATTTCCCGGATCAGGGCGTAGTCCCCCACATAGGCTTCCAGACACCCCCGTTGTCCACATTGGCATAATGCGCCATCGAGTTGCACCTTAGTATGCCCAAATTCGGCCCCGCACCCTCTTTCCCCGCGATAAAGTCGGCCGTCCAGAACGATGCCAAGCCCAACACCATGTTCGATCGTGACGACAAGGAAATTCTTCAACCCGTTGCCTAGCCCAGAAAGCTGTTCAGCCTTTGCGACAAGGTTCGCGTCGTTTTCCACGAATGCAGGGCAGGGGAGTTCTTTCGCAAGTAAAGGGCTGAAGTCAATGTTTCTTTCAGTTACCGAGGATGACCAGTGGACAAAGTTCCTTGCCGCATCAATCTGCCCGGCCAATCCGATTGAAACGCCAGCCAAGTGTCCGATTGAAAGACCGACCCGTTGGCACGTAACTTCAAGGGCTTCGCGAATAGTCGATATAAGGTTCGTCGGCGACATTCGGGCGTCTTCAAGCGGGACGTTGTGCGACGTCACCTCGTTGCCTTCAAAATCCACCAATATGACCGAGATCACCTGACGAGCAATCTTCAGGCCCGCAACAAGAATGGATTGGCCATCCAATTGCAGCAAAACTCTGGGCCGACCTCTTTTTCCAGACTTTGACTGAGCTTCGCCTTCGGTTTCCTTGATCAGCCCTGCCGAGATCAGATCAGCCGTCGCTGAAGTGATCGTGGCAGGACTGGTCTCCAAGGCGGATGCGATATCAATCCGCGATACGGATCCATTGCTTCTGATCTGTTCCAACACCCGTAGGCGGGTCGCGTTTCGTTGGTCCAAAGAAACTACAGACGCTTTGCTTTTCAGCATCTTGCCCTCGCGAATCTTACCTTTGGTTCAATCTATTTGAATTTTGATGTGTCTTATAGACTAAATATTTTACCGACTGAAATAAATGTGTTATTTAAAATTGTGAGAGCCGCGAATCGAGTTGAGATGGCTCTGCATATGGGAGGAAATCATGAAAAAAATTCTCAGCTTCTCAGCTGTAGCCACGCTGCTGGCCTCGACTGCGTTCGCAGAGCCGGTAGTCGGCGTAAGCTGGTCCAACTTTCAGGAAGAGCGCTGGAAGACAGACGAAGCCGCGATCAAATCGGCGCTAGAAGCCGGCGGTGCCGAGTATATCTCGGCCGATGCGCAATCATCCTCGGCCAAACAGCTTTCGGATATCGAAAGCCTGATTGCGCAAGGCGTGGACGCGCTTATCATCCTAGCGCAGGACGCGCAGGCCATTGGTCCCGCGGTTCAGGCCGCGGCGGACGAAGGTATTCCTGTGATTGCCTATGACCGTCTGATCGAGGACAACCGAGCATTTTATCTGACCTTCGACAACGTGGAAGTCGGCAGAATGCAGGCTCGGGCTGTCTTTGAGGCCATGCCCAAAGGCAACTACGTGATGATCAAAGGCTCTCCTACTGATCCGAACGCAGATTTCCTGCGCGGTGGTCAGCAAGAGATCATCGGAGCAGCCGTCGACAGCGGTGACATTGTAATTGTTGGTGAAGCCTACACAGATGGTTGGTTGCCCGCGAACGCGCAGCGGAACATGGAACAAATCCTGACCGCGAACGAAAACAACGTGGATGCAGTCGTTGCGTCGAATGACGGTACTGCAGGCGGTGTTGTTGCTGCGCTGACCGCACAGGGTATGGAAGGCATTCCGGTGTCAGGTCAGGATGGCGACCACGCAGCGTTGAACCGCGTTGCGCTGGGCACTCAAACCGTTTCGGTATGGAAGGACGCTCGTGAACTCGGAAAGGCCGCTGGCGAAATCGCAGTCGCACTGAGCGGAGGGACAAGCCCTGCTGATGTCGAAGGTGCAATTAGTTGGACATCACCGGGTGGCACCGAGATGAACTCGGTCTTCCTCGCACCCGTTCCGATCACCAAGGACAACCTATCCGTTGTTGTGGACGCTGGATGGATCCCATTGGAAGATCTGTGTCAGGGCGTTGAAAACGGACCTGCTCCCTGCAACTAAACTTCAAAGTCCCTGGCCCCGTCTGGGCCGGGGACTATTGCTGAATATGAAAGATCGGAAATGACCGAAACTTCGTCTCAGCCGGTACCTGAAAAAGCGAAACCCAGCCTGTTCCAGCAACTGGAACTGGATATGCGGCTTTTGGGAATGATCGGCGCGTTTGTCATCCTGTGCATCGGGTTCAACATCTTCACAGATGGAAGGTTCCTGACGCCGCGCAATCTATTCAACCTGTCCATCCAGACGGTTTCGGTCGCCATTATGGCATGCGGGATGGTATTTATTATCGTCACGCGGCACATCGACTTGTCGGTTGGTGCACTGCTGGCAACAACCTCGGCCGTGATGGCGATGACGCAAACCGAGCTTTTGCCGCAAGTACTTGGTATGGGTCTGAACAATCCTGCAACCTGGGCGATCACCATTGTCGTCGGGTTGTTTGTCGGCACGCTGATTGGTGCGTTTCATGGCTGGATGGTCGGATACCTGACGATACCAGCCTTCATCGTTACGCTTGGTGGGTTTCTGGTTTGGCGAAACGTGGCGTGGTATTTGACTAGCGGTCAGACGATTGGTCCTCTGGATAGTACATTCCTGATGTTTGGCGGGACCAACGGGACATTGGGAACGACGACAAGCTGGCTGTTCGGCTTGTTTGCTACCGCAATCGCGATCTGGGCTTTGTGGAGCAGTCGTCGCGCAAAGGCGGCGCATGGGTTCCCCGTCAAACCTGTCTGGGCCGAGGCCACTTTGGCCGGGATAATCGCGATCGCCATCCTCGGGTACGTTTACATCGTAAACAGCTACGCCATACCAACGCGTCGGCTGCAACGTATGTTCGAAGCGCGCGGAGAGACAATGCCAGAGGGGCTGGTCGTCGGATACGGCATACCGATTTCTGTACTCATCCTAATCATCGTGGCTGTCACGCTGACAATTGTGGCGCGAAAAACCCGGTTTGGTCGGTACATCTTTGCCACTGGCGGCAACCCGGATGCGGCAGAGCTTTCGGGTATCAACACTCGACTGCTAACCGTGAAAATCTTTGCTTTGATGGGTTTCTTGTGCGCCGTGTCCGCGGTGGTCGCCTCGGCCCGCTTGGCGAACCATTCGAACGACATTGGTACGCTCGACGAACTTCGGGTCATAGCAGCTGCAGTGATCGGAGGAACCGCATTGTCGGGCGGCATCGGCACTATCTATGGCGCGATCCTGGGTGCATTGATCATGCAGGCGCTGCAATCGGGCATGGCAATGGTTGGCGTTGACGCGCCGTTTCAGAACATCGTCGTCGGCAGCGTCCTCGTGTTGGCCGTCTATATCGACATCGTTTACCGCAAGCGACTGGGGGCAAAGTGATGCAAGCTCAGGATACGCAGAAAAAACCTTCTGGCACTGGGCGCGGTTCAGGCGCGCCGCCATTGGTCGAGATGCGCGACATCTCGATTTCCTTCGGTGGGATCAAGGCCGTCGACCATGTGTCGGTCGATCTCTATCCGGGTGAAGTCGTTGGCCTGCTTGGCCACAACGGGGCCGGAAAGTCCACGTTGATCAAGGTATTGTCCGGCGCCTATCAGATGGACCACGGCGAAATTCTGATCGATGGCAAGCCGGTCGAGATTGGCAATCCCCGTGACGCCCGGGCGAACAATATCGAAACGATATATCAGACGCTCGCCTTGGCCGACAATCTGGACGCGACATCAAACCTGTTCCTGGGGCGCGAGATGACGACGCCTTTTGGCTTGGTCAACGACGCAGCCATGGAGGCCGAGTGCCGAAAGATCATGGCGCAGCTCAACCCGAACTTTCAGAAGTTCAATGACCCGGTCTCCGCCTTGTCGGGTGGGCAAAGACAATCAGTGGCGATTGCTCGGGCCGTCTATTTCAATGCCCGTATCCTGATCATGGATGAACCCACAGCAGCGCTTGGGCCGCATGAAACTCAGATGGTGGCGGATCTGATCCACCAGCTGAAGGCGCAAGGCATCGGGATATTTCTGATCGATCACGACGTGCATGCCGTCATGGAACTGTGCGACCGCGCATCGGTCATGAAGAACGGAAAACTGGTTGGGACGGTCGATATCTCAGACGTAACTGATGACGATCTTTTGTCGATGATCATTCTCGGCAAACAGCCAGCACAAAAAGCAGAGTAGGGGGCAGAAATGCCAAGTGGATTTTTTGAAGGGATCGAGAAGGTCCAGTTTGAAGGCGTGGACAGCAAGAACCCGTTGGCCTTTCGTCACTACGACCCGGATGAAATAATCATGGGCAAGCGTATGGAGGACCATCTGCGGTTTGCAGTGGCCTGGTGGCATTCATTCGCGTGGGAGGGCGGAGACCCCTTTGGTGGACCTACGTTCGAACGCCCATGGTATCCTCAGGACGATATGGGCCGGGCCCGACAGAAGGCAGATATTGCATTCGAATTGTTTGCGCTTTTGGGGCAGCCATTCTTTTGCTGGCACGACGCTGACATCCGGCCCGAACAGGGAAATTTTGCCGATAACCTGCGCACATTGGAAGATATCACCGATTATATCGGTGAAAAGATGCAGGTGTCTGGTACCAAGCTGCTTTGGGGCACGGCCAATATGTTCAGCCATCGTCGCTGGATGTCTGGCGCCAGTACCAATCCTGATCCCGACGTTTTTGCATTCGCTGCAGCGACCGTGAAATCCTGCATGGATGCAACTCACAAGCTCGGCGGCGAAAACTATGTTCTGTGGGGTGGTCGTGAGGGCTACGAAACCCTTCTGAACACGGATTTGAAAACCGAGTTGGACCACATGGGCCGTTTCTTGAACATGGTCGTTGAATACAAACACAAGATTGGGTTCAAAGGAACTATTCTCGTTGAGCCCAAGCCTCAGGAGCCGTCCAAACACCAATACGACTACGACGCCGCGACTTGTATTGGATTTCTCAGGAAGTACGGGTTGGAGGACGAGGTCAAGTTGAACCTGGAGCAGGGGCATGCGATCCTGGCCGGACACAGTTTCGAGCATGAAATTGCGGTCGCCGCTGCCGAAGGGATGCTTGGCTCAATCGACATGAACCGAAACGATTACCAATCCGGATGGGATACGGACCAGTTCCCGAATAACACGCCAGAGGTTGCTTTGGCATATTACTACATCCTGAAAGCTGGTGGCTTTACAACTGGGGGCACAAATTTTGACGCCAAAATTCGTCGGCAATCGCTTGATGCAAAAGATCTTGTTGCAGCCCATGTCGGTGGAATGGACATTTGTGCACGAGGCTTGAAAGCTGCGGCTGCAATGATTGAAGACGGTGGCTTGGAGGACGCGCTAACGGAACGGTATTCCGGTTGGAACACGCCGGAAGCAGTTTCTATGTTGAGTAGCAGTCTGGAAGAGATTTCTGCCCGGGTTCTGCAGGAAAATACCAACCCGAAACCACAATCTGGGCGTCAGGAGATTCTAGAGAATTATGTGAACAGGTTTGTGTGACCAAGGAAAACTGCAATCGGGGAACTGTCAAAAGAATCTTGTCAGAAGAACTTTGCTTGGGCGGGGTAAGGGTGTTGCGTAGCTTTTGCCCATGACCAGACCCGCATCTTTCAAATACTATAATAACCAGTTCTGAGATCATCCGCTTGACCGTGATGCTGTACATCCGATTCCCGCTCTCGCTTCGGAATGCCGTAGATCTGTTGCACGAGCGAGGCATCGACGTGAGTCACGAAACCGACTGCTACTGTTGGAACAGGTTCGGTCCAATGTTTGCCTTTGATATCCGAAGAATGCGGGTGCAACAACTGCGCGCACTCTCGATATGGAAGTGGCACGCCGACGAGATTTTGTGAAGGTGAATGGTAAGAGACATTGCCTCTGGCGGGTTGTTGATCACGAAGGCGAGGTGCTCGAAACCGTTGTCACCAAACGCCGAAACGAGTAGCCGCTTATTTCGGGATCAAGATCAGTGGTTTTGGGGCTGGGTAAACAGCCTACTGTAGTCACTGCAGTGATCAGTCACCATTTAGTGCGAACAAAGGATTACAGCGGGCATTGACGCTCAGCTATCGTCGGACAAGCGCCAGATGTCTTGCTCTCCAAACCCACGGATTGTTCGCGCGCCGACATTCTCAAGGTCAAACTGATCTTTGAGGACCTGCGCGACTTCGTCCTGGACTGAAATCTGCATCGGGTCAGAGAATTCCTGAAGTCTGGAGGCCAGATTCACAGCCGGACCAAAGATATCGTACACATACTTCTGGATGCCAACGACCGACCCGACTACCGATCCCGTGGCCAGTCCAATTCTGCACCGCCACTGATGCGGATGGCTCAGGTTTCGGCGGGTCAAATAGCGTACGAAACGAATGGCTGTGTTTGCGATTGCCTTGGCGTGATCCGGAGTCGGATCGGGCAGACCAGCGACGGTGATATATGCGTCTCCGATCGTCTTGATCCGTTCGCAACCGAATTGCTCACCTATGCGATCGAACGCGCTGTAGATATCATTCAGTTCGGTGACCGTGACGCTTGGGTCCTGCGAGGCGACCATATCCGTGAACCCCACGAAATCGAGCATCAGGACGGAGACGGGATCATAGAGTTGTGGCGTGACCACGCCGAAAGTCTTGTACTCTTCGTAGACCGACCGGGGCATCAGATTTAGCAGCAGTTTTTCAACCTGCTCCTTTTCCCGCTTCAACTCGCGCGTGTTCCGTTCCACCATCATCGAATAGGAGTCGATCATGGACTCCAGCTCTTTGATACGGGTGATGTTCTGACATACCAGAACCAGCACATCGTCATGCGCGACCGTGAAATCGAGTGCGATCACCAGTGTGCGGCGTTTCTTTTTGAACGTGATTTCTGATGTATGTCGCCCGGTGCCGGACAGGCTTGTTTGCACTGTGTCGATATCCAGATCAGGAAAGAGCTGCTGCAATTGGTCTGAAGGGCCATCGGCACTGAACCACTCGTCAAACGTATCATTGCGGAACCCAAACTTCAGCGATTGACGGTCCAGTAGGGCAACGCCCACACCAATCGCGCGAAGGAGCTGTTCATTGATGGCTTCGATGGTCATGATTTATCCAACAATCAAGGGGCGACGTTTACTGAATTCCGCGACAACGATATCGATATCCTCGGCATCCACGCCGTGTCTTTGCAAAGCATCACGGAGCACGACCTCCAACTCGTCGAAATGGTCATCCGTAATTGCGAGATGAGAGTGTAACTGGCGCAGTTGATTGTCGGTGTAGGAGGCCGGACCACCAAGGAGCGACGCTATGAACTTGGTCTGATGGTCGACCATGCGACTCATATCCACGTTGTCGAAGAATGGTCCAACCTCGTCATTGTCGAGCAGGATGTCATAGAACGAGAACACGATCTTGCTGATCTGTGAAAACCCACCGTACTTTTCATAAAGTGTGCGCTCGGCCATAACAAAATCCCCCTTAAACAAACTAATACCAAGAAAATGGTGGATCGACTACACCGGGTGATCTTCATCGTTCTTTGACGGTTGGGTCAAAGAACGATGAGCCAGTGATTCACGATCTCAGCTGCGCTGCATGACAATTTCAGCGTACTCGGATGAGATGCAAAGTGTGTCATTGCCTGAGATATCGAACTTCTCGATCAGGGCCATGATATCGCGCTGCAGCGCCTCTTGTCCCGATGCGTCCAGTGCATCGAAGGCCTTTTGCATCGGGCCATAGAACGTCCGAAAATACTCTAGGAAGTGTTCGGCTGAACGGTAGCGGAACATGAAGTTCTTGCGTCGGAACGAAACGATGGTGCTGTGCGATCCGAAGGCTTCTTCAATCCAGTCCCGGCTGCCCCACAAAGCCGGAGAGCTTACGCCAGCAGGTGGAGGCACATGTTTACCGATCGTTTTGAACAGAAGGCCGATGAAGCTGTCCGGCGTCCAGTTGGCCAGACCAATCTTGCCGCCGCGTTTGACGACCCGTTGCAGCTCTGCTGCTGATTGTTGTTGGTTCGGTGTGAACATCACGCCGAACGTCGAAACCACCGCGTCGCAGGATTGATCATCGAAAGGCAGGTTTTCGGCGTCGGCAACCTTGTAGGTCACGAACAGACCTTCCGCTTTGGCGCGCTGGCTGCTGGCGTCCAGCAGGGCTTCTACATAGTCGGTCGATGTAACATCACAAAAGCGCCGGGCGAAGGCCAGGGTGGCATTACCATTCCCGGCGGCGACATCCAGTACCTTGGAACCGGGCATCAGATCCATGGTTTCAGCCAGTTCTTCACCCGTAATTTGAAGGGTGACACCCACTTTGCTGTAGTCGCCGGAGCCCCAGGCGACGTTTTGCTTTGCTTTGATTGCCGCAAAGTCTGTGGTGGCGTTGATCGATGTTTGAATACCCATGATATTGCTCCTTTTGATGTGGCAGTGGTTTGATGAAGGCCGCATTGCTAAATGCGGCCCCGGTCAGGCAGCTTGACGTTCTGGCCAGCTGACAGTTTCAACGGGCCGCTCCACATTGGCCACGTGTTCGAAAATCCTTGCGTTGATCCATTCGGGCTGGAAGACCGGCGCCATATGGCCCAGCTCGGGCAGCAACGCGATCCGCGCATTGGGCAAAGCCTTCGCGATCTCGACCGAGACGTGCTGCGCAATCTCAGGTGACTCCAAACCAGTCATTACCAACGTCGGTATTTCAAGCTTGGACAGGTCCTTCAGTTGCCAGGTTTCAGCAAAACCTTTTGCAAAATCAGACATGACTGATGGGATCATCCCAATGAACCGGTCCCGGGCCTGCGCGGGCAGCGAGTTCCAAAACCCCTTCTCGTTCCAGAAATCCAAAAAGTGATGCATACCAGCAGCGGCATCGCCATCCGCTGCTGCGGCGCTCACCACACCCGCGAGAAGCTGGATTTGCCCGAACAGTTTCTTGCTGACCTCATTGCCAGCCTTCAGAAAATGAAAGGCTGCAGGCTCATATACCGTCAGGCTTTTGACAAGATCAGGACGCATCAACGCGATTTTGATGGCAATACCTCCGCCGTTGGAATGTCCAACAAGATGAACGGGGCGTCCCAGCGCTTCGATTTCGTGGATTACCGGTATGGCAGAAAACGCCGCACCGTTTTGAGAGTTATCTCCAGTCAACGGGCTACGACCGTACCCGGGAAGATCAACAGCGTGAACACTAAAGCGACCTTCCAGATCCGCCGCCAGTTGGTTCCATTGCCCACTATTGGACGCCGAAGAATGCAACGCAAAAATAGGTGCGTTAATCATTTCAGTAGTTCTAAAAGAAATAGTCATCGTTCTTACCCAATCGCACTTAAGATGGGCAATAACTGACCTTTCTATGTTTCATTGTGATGTCTGGAAGCGGTGCCAAGTGTTTCAGTTGTTGCTCTGTGAAGCAGGTCACACAACTTGCTATCCGGCTCAAAAACAAACAGGTTTATCGGCCGGTACTTGGCTGAGTTGGCACCTATTGAAACAATTGAAACACGCGATGCTGATTTTGAAATGGCATTGAAACAATGGTATCCTAAAAATTCAGGATGACGATGGGCATGGCGAACGAATTTGAAGAAATCGAGAAGGCGAGGGACCTTCTTCGTGATGCGATCGAATCTCTCAAAGAAGGGTTCGCCCTCTATGATGATGATCGCCGCCTTGTCCTATTCAACCAACGATATGCCGAGATGAACAAGGGGGTCGCCGACCTGCTGCAACCCGGACTGGACTGGGAAATCCTGATGCGCGAGACGGCACGCCGCGGGATATATGCGGACGCCATCGGCAATGAACAGCAGTGGGTTTCGGACCGGTTGGCCAACGGTGTCGAGTTCATCCAAGACTTTGAGCTGACGGAAACGGATGGGCGCACCTATCTGGTTTCTGTTCATCCCACCAAGTTCGGCGGATTTGTCGTCACGCGTGAGGATATCACCGAACGCAAACAAGCCGAGGTCGAAGAGCGCGACGGCGATCTATTGATTCGAAAGGTGCTGGATGCCAGTTCGGCAATCGTAACTATGGCGCGGATTGGTGATGGTCAGATACTGTATCGCACGCCTGCTGCGCTGCAGATGTTCGGACCTTCCAAATCCGCAAAACAACATTATCAAAAGCCGGAAGAGCGCGCGGATTTTGTAACCCAGCTTTTGGCCGATGGTCGTGTCGATGACTACAAGCTCGACTTGATTAATGCGGCTGGCAAAACCTTCCCTGCGTCGATTTCGTCTCAATTGATCGATTACAAAGGCGAAGAAGTCATCGTGACCAGCGTGATCGATCTAACCGTCCAGAAAGAGGCTGATGCCCTGATCCGTCAGGTCATGGAGGCTTATCCAGCAGCCATCAACATGACGCATGCCGACACCGGAGAGGTGCTGTTTGCTACGCCCGAGATAAAGGCGCTGTTTGGTGAAGCAGAAAGTTCGAAATCCTACTATGCGGACCCGAATGAGCGCCAACGGTACCTGAAAGACCTCCGGCAAGCGGGGGCGCTTAAGGATCGACGTATGGAGTTCGTCGATGCAAGCGGACGAAAGTTCTGGGGGGCGGATTCTTCACGGCTGATCGAGTTCAACGGTGAAGAAGTAATCGTTTCCAATACCCGCGATCTGACCGATGAATTGGCCATTGAGGCTGAGCTTGAAAAGCAACGAGAGCTGTTGTTCCAGAACGAAAAGATGTCTGCGCTTGGCGAACTACTCGCCGGTGTGGCGCATGAGCTTAACAATCCATTGTCGGTTGTTGTGGGTCATTCGTTGATGTTGAAGGAAGAAATTTCCGACCCCGATCTCGGTGTCAGGATTGAAAAAATCGGCAATGCTGCAGAACGCTGCGCGAAGATTGTAAAGACCTTTCTGGCGATGGCGCGTCAGCAGCCCAGCAAGATCGAGCAGGTTGATGTTCCCAGCCTGATCGAAACAGCTGCGGATGTCGCCGGGTACGGTAGCTCATCAGGTGAAATTCGCATTGAGCAAAGTGTGCCAGCAGACCTGCCTGCAGTTGCCGGGGATGCGGACCAGCTTACGCAAGTCGTCTTGAATCTTATCATCAATGCCGAGCAGGCCATGACCGCATCCGGCATCGGCGACCAGATCATGCTGTCTGCCGAGGTCAAGCCTGCCATCGGAATGGTTGAGATCACGGTTCAGGACAATGGCCCCGGTATCCCCAAAGCCATACGCGCACGTATCTTCGAGCCGTTCTTCACCACAAAAGAAGTGGGTGACGGCACCGGGATTGGGCTTGCTTTCTGTCACCGGATCATTCTGTCCCATGGCGGTCAGATCAGGCTTGATCAGGCCGCAGTGTCCGGCACCTGCTTCCGGATAACTCTGCCCGTCGCAAAGATGCAAAATGATGTGGCTGAAGAAAAACCCGAACCCGCCGCGAATTTTGCCAAGCACCGTGCATTGGTCGTGGATGATGAGGTCGAAGTGGGTGAGATCAATGCCGAGATACTGCGGAAGGACGGCTTTCACGTTGATTTCGTTACCTCAGGGGAAGAGGCGCTCAGGCAACTGCAGTCCGCCAACTACGATGTATTCCTAAGTGATATGAACATGCCCGGTGTTGACGGACGCAAGATTTATGAGGCGCTGGTGGCGCGTTTTCCGAAAATGCTGACCCGGACAGCATACATCACCGGGGACACCATGGGTGAAAGCTCATTGGGACTGCTGAAGGAATCCGGTCTGCCCTATCTGGAAAAACCCGTCTCGCCTTCGGAACTGAGAATACTTGTCGGAAAGCTGCTCGCCGATCAGAAGGATCAAACGGATGAATGACCAGAAAACCCATATCCTGGTTTGCGATGACGAGATCGACGTGCGCGAGATGCTTCAGGAATATCTGAGCAAACGCGGGTACGAGGTTTCTGCAGCCGCTGGCGGAGAAGAGCTCCGGTCTGTCATCTCCTCTCGTGCTGTTGATGTCATGATCATGGATATCAATATGCCAAAGGAAGACGGTCTTTCGATCCTCAGATCGCTTCGTCCTGAAAACACGACGCCCGTGATCATGTTGACTGCAGCAGGCGATGTAGTGGACCGGATCATCGGGCTTGAGATGGGGGCAGATGACTATCTTGGAAAGCCGGTTGATCTTCGGGAACTGGAAGCGCGGATCAAGGCCCTATTGCGCCGAGGGGCCATCAACGAAAGTCTGCCCGCAGATGCCTCCGAAGGCAATTTGGCCCTTTTTGGCGACTACACGCTGGATAAAGAGGCAGCCAAACTTCTTGCGCCGGATGGATCCGAGGTCCCGCTAACGGCGATGGAGTATAGTCTGCTCAAGGTGTTTGCTGAAAACAAAGGGCGTGTTTTGAACCGTGATCAGTTGCTAGAACAAGCGCATGACCGGTCCTGGGACCCGTTCGATCGCAGCATTGATATCAGAATATCCAGACTGCGCCGGAAGCTTGAAACCAACCCGGAAAAGCCGGAAATCATCAGAACCGTGCGGGGTATAGGTTATGTTTATGATCCCAAATAGGGTTTGCCGTTCCGGACAAGCAAAATTGCGAGTAGCACCGTGGAAACCAAGCTCGTCACGACCATAATTGCTGACATTTCTGACAGCACTCCGTTCTACGAAGAAATGGGGGACGATCAGGCGCAGCAGTTGATTCAGTTTGAAATCGATCGATTGCGTGAGGTTCTACTTGGGTTTGGCGGAGTTCCTGTGGGGCAGAAAGGCGATGACGTCTTGTCCTATTTCAAGGAACCCGAGGCCGCCGTAAACGCGGTTGTAGAGATGATTCAGAAACCGCCTGGAACATTACTGTCGGTCCACGCGGGTGTTCATCAAGGTCCTGTTGTTATTGGCGATAATGGGATATTTGGCGAAACAGTAAATCTGACCGCACGTTTGGCGGCCGCGGCCAATCCGGGTGAAGCTTGTGTCAGCGAAAGCGTCGCCAAGGATCTAAGCCCCGAAAGTCTCCAGATGCTCACCCCAATCGGATCGCTTCGCCTGAAAGGTGTGAGTGAACCGGTCAAAGCCTATTCAATCGTGGCCTCAACGGACGGGTTAAGCACCGTGATGCATCTGCCGACGCAGACGGCCAGCGGATCTGAGGGCATGCAGCAGAATGAAAGCTTTGCGCTCATTCTTTATCACGACGATCATACCTGGCGGTGTCGGGAAGGCGGGGAGCTAACGATCGGCAGATCCAGTCAATGCGATGTCATCCTGCCTGAGCCGTGGGTTTCGCGACTGCATGCGGTACTCAGCATGAAAGGCGGGAAGCTGATGCTGGCGGATCGCAGTTCGTCGGGAACTTACGTACAATTCGAGAATGCGCGTGAAATCCAGCTTAAGCGCGAGAACATAATGCTGGCCGATAGCGGGCTGATATCGCCTGCACTATCAATTTTGCACTCTGATGCGCGCCCATTAGAGTTTGAGGTCGTCCGCCGATAAACGACGTGGCACGCCTGAATTCTGGCTTCTGTGGTGAAAGTCTCAGAAAGAAACTCGCGATTGTGCTAGAATCGGCACCAATTGCGTATTTCAACCAAGATTGGGAGGGAATGATGTCATTGAATACTTCAGGAAACCAGCTTCGTCAGGGCGCTCTGATCCTGGGTGCAGCTACACTCTTGTTCGGTGCTGATGCAACTGCCCAGTCAGCGATGCCCAATGCCTGCCCTGTGGATGGGTGTGAGGTGCAGATTGTATCGGTCGCCAAAGAGGGTGATGAACTGCTTGTAAACTACGATGCGAATTTCACTCCGGACGTATCGAAGAACCATTTCCATACATGGTGGGGCGAAAGCTATTCCGTTGAGCAAGTCGGCAGAAATGCCCAAAGCGAATTCAATGCCGTTCAAGGCAGGTGGCATCGGCACGATGATTACCCAAGCTATGTGACGAAGGAGGCGGCCTCGACATCGGCGCGCGAGGGAGGGACGACACTGTGCGTTACTGCTGCCGATAGGGACCACAACATATTGGATGCGACCAAGTATCATTGCGTGGATGTGCAAGAGCACCTCTGAAGCGCCAAGAATATCATGACTTTTCCCGCGTTCATCGGCCGTTACGCTGTTGACCGTGAAATCGCGAGCGGTGGGTTCGCGGCGGTTGTCCTTGCGCGGGATGACGAGTTGGAGGTTCCGGTAACCCTCAAGATTCTGCACGCCAACCTTGCGACCAATGACAAAGTCATCACCCATTTTCTCGAAGAAGCCCGTCTGTTGCGGCGCATTCGATCTCCGCGCGTTGTCTCCGTGCATGACGTGGGGCGTTTGGAGGACGGGCGGCCCTATTTTGTCATGGACTACGCGGATCGCGGCACATTGGCCGACCGACTAAAGCGTCTAAGCCCCGCTGCTTTGGCCAAACGCGAAGGTGTGGAAATACTGATTGATGCAATGGCAGATGGCTTGTCTGCGGTTCACGACGCGAATGTCGTGCATCGGGACGTCAAACCCGCAAATGTCCTTCTGCAACGAGTGAAGCGGTCCAAAGACGATAACAGCACGACGGTTTCTGATGCTTTGGTCGGCCTAGACGAGAGGGTTTTTCTGGCGGATCTCGGTATTGCGAAGGATTTAGCGATCGGTGTGACCGGCGCGACCATGATGGCTGGGACACCGCTCTACCAAGCGCCAGAACAAGCTGAGCACGGGCAACCCGTGACGCCGATGACCGACATCTATTCGGCCAGCGCGCTGATGTGGCATGTCCTGACGGGAAAGGCGCCGCCGCCATTCCATCGCGTTACCGAGTATCTTTCCAGCCTGCCGGAAATGTGGCGCGATTGCATTGAGCACGGGATGGCAATGGACCCGCAGGCGCGTTTTCTGGATATGGTGTCCTGGCGCAGTGCAATGAATGATGCGTTGGATCGTGACCGGCGAGAGGCCGCATCCGAAGCGGTGACGCAGATATCGGAAAGTAGGGTGGAATGCCCCTACAAAGGGCTCGCCGCGTTCCAGCCAGAGGATTCCGACTATTTCTTTGGACGCGAGGATCTTGTTGAGGAACTTGTGACCCGGCTTCAACAGAGCCGGATATTGGTTCTGGGTGGCTCATCCGGCAGTGGTAAATCATCCGTTCTGCGAGCAGGGCTGCTGCCAGCGATCGCTGCCAACGCGATATCCGGTAGCGAAAACTGGCGCGTTTGTGTTTTTACCCCCGGGCGCGATCCAATGACCGATTTGTACTTTCAACTCATCGGCGACAATTCTCACCTTACGGCTCAGGTCTCGCTCAACGACTTCATCGCCTATCCGAGTGCGGCGCGCCGATTGGCCACCGCGAATGAAGGAGAGTTGTTGATCTGCATTGATCAGTTCGAAGAATTGTTCACGCTGGTCAAACATGAACGCAGAAGCAAGTTCATCGAAGCTTTGTCAGCCATGACGGACCCTGCAGATAGCCGCGTTCGTATCGTGCTGACAATCCGTGCGGACTTTTATGCATCCTGTGCAGAGATACCGTGGCTTGCGGATCGAATCTCGGAAAACCAGTTTTTGGTCGGGCCGATGACACGGCCCGAGCTGCGCCGCGCAATCAGCGAACCGGCACATGCAGCTGGTTTGCACATGGACAGGTCCCTTATTGATGCGATCGTTGATGAGGCCGGGCGCGAAGCGGGTTCGCTCCCGCTGGTGGCGCATTCTCTGTATGAAACATGGAGCCGACGTAAAGGTGCGGTCATGTCTCTGGACGGCTACCGTCAGTCCGGTGGTGTCACAGGGGCAATCAGCCAGACAGCAGAGACACTTTTTACAGACGTTTTTGACAAAGTTCAGCAAGAGGCAACCCGGCGGCTATTCTTGCGTCTGGTTACGCCCGGCGAGGGGACTCCGGACACACGGCGGTTGTTGCCGATCGATGAGATCGAGCGCGACTCGGACCCGGACACAACGCGGCGGGTCGTTGAAGCTTTGACAGATGCGCGGTTGCTGACGCTGGATGACAAAAATGTTCAGATTGCGCATGAGGCGCTGCTGCGTACATGGCCGCGACTTAATTCATGGATCGAAGAAAGCCGCGATGATCTGCGCATGCGTCAGCGTATTCAGCATGACGCTGCAGAGTGGGATGTTGAAAATCGCGAGCCCGATTTACTTTATCGCGGCACAAGGTTGTTGTCGGCTGAAGAATGGTCGGTGAAGAACCAGAATATCCTCGGTGCGTTAGAGCGGGAATTTCTGGGCGCTGCACGAGACGCGCGTGACCAAGCGCAGGCTGCATCCAAGATGCGCCGGCGTCGGCGTCGACGTATCAATCAAGTTGCCGTTGCTGCCCTTGCCTTGCTGGCCATTGGCGCAACGGTTTCGTCTTTCTTGGCTATCCGCGCGTCCAACCTTGCCGAAAGCAACAGACAGATGGCCGTTGCCGCAACAGCTGAAGCCAATGAAAGGTTCGCAAGGGCGCTAGGCGCTGCGGCGAACGGGTTATCGGATACAGATCCCTTGCTTGCCCTGTCACTCAGCGCCGAAGCGATTGTCCGAGCCGAAACTGCTGGTTCGACATCAGAAGCGAGGGCGGCGATGCTGATGGCTCGGCAAAATCTGGGTGAGGGTGGGCTTGTCCCATTGGGCAGCCCGTTTACGGTTGGTGACGCGCAGACGATGGCTATTGATGCATCTGGTACGCGTGTTGCGGTTGGATTGCGTGATGGGCGCATCGTGGTTCATAGGGCTGAATCCGTCGGAGCGGTTATTGCTGAACTGGTGGGGCATTCCGGCGGGATAAGGGATGTTGCATTCTCTCCCGATGGTGAGTTGCTGGTTTCAGCGGCAACGGATGGGGATGTCCGCCTTTGGAATGTTGGTTCGGCCAAATACGGCCCGATCACGACACTGTTCTCTGGCAATGACGTCGCATTCGGCGTGGCCTTTGATTCCACCGGCAAGCGTATCGCGTCGGCGACCGGTGACGGGACCGTTCGCCTCTGGAACGTTTCCAATGGAATGCAAATTGGAGAGCCATTGGCGAAAATGCCGCTGGGCTTCAAAAAGGTCGCGTTTTCGCCCGTTTCAGAAGGACTTGTTGCCGGAAATGTCGATGGTGGCATATTCGGCTGGGTCGACGCAAAGGCTACGCCTGCATTTCCGCCGATACCGGGCGGTCCGCTGGGGCCTGACCCCGATCACCTGTCCTTCAGCCGCGACGGGAGAACATTCGCGATATCCCATACGAACGGGAAGGTCACGACGATTGGTTTTCCGGATGGTTTTCCAATTGTTGATCGTTTTTCAGATAGTACCGACATCGTAGCAGCAGCATTTACCGCGCCGGACAATCTGCTGGTAGGGGCAGGATCAGACGGAACGCTGCGATTGGAAAATTCAAACATGGAACGTGTTGGCGACGTGGTGCAGGCGCACAGTCAGAGGGTTGTGGACCTTGAAGTTGCCCAAAATGCCCCGTTGCTGGCGACTTTGGGCCGGGATCAGCAGGTACGTCTCTGGCGGATTGGGATCGACCCCGGCGGCAAAGACACGCTTGTTTTGCAGAACGGGGCAAAGGCGCTGGGCATCGCCTATACACCGGATGCAAAGTCTATAGCCATCGGTGACAGTGAGGGGAACATCTGGGTCTGGAAGATGGGGGCTTCCATGAAACCCATGCAGCTGAAGGGGCATGAAAGCCAGGTGTGGGCGATCTCTTTCTCGCTGGATGGCAAAACCATGGTGACTGGTGATCGCGAAGGCGGCTTGAAAATCTGGGACACGGCTGCGATGCGGCTGAAAAATCAACTCGATCTGGGGCAGGCTCCCGTCTGGTCGATCATGCCGGGGTCAGGTCCCGAGGTCTTTGTGGCGACAGGAGATGGAGTGCTGCAAATCGATATCTCAGAGGCTGATTTGGTCAAGAGCTTTGCGCCAGCTGACATTCAGGCAAATCGTGTCGCCGTCTCTGAAGATGGCGGCATGCTGGCAGCGGCCTCGGTGGATGGTAAGGTCTATATTTGGTCGATTGGCGACGGTCAGTTGATCAGAGTGATTGAAGCTGATGACAACACGCTTTGGAGTGTTGCTTTCAGTCGTGATGGCACACAGGCTGCAACTGCTTCCAGCGATGAGGTGGTCAAGGTCTGGGATGTTGAAACCGGCGAAGAGCTTGCCGCTTATGGTGGCCATAAAGGAGGGGCGACGGATGTTGCCTTTTTGGCGGATGAGGCAACCTTGGTGGCAATCGACCGATCTGGGGAACTGCATTGGTGGGATACCGCGACGCACCGTCGGCTCATGCCTGTCGAAAAGATCCATGCAGGCCCGACCTGGCGTATCGCGCTGGCACCTGACGGACATTCTTTTGCGACAACCAGCGAAGCCGGTGATGTTCGGGTTTGGGACAGGTTGAGCTTAGAGATCGCATGTGCGTTGGGCAGTCCAACCTTCGATGAAGGGCGCAGGGTTCAGTATTTGGGAAGCGATGAGCCAACAACGACCTGTGATGCCTTCGCGAATTGATTACATGGCGAGTATTGAAAAGCACGGGCGGGCGCTTGGATTTGAAGCGGAACTAAGCAGGCGTGATCAGATTATGGTCGGTTCACAACGAAATCCGGCATGATCTGCGCCTGTGTGATTGCGTCATCGACGTCATGCCCTGCGAAAAAACCGTACCCCGAAATCAGGGCTGAGGTGATTCCGGCAGCATGGGCCCCCAATATGTCGGTATGCAAGCTGTCACCAACCATAAGCACGCGAGTTTTATCGACCCGGCCAAGTCGCTTGAAAGCCAAGTCAAAAATATTCTCAAATGGTTTGCCGAAGAATTCGGGTACAACGCCGGTTCGATCGGCAAGACGGTGCGCGAACAGACCGGGTTCGTTTGAAAATCCGTGCTCGCGTGGTGCGACTATGTCCGGATTTCCAACCAATACAGGACGCGGGCGTTTTAGCAGGGCTGCTTCCAGATGGACTTGACGTGCCTCGGTCCAGACGGCTGAGCCGATCATCAGAAACCCCTCAACCGAGTCATAGGGCTCGGGATCGTCATCGAGATAAGTCAGGTTCAAATCTTCCAGATCGCGAAGGCCGGTGCTGGGTGTTGCCATCAAACCCCAATGCAGCGCGCGTTGACCGCCTAGCTCAGCCAGCAGTGTTGCGCGGCTTGTGATGATATCCTCTGGCGCAAAATCATATCCCAGCCGGGCGTATTTCTCGACCAGCGCCGCATGAGGGTGACCAGCTGCATTCGAGACGACCAGAACACGTTTACCCATGGCTTTGAGCTGATCAATCCGTGCGGCTGTACCGGGAATCGCAGTCTCGCCGATATTGAGGACACCGAACGCATCCAGAAGGAATACATCGAAGCCTTCAGCAATATCCATCAAAGTGTTCGCATGCTGATAGGATTGAATAGCTGGTTCAGCAGCCGGAAGCCGATGCCGAACGGCCTCGTAGGCGTCGAAAGCCTCTTGGGTCGTGAAGCGGCTCAAATAATTGCCCCTCGTACTTTGGCAGACACCCATTCGCTGATCATGACGGCAATCAGAATGACGATCAGGATAAGGCTGACCTGCGGCCATGCCAGAACGTTCAGCGACGCCGACAATTGCAGCCCGATGCCGCCTGCGCCCACAAGGCCAAGAACCGTAGACTCGCGAATATTGATGTCCCAGCGGAATACGGCGATCCCGGCAAAGGCGGGCAATATTTGCGGGACGATTCCATAGGCCATGACTTGCCAGCGGGATGCGCCGGTGGCGGTGATGGCTTCGACTTGGGTGTGATCAATTTCCTCGATGGCTTCATAGAGAAGCTTGGCGCAGAAGCCGATCGAACGAATGGCTATGGCGATAACACCTGCGAATACTCCGGGTCCAATGATTGCGATTAACAAAAGCGCCCAGATTAGCGAGTTGATCGAGCGGGTTGAGACGATGATCAGTAACGCGATGGGGCGGATGAACACGGCCGACGGCGTGGTGTTGCGGGCGGCCAGAAAGGCGACCGGTACAGCAAGGAACAGCGCAATGATCGTACCAAGTGTGGCGATGTTCAGCGTGTCCCAGATCGGGCGGCCTAACTGCGTGATGTAGTCCCACTTTGGTGGTGTCGCGCGGGTCCAGATATCGTTCGCGATCCGGGGTGCGTCCCACACAAAGAACCATGTCGTCGAGGCCGAGATGATCTGCCAGCAGTAGACAAAGACCGCCACACCCAACAGCCAGCAAAACCAACGCACAAGGCTTTGACCGGTCGTGCGTCTGCGCCAGATTTGCGTACCTTCATGTTCAAGCACTGGCATTACTGGACCCTCGCGCGGATGATACCCGAGAGGTATTCGAGCGCCATGACGATCCCGATGATCAGGATCAGAATGGCTGCCGCAGTGTCATACTCATAACGGTCAAACGCCGTATTCAGCGTTGCCCCAATGCCACCGGCCCCCACAAGCCCAAGAATTGCACTTTCGCGAAAGTTGATATCGATCCTGTACATCGACAGCCCGACCAGTCGCGGCATGACCTGTGGCTGCACGCCGTAGTTGATCCATTGCATCCATCGCGCGCCCGAGGCTTTGATCGCCTCGGCCTGCACTTTGTCCATGGCCTCGATGTCTTCAGCCAAGAGCTTGGACAGGAAACCGATAGTGGCGAAGGACAGTGTCAGGAAGCCGGCCAAAGGTCCGAACCCAAAGATGGCAACCAGAAGAATGGCGACGATGATCTCTTGCAGGGCGCGGCTGATCGCAACAATGCCTCGGCAGATCACATAGACCGGGAGAGGCGCAATATTGCGTGCAGCGCCCAGTCCGATCGGGATCGATATCAGGATGCCCACCACCGACGCTGCAACCGTCATCACGATGCTCTCAAGAAGACCGCTCCAGATATCGCTCCAGCGCGATATGAAATCCGGGCTTGTGAAAGCAAGGACAAAAGCCCAACCGCGATCCAAGCCTTCATAAACCCGGCCCCAATCCACCTCGATGGTCATAAATGCCGCAATCAGATAGGCGACGAATCCAACGATCAAGGTCCAGCGCAGTAAGGCGTTTTTGACGAAGGCCGGTTTCCGCCAGCCTTTGCCCAGCAGGTCATCAAGTTCGGGATGGCTCATTCCGCGGCCTCGATCTCTTCGTCGTCTTCAACTTTCTCTATGGTCGCTTCCCAGTCTTCTTCGCCATAGATTTCGGTCAACTTGTCAGGCGTAAGCCCAGAGGGGAGGCCGTCAAATACGATTTCACCAAAGCGTAGGCCAACGACGCGCGGTACGAACATTTGCGCAAGGGCCACGTCATGAATGTTGATTATCGCGGCTAATCCGCGTTCCTGACACAGCTCGGTAATCAAGCGCATGATCTGACGGCTGGTTTTTGGGTCCAGTGAGGCGGTCGGTTCATCGACCAGCAGAAGCTTGGGATTTTGGATTAGCGCCCGGCATATTCCAACCCGCTGACGCTGACCACCTGACAGTTCGTCCGCTCGTTTGTCGGCCATATGCAACAGACCCACGCGATCCAGCAGGCGAAATGCTTCATCCACGTCAGACTGGGGGTAACGTCGCAGGAAGCTCCGCCAAAACCCAACATATCCCAGCCGTCCCGACAGTACATTTTCCATGACGGTCAGGCGTTCAACCAGTGCGTATTCCTGAAAGATCATCCCCATTTCACGACGTGCTTTCCGCAGCGCGCCCGAGCCGAGTTTGACCAGGTCCACGTCGTCCAGCAGAACCTCGCCACTTGTGGGTTCAACCAAACGGTTAATGCAGCGGATCATGGTGGATTTGCCAGCACCAGAAGGCCCGATCAGCGCCAGAACCTGGCCCTTTGGCACATCTAGATCGATCGCCTTCAGGGCCTGATCGCCGGTTTTATAAGTTTTTGTAAGCTTTTGAAGCCGCAGCATTTATGCCCCCGGTTCGGGTGGTAACGGGCCCCGCAGGGCCCGTTGGATGTAGTATCGACTACTGGCAGGCGTAGGAAACGCCGTTGGCCGCGTCGATCTTGCGGATGACGTCCCAGAACTCCTGATAGGTCATCTCAAGGAACTGACCTTCATTCGATTTCGAGAACTCAGCCTCAAGCGTCGTTCCCTCCCAGTCGAAGCTGAAGAAGGCATTGCGGATTTTCTCCTGTAGCTCCGGCGTCAGGTTGTACACGGTTCCAAAGCCTGTCGTCGGGAAGGTCTGCGACTTGTAGATCGTGATTACGTCGTCTTCGTTGATCACATCGCGCGAGATCATCCGCGATTTGACCGAATTAGCGATCGAGGCAGCCAGATAGTCCTTATTGGCGACACCCAAGATCGAGTTGTCGTGCTTGCCCGAATAAACCGGCTCAAAATCGCGTTCGGGTAGCAGATCAAAGTCGCTTTTCAGGATCGCTGACGGCGCTTTGAAGCCCGAGTTCGAAGTAGGAGAAGTAAAGGCCAATTGCTTGCCCTTGATATCCTCAACCTTTTCGATGCCTGAACCGGGATAGGTGATGATCTCCATCTCGTATCCGAAGTTTCCGTCTTTCGACGCCATGATCGTGAAGGGTCGGAAACCAGCACAGTTCACGGCCAACGGGTTTGAACCGGTATTGAAGCCCGCAATATGCAGACGCCCCGAACGCATGGCCTCAATCTGGGCCGCGTTGTTCTGAACTGGAAAGAAAACAACGTCTTTGCCAGTTTCCGCTTTCAGATGATCAAGAAAGTCCGACCAAGCAGTTTTGTATACGGCAGGGTCTTCAACCGGGGTGTAGGCAAAGATCAGAGTATCAGGATCAATCTGATCGGCAGGATCAGCGGGGATATCCGCGATCAGATCGCCATCGGCATCGCAGAACCGCGCATCCAGATCACCGCGCGGGCAGTCTTGCGCCGAAGCCGTGCCCGACAGTGACAAGAGCGCGATTGCGGAAGCTCCGATCAGTAGTTTGATATCAAATTTCATTTCTTCCTCCCAGTCATGCGTGGCTTTTCTGTCCACGGTTTGTCGTTCTTTGTAAGGACTGCTCAGCGACAAGAATCTTCACCCCGGCGTCGTTGATCGCACCAAGCAAATCCCCTGTTGGTTTGGTATCAGTTACGATTGAATTCAGCCCGTCAAGGTCGCCCACACGGGTCAAACCTTTGCGGTCGAATTTCTCGGACCCAATCAGAAGATGTCGCGTCGCGGCGCGTGCCAGCATCATCCGTTTGACGGTTGCGAAACCGCGCACGGTCTCTGACGGCCCTTCTTCTGACAGGCCGGACGCGCCAATCATGCAGCGATCGACGTTGAAACGAGACAGAAAATCCAGTGTATCTGTCCCGATCGTGGCGGACTCGGCGGTCAGATATTCGCCTGGGCATAGAATGACTTCAACGGGTGCGTGACCAAGGGTCATGGCCACCGGTATCGAATTCGTAATTGCCGTGCAGTGAATGCCCCGATACGCCAACATACGGGCCATCTCGATGGTGGTTGAGCCGGAATCGATCATCACCGTCTCGCCTTCCTGAATCAGGTCAGCTGCGCATTTGCCGATCTTTTCACGCTCATCAAGGCGGGCGTGGGTGCGCTCATCCAGACTTGGATAACGTCCTTGTATCGGGGCAGAGGCACCGCCATGCGCCCGCGAGATCAGCCCATCATCAGCTAGGGCATCAAAATCCCTGCGCACCGTTTCCGCCGAAACATTGAAACGCTGCGCCAATTCGCTGATCCGGACGTGCGGGCGAAGCTTCAACTCCAACAATATCTCACGGCGGCGGTCGGATTTCTTGAACCGACTCTGGCCCTTGTTGGTTTTCTTATCGCGCGTTTCCGCTTTGGGCATCTGGCAATCCGACTCGGTTTCAATCTCACTTTTGTGGCGTTTCAGTCGTTTTGCAACAATTTCTGTTGCAAAGCCCACGATTCATTGTGAGACTTCAAAGAACTGTTTCTATTTCGAGGCGTAGCAATCGAAGTGCACCGGCGTTCTGGATGTAGCCACCTTGTTCAACAGCACTTATGTGTTGCCATTGCCCTTTGTGTAGTGCCAGAGCCAAGAGCGCGCGCATGAGCAAGACCGAATTCACAGATCAGATCGGTGCGCTTCCGGTGCGATGGGACAAATCCGACAAGCTGCGGGTTCTCATGGTCACTTCGCGTGACCGGGGGCGGTGGGTCATCCCCAAAGGTTGGATGATGGATGGTAAGAAGCCTTGGCATGCCGCTGAAATCGAAGCTTTGGAAGAGGCCGGAGCGGTTGGCTTTATCTCCAAGAAATCGATCGGGTGCTTTCACTATGACAAGCGATACGAGGGTAAAAGCAGCGTGCCTTGCCGCGTAACGCTTTATCCGTTGATTGTGGAACGGCTCAAACGCCGTTGGAAGGAACGCGACGAACGCAAGCGCCACTGGTTCTCACCTGCCAAGGCCGCAAAGCTTGTCGAAGAGAAAGAACTGGCGCGTTTATTAAAGAGCCTGTCAGATAATCAAGAGACGTTGGCTGTTATCGAGAAATTGCGAAAGGCCGCATGAGGAAGGGCATATAAGAGCCGGGAAATCCGGACGCAGTGAACTTAAAGGGAGAGAAATCAATGAAGAAATTTACATCCACAACGTTGGGATCGCTTATTGCCCTTGCCGCATCGATGTCAGCGGCACAGGCTGACAAGTTGACACTTTATTGTTCTGCGCAAGAGGATTGGTGCCAGCTTATGGCGCGCAGTTTTGAGGACGCGACCGGCATCGACGTCAACATGACCCGTAAATCCTCAGGTGAGACATTTGCTCAGATCCGTGCAGAAAGCTCCAACCCCAAGGGTGATGTCTGGTGGGGTGGTACCGGTGATCCACATCTACAGGCCGCAGAAGAGGGCCTGACGATGGAATACATGTCGCCGATGCGCGATCAGCTTCATGATTGGGCGATTTCTCAGGCTGAAAGTGCCGGTAACCGGACCATCGGCATCTATTCCGGTGCGCTAGGCTATGGCTACAATGCCGATCTTGTCGCCGCGAACAACCTGCCTGAACCTGCGTGCTGGAAGGACCTTCTGAAGCCCGAGTACAAGGGCCACGTTCAGATGGCGAACCCGAACTCATCAGGTACGGCCTACACGACTCTGGCCTCGATGGTGCAAATCTTCGGCGAGGACGAAGGATTTGAGTTCATGAAGGGGCTGCATTCGAACATCAACCAATACACCAAGTCGGGCTCGGCTCCGATCAAGGCTGCTGGTCGAGGCGAGAACACGATCGGGATTGTGTTTATGCATGACGCGGTAAAACAAGCTGTTTCGGGTTTCCCCATCAAGGTCGTCGCGCCATGTGAGGGAACAGGGTACGAGATCGGTTCGATGTCGATCATCGAAGGCGCACGCAACGAAGAAGAGGCCAAGAAGTTTTATGACTGGGCGTTATCGCCCGAGGCACAAAACCTTGCCCTTCAGGTCAATGCATTTCAGGTGCCGTCGAACAAGGGTGCTGAAACGTCCGAAAGCGCTCCGGACATGAGCCAGATCAAGCTGATCGACTATGATTTCAAGAAATACGGCTCGTCGGATGAGCGGAAGCGCCTATTGCAGAAATGGGACGAAGAGGTTTCGGTGCTGCCGCAGTAAATGACTGACGACACGACAAAAACGACCCATCCGGTTCTGATCTTCTGGGTCATCGCCGGGTGGGTCGGATTCTGCCTGCTGCCCTGGTATATGGTCGATGGCGGCCTTTGGTCGTTCGAGTGGCTTCTGGATGGCTACCCGTTCGAAGAAGACTATGCCCCTGCTGCCTTTCTGATCGGGCAGGGCGAAAAGCTTTGGCTTGCGCCGCTTCTTATTGCGCTCCTGCTGCCACTTCTGGTGTTGAGACGCGCCAAATCAGATCCGCTCTATGCGCGTATTCTGATCCTGTCGGGAACACTTGGGTTCGGCTGGCTGATCGCACAAGGATTCAGCATCGGAATCCGAGGCTACAATTTCGATTGGCTGGAGTCCGTATTCGGAGAACTCGGGGATCGGCAATTCGGCATGGGCTATGGCGCGATGATCTGCGCGTCGAGTTTTCTGTTCCTACTGACCCAAGGTATTGCTGCGCGCGGGGCGATTAACGGAGACGTCTTCGTCGTCAGCGCCATCGGTGGTGTAATCACCATCGTTACAGCGTTTGTGTTCTTTCCCATCGCCAAGATGCTGTTCGCTGCCTTTGTGACGGAAGAGGGCGCGTACTCCATCGCGGTGTTCTTCTCGAAGTTCTTTGACGACCGGCTTTGGGGGCTGGGATGCTTCTGGGGTGCGCGATGCGGGGCAGCATGGAACTCACTATTTCTTGCAATTTTGGTTGGCTTCATCACCACGGCGCTTGGCCTGTGCTTTGCGCTTGTCGTGACCCGCTCGGGCTTTCGCTACAAGCGCGCATTGCGCGCTCTGACGGTTCTGCCGATCATCACGCCACCCTTTGTCATCGGCCTGGCGCTGATCTTGCTGTTTGGCCTTTCGGGCTCGGTCACGCAGTTCTTTGCTGAGCTATTCGGCACACAACCCACGCGCTGGCTGTATGGCATGCCGGGTGTTCTGATTGCTCAGACTTTGGCATTTACACCCATCGCCTTCCTTGTGCTGATTGGCGTCGTTGAAGGGGTGTCTCCTTCGATGGAAGAAGCAGCCCAGACATTGCGCGCGAATAGATGGCAGACGTTCAAAACTGTGTCCCTGCCGCTGATGCGCCCGGGCCTTGCCAATGCCTTCCTTCTAGGCTTCATCGAAAGCATGGCCGATTTCGGCAACCCACTGGTTCTGGGCGGCAATTTCGATGTGTTGTCGACCGAGATTTTCTTTGCGATTGTGGGCGCGCAATACGATCAAGGCCGCGCTGCGGTTCTGGCCATGGTGTTGTTGTTCTTCACGCTTTCTGCCTTTTACGCGCAGCGTGCCTGGCTGGGTAAGAAAAGCTACACCACAGTCACGGGCAAAGGTGACGCTGGCGTACATCCATTGATGCCAACCGGCCTTTCCATCCCGGTGCTGACGGTTGCCCTTGGCTGGGCCGTATTTACCATCGTCGTTTATGCCATGATCGTTTACGGCAGCGTGGTCGAGCTGTGGGGAGTCAATAATTCCCTTACGTTCAAGCACTACGTCACCGCCTTTTCGGTTCGCTTTGAAGCTGAAGGCATTCGCTGGACGGGCGCTGCGTGGGATAGTTTCTGGACGACGATTACCATCGCCGCAATCGCCGCACCGCTGACCGCCGCCGTGGGCTTGGTGACGGCTTATCTTCTGACCCGCCAAAGCTTTGCGGGCAAAGACGCCTTTGAGTTCGGCACCATGCTATCCTTTGCCATCCCCGGCACCGTGATTGGCGTCAGCTACATTCTCGCCTTCAACGTACCGCCGATCGAGATCACGGGCACGGGTGTCATCCTTGTTGTCAGCTTCATCTTCCGCAACATGCCGGTCGGTGTCCGAGCCGGTATCGCCAGCATGTCTCAACTGGATCGCAGCCTGGACGAGTCCTCGCTGACACTGGGCGCTAATTCCTGGCAGACATTCCGCCGGATCATCCTGCCCCTGTTGCGCCCGGCAATTCTGGCGGCGCTTGTCTATAGTTTCGTGCGGGCCATGACTGCGATTTCGGCGGTGATCTTTCTGGTCAGCGCGGAATATGACATGGCGACCAGCTATATCATCGGGCGGGTCGAGAATAACGACTATGGTCTCGCCATCGCCTATTCCACCACTCTGATCTTTGTGATGCTGTCAGTGGTTGCCCTGATGCAGCTGATCGTGGGTCGAACCAAGATCGGGCGGCGAATGACGCAGTCGCGGACCAATGTTTAGGAGAGTTTGACATGAGCCTGCAGTCCAAAGCCGCGCCGGTTCGGTTCGAGTCCGTCACCAAGATGTTCGGCAAGGACGTCGTTGCCGTCGACAACATCAACCTGCATGTCGAAGCCGGAAAGCTGGTCACGCTGCTGGGCCCGTCAGGCTGCGGCAAGACAACGACACTAAGGATGATCGCAGGGCTTGAGATGGCAACCTCGGGCAGGATCATGATTGGTGACCGGGACGTGACCAAACTGCCCGCAACGGACCGGGACGTGTCGATGGTGTTCCAGTCCTACGCATTGTTTCCCCATATGAGCGTACTTGAGAACGTGATGTATGGCCTCACGTTCTCGGGCTTTGCCAAACACGAGGCCCGCCGCCGTGCGCTGGACGGTTTAGAGCTGGTTGGCCTGAAGGGTTTTGACAGCCGTCTGCCGTCAGAACTGTCTGGCGGACAGCAGCAGCGCGTCGCTGTAGCGCGGGCCTTGGTGTTGGAACCGCAGGTGTTGCTGTTCGATGAACCGCTATCCAACCTTGATGCGAAGTTGCGCCGTCAGGTGCGCGAGGACATTCGGGCCATTCAGCAAGACCTTGGCCTGACCGTCGTCTACGTGACACACGATCAGGAAGAGGCTCTGGCAGTATCGGACGAAATCGTCGTGATGCGGAATGCCGCGATCGCCCAGATTGGCACGCCACGTCAGCTTTATGATGCACCGAACGATCGCTTCGTTGCGGATTTTATTGGCGAGGCCAACCTGTTGGCTTGCCAGATCATCTCTGTCGACGGCGACATGGCCACCATTGAGATCGAAGGCTATCGCCATACCTTGCCTTCCCGCGGCTTGCCTAAAGGGTCTGCGACCGTTGCCATCCGACCCTCCCGGCTTGTGATCGGTGCCGCGCAGGGGGTTGCGGCGACCGTCTCAAAGGCCACCTATGTGGGCGTCCGCATGGAGTACACTCTGACCGGAGCGTTCGGGCAGGTCTTTGCGGTTCATGACGATGTCGATGCTCCGCTTGAGCCGGGTACAGAAGTACGGATGGCCTTCGCCGAGAAAGGTCCGGTCCTTTTGCCCGAATAGATGCCCAATCTTCTGATCATCACGCACCCTGAGGTCATCATCGACCCGAACATCCCTATTCAGGACTGGGGGCTTAGCGCGATAGGTCGCCATCGGGCTGCGGCCTTTGCAGCCAGCGAGATTTTTGCACATGTCACTCACCTATGGGCTAGCACCGAGCAAAAGGCCCGCGAGACTGCCGACATCCTTGCCGCGCCACGAAACCTGCCGACAAAACAAGATGCCGCACTTGGCGAGAATGATCGAAGCGCCACCGGTTTTCTGCCGCGTGACCGGTTCGAAGCTGCCGCTGACGCATTTTTTGCCCACCCCAACACCAGTTTTCGCGGCTGGGAAACTGCCGTTGCCGCCCAGCGGCGGATAAACCAAGCAGTAACTTCAATTATCGAAACGCATGATGGCAGTGACCTCGCCATCGTTACCCATGGGGCCGTCGGGACCCTTCTGTGGTGCTCCTTGTCGGGCCACCCCATTGATCGGAGGTATGATCAGCCCGGGCAAGGCCATTATTGGCAAGCCGATCTAACGGACCTCAAACCGCTGAGCGGATGGCGCTCAATCGACTAGATTGTCAGGCCTGCCATGCGTTCTCAGAGATTTCACGCAAAGTATCAAACACATCCGGAGTACCAGCGATCACCCGACCGCCGTTGCGGATCATTGCGCCTGCGTCCTGATCTTCGACCACGCCGCCTGCTTCCGCAATCATCAATTGACCAGCCAGACAATCCCAGGCGTTCATATGTTCTTCGACATAGCCAAGCAGCCGGCCCGCTGCGACATAGGCCAGTGACAGCGCGCCACTGGCGTTTCTGTGAAACATGGCCCCACGCTCGATCAGGTTCGCGACGATTGGAACAATGTTACGGTTATCCACCCGGTTCGAATAACCCACTGCCACCGTTCCTTGATGCAGCGCAACACCCGAAGCGACCCTCATTGGCGCATCATTCAGTGTTGCCCCGCCTCCGCGCGAGGCTACGAAGGTCTCATTGATATTTGGGTCATGGATTACACCGATCTCGGTATTTTCCTCAGCGACGCCCGCCAGAACGATGGTCCAGGCCGGAATGCCATTGACGAAATTCGTGGTGCCATCGATTGGATCGATCACCCAGTCAAATCCGCTTGAACCTTGTGTTTCACCATGCTCTTCGCCAAATATGCCATCGTTGGGCCAAGCCTCGGCGATCCTCTGGCGGATGAAGGTTTCGACATTCCGGTCTGCCTCGCTGACCCAATCCTGTGCGCCTTTTTGATCGACGATCAAACCGCCCCGGTCGGAGAAATTTCTGAAGGCGATTGTGCCAGCTTCCTTGCAGATCGCGATCGCGAAGTCTTTGCGTTCTTTGAGGTAATCCATTGGGAATCCAAATCATATCTGTTGTTGGCCAAAACTGTGCAGGCTTGGTGATGGAATGGCAAATACCAAATGCTGGTGAACTCGGTCCGGGGCAGCCATTGACAGGCGTGCCTTCAACCGCATTTCGCGTCTTCAAAACGGGGCGCGCAGATTTCGTGCTAAACACGATGCTGTAAGAATACGTCGCCGGGAACGATTTTAGCATTGAAGAAAATGGTAGCCCGTAGGGGAATCGAACCCCTCTTTCCAGGTTGAAAACCTGGCGTCCTAACCGATAGACGAACGGGCCATTTAGACCAGACAAGCACAAGTGGTAGCCCGTAGGGGAATCGAACCCCTCTTTCCAGGTTGAAAACCTGGCGTCCTAACCGATAGACGAACGGGCCACGCTGGCTTGTGGAGGGCCTTTTACGGTTTACCTTCCCCCCCCGCAAGACGAAAAACGCAAGGCTGTGAAACTTTTTTGGCCGTTCCTGAGCGGCGTTGAAACGGTTTTCAGACAGCTTCTGCCGCGTCTTCCAGCCGCAGCTGCACGCTCTGTCGTCCGCCCCAGGTATTCACCTCAAGCCGACCCGCGAAATGGAACCGCGCACCGCCGTGATTAGACAGGCGATCCCCCAACGGGCCGTCGAATGCGCCAAAGGCGATGGCATCCAGTCCGCCAGACATTCCATCCGAAAGTGACAGCTTCAAATGTGTTTCGCCCACGCGTTTAGCAAAGCGCACTTGCAGATCAGGCAGAGCATAGCGCGGGGCAGGGGCACCGGCCCCGAAAGGACCCGCTTTCTCTACCTGTTCGATCAGATCGACTGTCGCGGCCCCGGGCATCAGCGCCCCGTCCAGTTTCAAGTCGGCGGGACCGCCTTGGCCTGCACCCTGTTTGGCCAGAAGCTCGGACAGGCGCGACATTGCAGGCTCCAACTGATCACGCATCACCGTGAGACCGGCCGCCATCTTGTGGCCACCACCCTTGACCAGCAGCCCTTCGGCAGCCAGTCGCTGGATCGACGCGCCCAGATCAACGCCCGAGATCGACCTGCCTGAACCTTTGCCCTCATCCCCGTCGAACCCGATCACGATAGCGGGCCGGTTTGCCGACTCTTTCAGCCGCGAAGCAACGATACCTACCACCCCGGGATGCCAACCGTCGCCTGCGGCCCAGACCAGCGGCGCATCCAACCCACGGTCCTCGGCTTGCGCCAAAGCCGCCGCGCGGACCGCGTTTTCGATCTCGCGCCGTTCCGAATTCAGGGCATCCAGCCGCTCGGATAAGGCTTCGGCCTCAGTGATCGAGTCCGTGCTCAGCAGCCGCGCGCCAAGATCAGCCTGACCAATGCGACCGCCAGCATTGACGCGCGGCCCCAGCAGAAACCCCAGATGATAGCTGTTGGGCGCGGTATCCATGCGCGCCACGTCTGACAACGCGACCAAGCCGGGCCTTTGCCTTTGGGTCATCACTTTCAGGCCCTGTCGAACCAGCGCCCGGTTGGCGTCGATCAACGGCGCAACGTCCGCCACCGTGGCCAGCGCCACCAGATCGAGCATTGCCATCAGATCCGGCCCCTTGGCCCCGGCCTCACGCAACTGACGACCCGCCTCGACCAGCATCAGGAACACCACCGCAGCAGCGCAGAGATAGCCCAGATCGCCGCTTTCGTCCTGTCGGTTCGGGTTCACCACGGCGACGCAATCCGGCAGGGTTTCTGCACCCAAATGGTGATCCAAAACGATCACATCCGCACCCTTCGCCGCCGCGATAGGTTCGTGGCTCAGCGTTCCGCAATCCACGCAGATGATCAGGTCATGGCTAGCCGCAAGTTCCTGCATTGCAGGCACATTTGGCCCATAGCCTTCATCAATCCGGTCGGGCACATAAAGCGTCGCGGCAAGCCCCATCTGGCGCAGCCACACCAACAACAACGCAGCCGAACTGCCCCCGTCCACATCATAGTCAGCAAACACTGCGATCTTTTGGCGCTTGCGCACAGCCTGTAGAAACCGGGCCGCAGCGACTTCCATATCTTTCATTGATCGCGGGTCGGGCAGCAGTTCCTTCAACTTGGGTTCCAGGAAACCGGCGGCCTCCATCACCGGAACACCACGCCGTGCCAAAACCTGACAGACGGCGCGAGGCAGATCTGTCTGCTGCGCCATCATTTCTGCTGACCGCTCGACCTCAATCCCCGGTCCGATCCAGCGTCGCCCCGTCAGAGATTGCTCTACGCCCAGAAATGCCACATCTCACCTCATGCACTAAGGCCGGACCCCTGCGGATCCGGCCTCTTGGTCTTTTATGAATACTCTTGCTGAAGGCGCTGGCGCAAGCCGCTATGCTTCGTTGTGTGGCCACATCGGCGTGCGGTAGGACATCCGCCGCACCGAGCCCGTTTTTGATCGCATGAGCAGCGTCGTTGTTTCAACCCAACCCGGTTCCCGCTTGATGCGCGGCAGCAGTGAGCCTCCGGTGACCCCAGTAGCGGCAAAGATGACATCCGCCGTTACCATCTCGTCGCGCGCATAAACACGGTCCAGATCTATGATGCCCGCCTTGGCCGCCCGGCCACGTTCGTCGTCATTACGGAACAACAGGCGGCCAAAGATCTGACCGCCCATGCATTTCAGCGCGGCTGCGGCAAGCACACCCTCGGGCGCACCACCTTGACCCATATACATGTCGATGCCGGTCACTTCGCTTTCGGCGCAATGCATCACACCTGCGACGTCGCCATCTGTGATCAGGCGGATCGACGCACCGGTATCGCGGACTTCAGCAATCATCGCTTCGTGGCGGGGACGCTCCAATATGCATACGGTAATATCCGCAGGCTCACAGCCTTTGGCCTTGGCCAGCGCTTCAACTCGCTCGCGCGGGCTCATGTCCAAGCTTACGACACCTTCGGGAAAGCCCGGACCAATGGCCAGTTTGTCCATGTATACGTCCGGAGCGTGTAGCATTGAGCCGCGCGGGCCCATGGCAATGACGGTCAGCGCGTTGGGCATATCCTTGGCGGTCAGGGTTGTGCCTTCAAGCGGGTCCAGCGCAATGTCTACGCCCGGGCCGTTACCAGTGCCAACCTCTTCGCCGATATAGAGCATTGGCGCTTCATCACGCTCGCCCTCACCAATGACAACGACACCCTCAATGTCCAGAAGGTTCAGTTGTTCACGCATAGCGTTGACGGCAGCCTGATCGGCAGCTTTCTCATCACCCCGGCCAACCAGAGAGGCGGACGCCAGCGCGGCCTGTTCTGCCACCCGTGCAAGGCCCAGAGACAGCAGGCGGTCGTTGAAATCGATCTTGGCAGCGTTCATCTTCGCATATCCTTTGGTCAGCTAAGGCGTTTTATCCGGCATAGCCTGCGCGCAGCATAGGCCGCAAGGGGTCAGACTTGTTCGATACGCAGGGCGACGGGTTCTCCGGCCACCACATCGGTGGCGCGCAGGCCATCCAGTGCATGGTCCAGCGTCGCCCGCGTGGTTTTGTGGGTCACGATCAGCACGGGCGCTGTGCTTTCTGTGTGCCCATACTGCCGCATCCGGTCGATCGAGACGCCAGCATCGCCCAGAATCGCCGCGACCTTTGCCAGCGCGCCGGGCTTGTCCAGAAGGCCGAGCCGCAGATAGTAGGGTGCAGGGAGGCCAGTAACGGCGGAGGCTGCGTCTTGCAGGGTCGTCGCGGGGCGGCCAAATGTCGGTATATGCAAGCCTCGCGCCAGATCGCAAACGTCGCCCATCACTGCGCTGGCAGTGGGACCTTCACCGGCACCGGGGCCACGCAGAACGATTTGTTCAACTGCGTCCCCATCCAGCACAACCATGTTTGTTCCGCCTTCCAACTGACCTAGCGGAGAATTACTTGGCACTAGACAGGGTTGCATCCGCTGTTCCAGTCCGCGCGCCGTTCGCTGTGCCACACCCAACAGCTTGATGCGATACCCCATGTCGTGGGCCTGATGGATGTCATCGAGGCTAATATGCTGAATGCCCTCGATCTCGATCCCATCGAAATTCGGCTTGGTGCCAAAGGCAATCGAAGACAGCAGCGCCAGTTTGTGCGCCGCGTCGATGCCGCCAACATCCAGATTGGGATCAGCTTCAAGATAGCCAAGCTGCGCGCATTCCTCGAACAGGGCGTTATAGCCCAACTCCTGCGATTGCATCCGGGTCAGAATATAGTTGCAGGTACCGTTCATGACGCCCATGACACGTGTGATCTCGTTACCCGCCAGTCCTTCGGTCAGAGATTTGATTACCGGGATACCACCCGCGACAGCCGCTTCGAAGCGAATGACACGACCTGCGGCTTCGGCCAATTCCGCCAGTTCCTGCCCATGAATCGCCAGCAGTGCCTTGTTTGCGGTGACGACATCCTTGCCACTGTTCAGCGCCGCCTCGACCGAAGCTTTCGCGGGGCCGTTCTCGCCGCCCATCAGTTCGACAAAAACATCGATGTCTTCGCGTTTGGCCAATGCAACGGGATCGGTTTCCCATGCATAATCCGAGAGGTTTACGCCACGGTCCTTGCTGGCATCACGGGCCGAAACTGCGGTGATCTCGATGCGACGCCCGGTGCGGGCGTGCAACAAATCGGCATGACGACGCACAATTTTGACCACACCCACGCCAACGGTTCCCAATCCGGCAATTCCAAGCCTCAGCGCCTGTGTCATTCCCTTGGGTCCTTTCTGCTCGCAATACCGCCCGCGATGGCGAAGTGTCCTTTGCGGGCTGCCTTAGCGGGTTCGAGGCAGGGGTGCAATCCGTCTAATCTTTTGGAGCTAGTGGCGTGGCCGAAATCCTAGTTAATCTCGGCATTCTGCAGCGCTTCGGCCTTTTCCGCCAACGCTTCGCTGCGTGCTGTCAGGTCTTCTTCTACCTCTTCCGCTTCGCTGATTGGATCGGTCGGAGGACCGAGGGCGGGATCTAAAGCAATAAGCTTGGGGTAGGGTGCCTTGCGCAATGCGGCGGTTTCGCTGCCTTCCAACTCAGGGATATTTGCGCAGCCGGCGGTGGCCAGCACAAAGAGAATGGGCAACAAAAGCTTCATCGCAGTCCTTCGGGTCGCAGCGTGTATCCCGTGATGCACGTTTTGTCGGAATGGTTCAAGCGGGGTTCTATCTGAACGTCTGTTCAGATACGATCGGAGCATGGCGCGTACACAAGGTTCTCATTCCGATATCACCGGCCCCCGCATTCGCGAGGCCGCACTGGGGCTGTTTGCCCGTCATGGCTATGCTGCGGTTTCAATGCGGCAGATCGCAGGGGAGGTGGGGGTGCAGGCTGGGGCACTCTATAATTACACGCCCGACAAGCAGAGCCTGCTGTTTCGGCTGATGCGCGATCACATGCAGGATCTGATGGCCGCCTATGACGCTCTCGACCGGTTTGATAATCCACAAGATGCTTTGCGTCAGTTTGTCGGGTTCCACATCCGTTTTCACCTGCAGCGTCCCGACGAGGTGTTCATCGCTTACATGGAGCTGCGCAATCTGAACCCCGAAAACTTTGCCGAAATCGAGGCCCTGCGCCGCCGTTACGAGGACTCGTTAGAGCATATTCTGCGTAACGGGCAGCAATCGGGTCAATTTTCGGTCACCGATACCAAGATCGCCACATTAGCGGTGATTGCCATGCTGAATGGTGTGATCACTTGGTATCGCAGCGGTGGCCGCCTGTCTCTGGATGAGGTCGAGCAGATATACTGGGACATGGTCCGCAAGGCAGTCACCGCCTGACTCGTGCCTAGTGCGCTGGCCGGATGAACGTTCCGTTCCGCAACTCCCGAAACGCTTGCTGTAATTCTGCCTGCGTATTCATCACGATCGGGCCATGCCACGCCACGGGTTCATCGATCGGAGCGCCCGAGATCAAAAGAAACCGTACACCCTCGGGCCCGGCCTGAACCGTGATTTCGTCTCCGGTCCCGAACCGAACCAACGTCCTGTCTCCTGACATGTCGCGGATGTTGACCTCTTGCCCGGCGACCTCTTTCTCTAGAAGAATTCCAGTTGGCCGAGACGCATCCGCAAAGGCAGCGCTGCCTTCAAAGATATAGGCGAAGGCCCGGCGGTATGTGTCGATCGGAATGGTTTTTTTCACCCCTGCCGGTATGCTGATATCCAGGTATTGCGGATCGGCAGCGATACCGTCCACTGGGCCCGTACATCCCCAGAATGTACCGACAATCACACGGACCTTTGTCCCATCATCATCGATGATTTCTGGAATATCAGTGCTTTGAACGTCCTGATAGCGCGGGGCGGCCATTTTCTGATCTGATGGCAGATTGCCCCACAGCTGGAACCCATGCATCTGACCGCTGGCCGACCCCTTGGGCATTTCCTGATGTAGGATACCCGACCCGGCGGTCATCCACTGGACATCTCCGGCACCCAGCGTGCCGCTATTGCCCAGCGAGTCGCTGTGTTCGACTGTGCCGGACAGGACATAAGTGATCGTTTCGATGCCCCGATGCGGATGCCACGGAAAACCGGCCATATAGTCCAATGGGTTGTCATTCCGGAAATCATCGAACAGCAGAAACGGGTCCAGTTCCGACGGGTCCTGAAACCCGAACGCCCGGTGCAGTTTGACGCCCGCGCCTTCCATCGTCGGGACCGCCTTGCGGAATTCCAAAGTTGGTCTGAGTGACATGAAAGCCTCCTGATCCTTTGACCGGAACTTATGCGTCGGCCTGAGGTAGTCAATTTGCGCTGGAACACTGAAGCTGTGCGAAGATGCTCAGACAGGTGACGCGGCGCTGTCCTTTGCTTATCAAAGCGGTTAAAGCGGGCGGACAATCAGGAGAACAACATGCAAGAAGAAGTGCTGGCCACGGTCGCGGCCTCGGCACCGCGGCGCTGGACTGGGGTAGGGATGCTGGTCACGGTCGGGGCGTTGGTCATTTACGTCGCGTTGGCATCGCCGCCTGAGTTAGGCTGGCAGGTCTTCTTACTGGTTTCCGGGGCAGCTGCGTTCTGGTTAGCCCGTCGCATGTGGTACGCGACCGAAGACAGGATCGAGCTGACCCAATCCCAATTGCGCACAGGCTCGGGGCAGGTGATCTGCAATATCGAGGATGTCGAAGGCGTAGACCGGGGCGTGTTCGCATTTAAGCCATCAAATGGCTTCTTGGTAATCACTCATGCACGAAGCTCAAACCAGTGGGCGCCCGGTCTTTGGTGGCGTGTCGGACGAAGGATTGGCATAGGCGGCATGACAGCCGCCGCCGAGACCAAATACATGTCGGAAATGCTGTCGGGGATTCTAGCGGAAAGGGATTAGCTCACCGTGCAAGGGGTATTGACGACCTGGTCAAAAACACGCGGGTGCGTAAACACAAAGTTGTCCATCTCAAAGTCAGCAAAATCGAGCGCAAACCGGAATGGAGCTCTGTAAGTATTATTGGTTTCGACGATAATCATGGATCCGTTGTCAGGCATGACCGGAATTCGGTGCTTGATCTTTACGATCTCCGTGTTTGTCAACTGAATGTACTTCTCACCCCGTGTACAAGACCAAACTACGTTGTGGGCATCGGCATCAGCATCATACTCAATGTAAGAAGCGCGCATAGACACCGGAGATCTCGTATAGACCATCGACTCTAGAAGGTTGTACAAGGTGTCAACGTATTTCACATTCATGTCGCTGTCTTCGCGAGAAATAATGTCAGCTATTGCATACGCCCCTTTGATGTTACGGGCGCTTTGACGATAGCTGTCATAATAGGTGTAAGACGCGAAAATCGACCAAAACACCAGCGGTACGATCAGGACCGCCTCGACTGTAATCGAACCTTCTTCTCGTTTCAGAAAGCGAACGAGCAACGCGTTGGCAAAGTCCTGAATTGATTTTTTAGTTCGAGGCATCGGCTACATCCACAGTTTCAGACGAATCTTCGTCTGGGGAGCTTGATGACCCACCGAATGGTTCATGTACGAACACTGTCGTCGCATGCAATTCCCATTGACCGTCGGGGTCCTGTTTCGCAAGGCCGCCAATCATCGTGAAACCCCAGACAGGTGAGACTTCAAGACAAGCGCGGATGATCATCAGCTCGTTTGAAGTGCCCGATTCAAAAAGGACATTCTCGGGTGGCCTGACAGTCGCTGGCGTGTCGACACAATAAGGGTTCAAATAAGAAGGGTTGTCCAGGGGATTGCCGACGCGTGGATCAATAGGAGTCATCTCAAGCGCCAAGTCTTCCAAGCAATTTGTGATCATTGCCTCGTCACAGATCATTTCTTTGAGAAGCTCATGATCCCATTCGGTTTCACCCTCTGGCAAGCGATTGAGCCTAACCTCTCGGACTGTTATATCCAGAGACCGTTCAAGATCGGCGTGATGAAAGGATTGCAGTCCCAGATCCATGCCGGAATAAGCGACATAGAGGAAGAAAGGAAACCAGAACATAAACTCGATAGTCGAGTTTCCATCCTCATTATTGTAAAATCTACGCAGCCGCTTCCGCAGTGTCGTAATCATTGGGTCAGCCTCAGATTCTGAATGGAGGTGCTGATCGAGTCAAAAACCCGCTCGATTTGTGTACCAGTCGCCTCATAGTACCGCGCATCTTTGACCGCGCAGTCTTTCAACATTTGCTTAACGCCGGACGGGGCTTCAAAGGCGATGGAGAAAATGATGACCTTTTCTTCTTCGGCTTTATTGCAAAGATCCACAACGTTTGGATTTTTGGTCGATGGACCAATTTCGGTTGTAGAGTCTGATGCAAATTCGTCGCCGCGATCCCAGCCATAAGCGTGACGCAACATATCCCGAATTGCATACTTTTCCGTGTGCGCCCAGACGTCAGGCCATTCCAGTTCTACCGGATCGGAATCTGTTGAAAGTCCTTCGGAGTCTTCGCGTGTTTGCGATCTGTCCATCGAATAGCAGGTGCCGTTGTAGTAATCCGTACAGCGGTAGCGTATATAAGTCTCATCGCCATAGGCATGATCTTGGTATTTGTCGCGGGTCCAGCGCCTGTACGAACTGTCCCGTACAGTTGTGGCGACATTAGGCCAAGCCCAGCGGTCATACTCTTCATCGTAGATAGAATACACTTCGGCATCTTCATTCCAATAGATGTCCGAGAGGCCGTCATTGTAAGGCGGATTCACTTTGTGTTGATAAGTGTTTTCACCATCCGTCATCAACACTAGAACCTTAAGAGTGTCAGAGGTCTTGTTCGGAGCCGGTCGGATCGCAAATGAGTTCGGAATTTCAGAACTGTCTGCAATCTGAGCGATAAGCGGTTGAACACTGTCATCAAGCAAGGTCAGACCCCACTTCAGACCTACGTCGATTGAAGTCCAGCCGCTTGCCACAAGGTTCTGGATCTGACCCTTCAAAATGTCCGGGTCGTTCTGGATTACGGTCATCTCTCGACGGTCGGTGTCGGATTCAAGGCGACAGGTATTGCTGCTTACCAGCGTATCGCTGAACCTTTTGTCGCTAGAACCATTATCCTTGAAATGAAGAGTCTGTGGGACATAGTCCCCAGGTCTGATAATGTTGCCGCCGTCATCCACGATGTCGTAGTAGTTGAAGTCGGTCGTTGTGAAATCCGAAGGCTGGAAGTCGATGCAATTGGCTCTTTCGTTAGCTCCGATCGTGTTAATCGCATCCATTAGATAGTCGGGCACCGAGACCTGTTCCGAGTAGGGCACGATTGAGATTGACAATCTGCCGTCTTCCGACTTCAGGATCATTTCATCAATAAAGTCCTCAGCGGCACTTTTGAGGTTGGTAAGCTTCGTACCACGCATCGAACCCGACACGTCCAAGACCAAAGAGATTTCGACATTACCAATCGATTCTTCGGCGATGCTGGTGGCGGTTGTATCAATAGAGTCGACACCACTCCATTTCATGAAATGTGTTTCGATACTCATATCGGCGCTGGCTTCGACTTTCCGTTTTCCTTCAAGTTCGGCAACCTGAGACACCGTTCCGTCGTCGTTCGTAGTACATGTCTCAGGCTCGACCTTGATATCTTTGATGATATCCGTATCGAAGCCTTCTTTGCGGATGTAATCATTCACTACGACACGTGGGCAAAGCTCTTGGTCCAGGTCAGCTGCGGCAAGGACCGCGCGGTCCAGTGCGTATTGTAGCCTAACCCTTTCGCGATCATACCGCATGACGTCGACGGCAAACCCGGCCACGGTAAAAACCATCATGACTAGGAACATTGCGAGTATTGTCATCGTGCCTTCTGTCGAAGAAACAAAGTGACGCAAGTGCCGCGAGCATCTGTTTTCGTGGCAGAGACGGTTGAATTGAGCTTTCAAATCAAACTTGCGCATAATTGGTTCCTCGGTCGATCAGGCACACTGATGCCAGCACTTCGCAACTCTAATAATTTATCCACGGATCGTGGCGAGATTTGGGCGCAGTGGACACTATGTTGCTCGTTTTTAAAGAGATTCAGCTTTATTCCCGGTGTTATTGACGGTTTTGTTTCGCTACTTTGGACAATCGCGCGGCTTTCGTTAACGCCCGACTCACCAATGGAGCTAAAAAGTAAAGTTCACAAACTGATGAAAATACGTGCAGTTACTGATTGCGGTATTTAGCAAGCAGTGCGACAAAAAGTCATGACGTATCTCGTCTACCGGCACGGAGGATTTTATGACCGGCATTAAAGAACCCAGCTTTCGTGAGAGTGTTGATTTGATGTTCAACAGAGCGGCGTCTCTGATGGATTTGCCGCCCGGGCTAGAAGAGAAGATACGGGTTTGTAATGCCACCTACACCGTTCGGTTCGGGGTGCGTCTGCGGGGGCAGATCCACACCTTTACCGGATATCGTTCGGTTCATTCGGAACATATGGAGCCGGTAAAGGGTGGCATTCGCTATGCCTTGGCGGTGAACCAGGATGAGGTCGAAGCGCTGGCTGCGCTCATGACTTACAAGTGTGCACTGGTCGAAGCGCCCTTTGGTGGCTCGAAAGGGGGCCTTTGCATTGATCCTCGCCAGTATGAAGAACATGAGATGGAACAGATCACGCGTCGTTTTGCCTATGAGCTGGCAAAGCGCGATCTGATCAACCCCTCACAGAACGTGCCTGCGCCCGATATGGGAACAGGCGAGCGCGAAATGGCGTGGATGGCTGACCAATATGCGCGGATGAATACGACCGATATCAACGCGCGAGCCTGTGTGACAGGTAAACCGCTGAACGCGGGGGGCATCGCGGGCAGGGTCGAAGCAACCGGGCGCGGCATCCAATACGCGTTGCGCGAATTCTTCCGAAACCCGGAAGACGTCAAGAAGGCGAACTTGTCAGGCACGCTGGACGGAAAGCGCGTCGTCGTGCAGGGATTGGGTAACGTGGGCTATCACGCAGCCAAGTTCCTCAGCGAGGAAGACGGGTCGCGTGTGGTCGGCATCATCGAATGGGATGGCGCACTGTACAATCCCGATGGCATCGACGTAGAAGCCGTGCGGCAGTGGATCGTCAAGCATGGCGGCGTGAAGGACTATCCCGACGCCACGCATTCCGCCGAGGGCGGCGCGGTACTTGAAGCCGAGTGTGACATCCTGATTCCGGCGGCGCTGGAGGGGGTAATAAACCTATCCAACGCCGAACGTATTAAGGCACCACTGATCATCGAGGCCGCCAACGGGCCTGTCACGGCGGGTGCGGATGAGATCCTGCGCAAGAAAGGTACGGTGATCATCCCTGACATGTATGCAAACGCCGGCGGTGTGACCGTGTCCTATTTCGAATGGGTCAAGAACCTCAGCCACATCCGTTTTGGCCGGATGCAGCGGCGTCAGGAAGAAGCTCGGCATGAGTTGATCGTCAGCGAATTGCAGCGGCTAGATCGGTATCTGGGTGACGCATGGTCGATGTCTCCGGATTTCAAGGCCAAGTACCTAAAGGGCGCTGGCGAGTTGGAGCTGGTGCGTTCTGGTCTCGATGACACGATGCGCATTGCCTATCAGTCGATGAGCGAAGTCTGGCATGATCGCGCGGATGTCGACGATCTGCGCACGGCGGCCTATATCGTTGCGATCGACCGCGTCTCAAAAAGCTATCGCGCCAAGGGCCTCTGAGCGCGCAAAGAGCAGAAACTTCTTGAGTGGCCAACCAATGGGTTGGCCACTTTTCATTTCGGCCGAAGTCGTCAGAGTGTGTGGATTGGTCGCCCAGCGACAAGTTTTCGTCGAAAACAGGAGTGGAACCGGATTCCGGCGTTGTTACTGCTGGGTGAAGTTGGTTTGATGCCGACACACCTGTAGGGAGGTCTGAATGCGTTTCTCCGGCTTACGTGTCCTGAAAGAGGGCCTGACCGGCAACAAAGGCTGGACGCCGCACTGGCGCGAGCCTGAACCGAAATCCGAATATGACATCGTCATTGTCGGCGGCGGAGGTCATGGGTTGAGCACGGCCTATTATCTGGCCAAGGAACATGGTCTGACCAATATCGCTGTTCTGGAAAAGGGCTATATCGGTGGGGGCAATGTCGGGCGCAACACCACCATTGTGCGCGCGAATTACTTTTTGCGGGGCAATTCCGAGTTCTACTCGCACTCATTGAAGCTGTGGGAAGGTCTTGAGCAGGATCTGAACTACAATGTCATGCATTCGCAACGCGGGATCATCAACCTGTTCCATTCGGACGGGCAGCGTGATGCCGCTGCGCGCCGGGGCAACATGATGATCAGTCAGGGTGACGATGCTATCCTGCTCAATCGCGATGAATTGAGGCGGATGGTGCCCTATCTGAATTTCGATGACCTTAGGTTCCCTCTGTATGGCGGTCTCTACCACCCGCGCGGAGGTACAGCGCGACACGATGCAGTGGCCTGGGGCTATGCGCGCGGAGCAGACCAGCGCGGCGTGGATCTGATCCAGAACTGCGAAGTGACCGGTATTGATATCGAGAACGGCGTGGTGCGCGGTGTTCAGACCTCGCGTGGGCCGATCCGGGCCAAGAAGGTGGCGATGGTTGCTGCCGGGCGTTCAGGTCAGGTGGCGGCGATGGCTGGAATGAGGCTGCCGATTGAAAGCCATGTCTTGCAGGCCTTCGTGACCGAAGGTCTGAAGCCCTGCATCGATCATGTGGTGACGTTTGGCATGGGGCATTTCTATATCAGCCAGTCAGATAAGGGCGGTCTGGTCTTTGGCGGTGATCTGGATTTTTACGCCTCCTATGCGGCGCGAGGTAATTTGCCCACCGTCGAAAGCGTGATGGAGGCCGGGATGGCGCTGATGCCGATGATCGGCAAGGCGCGGGTGCTGCGATCCTGGGGCGGGATCATGGATATGTCGCCCGATGGCTCTCCGATCATCGACCGGACGGATATCGACGGGCTCTATCTGAATGCCGGCTGGAACTATGGCGGGTTCAAGGCGGTTCCGGGTTCGGGGAATGTGTTTGCGCATCTGATTGCGACGGATCGGTATCACGAGAATGCCACCGGCTTCCGACTGGATCGTTTCCGCACCGGGCGCGGGATTATCGATGAAGAGGGCAAGGGCTCTCAGCACAATCTGCATTGAGGGGCGCGATGTTGGATTTGGGTATTATTGAAAAGATCAAGAAGGGCGCGCGGCTATGAGGATCACCTGTCCATATTGCGGCGAGCGGGATCGGCGCGAATTCTACTATCGCGGGGCGGCAGTGGATCTGGACCGACCGGCCCCGGATGCCGGTGAGGCGGCTTGGGATGATTTTGTCTACCAACGGGAAAACCCGGCAGGGCCGACAAGAGAGCTTTGGTATCACGAAGGCGGGTGCGGTGCATGGATCGTGGTCACACGAAACACGGTCACGCATGAGATGATCGACGCGCAGCCGGCATCGGAGGAGCGGGCATGAGAATCGATGGAAAGGGTCTTATCGATCGTACGCAGTCGATTCCGTTTGTTTTCGATGGTGCCAGCTATAGCGGCTATGCGGGCGACACCCTGACCTCAGCGCTTTTGGCGAATGGCGTACGACTGATGGGGCGTTCGTTCAAGTACCACCGGCCTAGGGGTGTGCTGAGCGCAGGCAGCGAAGAGCCGAATGCGCTGATGACCGTGGGGGCAGGCGCAGGACAAGAACCAAATATTCGCGCCACGATGCAAGAGATCTATCCGGGACTTGAAGCGCGCAGCCAGAATCGCTGGCCCAGCCTGAGTGTCGATTTGATGGGGATCAACGATCTGGCTTCCCCGTTTTTGGGCGCGGGTTTTTACTACAAAACCTTCATGTGGCCGAAAAGCTTCTGGGAAAAGCTATACGAGCCGATCATTCGACGTGCCGCCGGATTGGGAGCACTGTCGGGCGAAGACAATGCCGACAAGTACGAAAGCGCTTATGCCTTTTGCGATCTGCTGATTATCGGGGCAGGGCCTGCGGGGCTGATGGCCGCACTGGTCGCTGGTCGTGCCGGCGCGGACGTCATTCTGGCCGACGAAAACAGTCGCGTGGGTGGGCGTCTGCTGGCCGAGACCTATGAGGTCGACGGAAAACCGGGTCCCGATTGGGTTGACGAAGTGCTGGCCGAGTTAGCCGCGATGGACAATGTCCGCATCATGACCCGGACCACTATCGCAGGCGCCTATGACCAAGGTACCTTTGCGGCGTTGGAACGCGTTTTTCACCATACGGATCACCGCCCCAACGGGGCGCCGTTGGAAACCTATTGGCGGATCGTGGCCAAGCGGTCAGTTCTGGCGGCAGGCGCGCTGGAGCGCCCGGTCGCATTCCGTAACAATGATCGCCCGGGGATCATGACCGCTGGCGCGGTGCGGGCGTATCTAAACCGATGGGGTGTCAGCCCGGGCCGCAATGTGACGATCTTCGGAAATACTGACGATATCCATCGCACTGCTCGTGATTTGTTGGATGCTGGTGTCCATGTGGCGGCTGTGATCGATAGCCGCCATGACGCGCCCTTGTCTGACGATTACGAGGTTCTACGCGGGGCGCAAGTTTGTAACAGTTCGGGCCGTAAGGGGCTGGAGGCGATTACAGTGCGCCGCGCCAGTGGAGAAGAACGGATACACACGGATTGCCTTGCCATGACAGGGGGCTGGAATCCTTCGGTTCATCTAACGTGTCACATGAATAGCCGCCCGATCTGGAAGCGTGAGATCGAGGCCTTTGTGCCAACGCCGGGGGCCGTGCCGGGCATGGTGACAGCGGGTGCGTGCAACGGATCTTTCTCAACTACAGCCTGCCTTCGTGAAGGGATTGAGGCAGCCAAAGGCGTGCTTGGCGATCTTGGCTACAAGGCCTCGAAGACTGTGCCACCGCAGGCCGAGGATACGCCATACGAGATCACGCAGCTTTGGGCCGTGCCCGGCAAAGGGCGCGCGTGGCTGGATTTCCAGAACGATGTTACAGTGAAAGACGTCAAACAGGCCGCGACTGAGAATTTCCGGTCAGTCGAGCACATGAAGCGCTATACGACGCAAGGTATGGCGACGGATCAGGGCAAGAATTCGAACGTGGCGGCGTTGGCCATTCTAGCGGACGTCACCGGGCGCGCGATACCCGAAACCGGAACCACGACGTTCCGCCCTCCGTATTCTCCTATCGCCATTGCCGCGCTGGGCGCTGGGGCTGAAGGCAAGGGTTTCAAACCGCAACGCTTTATCACTTCGCACAAAGCGACCGTAGCGCGGAAAGCTCCGTTGGTTGAGGCCGGGCTGTGGTATCGCCCCAGCTATTTCCCAAAGGATGAAGAAACCACGTGGCGGCAATCCTGTGACCGTGAGGTCAATATGGTGCGTCAGGCCGTCGGGGTGTGCGATGTCTCGACGCTTGGCAAGATTGACATACAGGGGCCGGATGCGGGGGCGTTTCTGGACTTCGTTTATTCGAACATGTTCTCGACCCTCAAAGTTGGCCGAACGCGATATGGCCTGATGTTGCGTGAGGATGGATTCGTCATGGATGATGGCACCACCGCGCGGCTGGGAGAGACGCATTACCTGATGACCACCACCACAGCAGGTGCTGGCGATGTAATGAAGCATCTGGAGTTCGTTCATCAGGGACTGCGCCCTGATCTGGATGTCTCGTGCATCTCGGTCACTGAACAGTGGGCACAGTTTGCCGTGGCCGGACCAAAATCGCGTGAATTGTTGAACGATCTGCTGGACACACCTCTTGATGAAGAAAGCTGGCCCTTCATGGCTTGCGGATCGATCTCGGTGCTGGGTGTGCAGGGGCGTTTGTTCCGGATCTCGTTCTCGGGCGAGCATGCATATGAAATCGCTGTGCCTGCGCGCTATGGCGCGACCCTGTTCGATATTTTGACCGAGCGGGCTGAGACACTGGGCGGTGGTCTTTATGGGATGGAAGCGCTGAACGTTCTTCGCATCGAAAAGGGCTTTATTACGCATTCCGAGATCCACGGACGGACAACTGCCTATGATATCGGCATGGGTCGGATGGTGTCGCAGAAGAAGGATTGCATCGGCAAAACCATGTCGCAACGTCCAGGGCTTGAAGAGCCGGGGCGCGAGCGGTTGGTCGGGCTCAAACCCATTGGCGAAAGCAAGGAATTGCTGGCGGGTGCGCATCTTTACCGGGAAGAGGCCGAGCCGGTGCGCATCAATGATCAGGGCTATCTGACCTCCGTGTGTTATTCCCCGACGCTGGAAACGATGTTGGGCTTGGGCTTCCTGGCGGACGGGCCTGAGAGGTATGGAGAAATCGTGAAAATGGTCGATCATCTGCGCGGCGTGACAACCCTGTGTGAAGTGGTGAACCCGGTTTTCTTTGACCCCGAAGGAGGGCGCGTCTGTGGATAATCTGACCGCCAAAACACCCTGCGACGGGTTGCTGCCTTTGACCTTCGGCTCTGTAACGCTCAGCGAAGAGGATGCGGGCGCGATCCATTCGATCTCACCTTTCAAGGGTAAGCAAAAGGCGCTATCCGAAGCTTTGAAAGCAGCGCACGGGATGGCCTATCCATCGGCCAATCGCGCAACGGGTAGGGCTGGCGCGCGGGCGATCTGGTTCGGCCCCGCGCATGCGATGCTGATCGGGCCGTCTCCTGATGCGACCCTGACCGAGAATGCTGCCATTGTGGACCAATCAGATGCCTGGGCTGTGGTCCGGTTAGAGGGTGCTGATGTCGAAGACGTACTGGCGCGCGTAGTGCCTATTGATCTGCGTAAGGCGAACTTCAAGCGCGGCCACTCCGCCCGGACCCTGCTGTTCCACATGATCGCTTCGATCACGCGCGTTGGGGAGAACACGTTTCAGATCATGGTCTTCCGATCCATGGCTGAGACACTGGTTCACGATTTGAAAAGGGCGATGGAAGGCATCGCCGCGCGCGGGTAAGCTGCGCTGAAAGAAACGAATCTTCGGAGATCCCCATGTTGCGTATCGCTATCGTTGCGGCCGTGCTGGCCACGCCAGTGGTTGCACAGGAAACCAAGGAACAGAGCTGCAAGTATCAGGCTGACGTTGTTGCCGCGATACAGAAAGCACGACTTGACCGGGTCAAGGAACGCGATGTGGCGCAGGCGGTGGCCGACAGTGGTCCTACCTGGCCCGAGAACTACAATGCCGCTGTTCCGCTGATCACGCCTTGGGTATATGAGCAGAAGATGCGCGACGTGCGTAAGAAGGATCTCGGAGCCGCGTGGCTGGAGTTGTGTTTACAACAATAATCCACAGTCAGATCATTTCTCTGTGGACAACCGCGCGCCATCCCCTTGGCGCGCGTTTTCATTTCTGGCAGGTTTGACCCATGTCTTTGCCCCCCGGATTTCTGGATGAACTGCGCACGCGCCTCAGCCTGTCTCAAGTTGTTGGGCGTAAGGTCATGTGGGACCAGCGCAAATCCAATCAGGGCAAGGGGGATATGTGGGCGCCTTGCCCATTTCATCACGAAAAGACCGCCTCGTTCCACGTCGATGACCAAAAGGGATTCTATTACTGCTTTGGCTGCCACGCCAAAGGGGACGCGATCAGTTTTGTGAAAGAGACCGAGAATGTCTCTTTCATAGAAGCCGTGGAAATTCTGGCGCGCGAGGCCGGGATGCCGATGCCCGCGCGTGATCCCAAGGCGCAGGAAAAGCAGGACCGCCGTTCACAGCTGGCCGAGGTGATGGAACAGGCTGTGCAGTTCTTTCGTTTGCAACTCAAGACTGGGGCAGGGGCGGCGGCACGTGATTATTTGACACGTCGCGGTCTTGACGCGAAGGCGCTGGACCGTTGGGAAATCGGTTTCGCACCCGAGGGCTGGCAGGCTCTGTGGGATCATCTAACCGGTAAGAGTGTCTCAGAGGACCTGATCCTTGGGGCCGGGCTGGCCAAGCCGTCGAACAAAGGTAAGAAACCCTATGATACGTTCCGCAACCGCATCATGTACCCGATCCGCGACCCACGCGGGCGGTGCATTGCGTTTGGTGGCCGGGCGATGGATCCCAATGACAACGCCAAATACCTGAACTCGCCCGAGACCGATCTGTTCGACAAAGGCCGCAGCCTCTACAACCATGGCCCCGCACGACAGGCGGCAGGCAAGGGGCAGCCTTTGGTTGTGGCCGAGGGCTATATGGACGTGATCGCTTTGGCTGAGGCCGGGTTTGGCGCGTCGGTTGCGCCATTGGGGACTGCGATTACCGAGCATCAGTTGCAACTACTTTGGCGCATCTCTGACGAGCCGATCATCGCTCTGGACGGCGATACGGCAGGGCTGCGCGCGGCGATGCGAGCGGTCGATTTGGCACTGCCGTTGCTGGAAGCGGGCAAATCCTTGCGCTTTGCACTGATGCCCGAAGGCAAGGACCCCGACGATTTGCTGCGCGCCGAAGGTTCGGGAGCGGTGCAGGGTGTGCTGGATGCTGCAATCCCGATGGTCAAACTGCTCTGGCAACGCGAGACGGAAGGCAAGGTCTTTGACAGCCCCGAACGCAAAGCGGCGCTGGATAAATCCCTGCGAGAGAAGATTAAGCTGATCCGCGACCCCTCGATCCGATCGCACTACGGGCAGGAAATTAAGGACCTGCGCTGGCAATTGTTTCGCCCACAGCGACAATCGCAAAATCGTCCGTGGCAACCGCGCGGAAAATGGCAGCCGCAGGCACAGCCTGCCACGCCAGGCGCACGGGCGTCATTTCTGGCCTCGGCTGAGAATGCGGATATTCAACTGCGCGAAGCGGCAATTCTCGCGATTGCCATCCTGAATCCGCAGGTTGTTGTGCAATTCGAAGCTCAGCTGGAAGAAATGGATTGCCACGACCCTGATCATGCGGCCTTGCGGGGGGCAATCCTGCGTCATGCGATTGACAATCCCGATAACCTGCAAGACCACATCATGCAAACTTTGGGGCCGGAACCCCTTGAAAACCTGCTGGCCCTTCGCCATGTCGCAGTGATCCCCTGTGTGTACAAACCGGGCGACGTTGAAAAGGCCGAGATGACGCTGGCCGAGGAACTCGCAAAGATCAAAGCGCTCCGGGGGTTGGATGCTGAGATTGCCGAAGCGGCAGAGGAATTGTCTGATCTGGCCGATGAGGCGCTGACATATCGGCTGGCGCAAGCCGCCGAAGAGCGCAACCGTACAAGCCGCAGCCAGAACGAAGACAGGGCCGTTTTCGACATCGCCGACAATGGTGCGCGAATCAACCGCGATGAGAAAGACGCGTTTGAGGCCATCACGTCTGGCATCAAATTCGAACGGAAACATCGATGAAGTGGTGTTTTCGTAAGGCACTGGAAAAGAAAAACGGGTAAACGGGTGGCCGAATCACTTCTACGCGCTAATGATTCGGTTCAAACGAATCACCCATCCCTGCAGGAGCATTGAATGGCCGCCAAGGATACGAACGAAGACCGCAAATCCGACGAGCAGGAACAGGAAATCTCGCTGGACATGAGCCAGGCCCAGGTCAAGAAGATGATCGCCGAGGCTCGCGAGAAAGGTTACATCACCTACGACCAGCTCAATCAGGTTCTGCCGCCTGATCAGGTCAGCTCGGAACAGATCGAAGATGTTATGTCGATGCTGTCCGAGATGGGCATCAACATCATCGAAGATGAAGAAGCCGAAGAAGAAGAAAACAAAGGCTCGACCGAACTGGTCACCACCGAAGGTCCGCGCGAGGTTGCGCTGGCTGGTGCTGCAACCGAAAAGCTGGATCGCACCGATGACCCCGTACGCATGTATCTGCGTGAGATGGGTTCAGTCGAACTGCTGAGCCGCGAGGGCGAGATTGCTATCGCCAAGCGGATCGAAGCCGGTCGGAACACCATGATCGCTGGTCTGTGCGAAAGCCCGCTGACCTTCCAAGCGATCACCATCTGGCATGATGAACTTTTGTCCGAAGATATTCTGCTGCGGGACGTCATCGATCTGGAAACCACTTTCGGCAACCAGATGGATGAAGACGGCGAGGTTGAAGAGCCGGTTGTCGATACCTCATCGGTGCAGGCGGCCAAGCCTGCCAAGGATGAGGGGCCGGAGCTTGACGCTGACGGCAACCCGATCGCCAACGATGATGACGATGATGACGACGATCAGGCCAACATGTCACTGGCCGCGATGGAAGCAGCGCTGAAGGATCAGGTTCTGACCACGCTGGAACGCATCTCGACCGACTTCGCAATGCTGTCCGAAATGCAGGACAGCCGGATTTCTGCGACGCTGAATGAGGATGGCACTTTCAGCGCGAAGGACGAAGAAACCTATCAGAAGCTGCGCGCTGAGATTGTTGAACTGGTGAATGGTCTTCACCTGCACAACAACCGGATCGAAGCTCTGATCGACCAGCTCTATGGCATCAATCGCCGGATTATGTCACTGGACAGCTCGATGGTGAAACTGGCTGACCAGGCTCGCATCAACCGTCGCGAGTTCATCGATGCTTATCGTGGGCGCGAGCTGGATCCGAACTGGTTGGCCGAAATGGCCGAGAAACCGGGTCGGGGTTGGCAGATGTTCATCGAACGCTCGACCGAAAAGGTTGAGGAACTGCGCAACGACATGGCTCAGGTTGGCCAATATGTTGGTCTCGATATCCCTGAATTCCGCCGCATCGTGCAGCAGGTTCAAAAGGGTGAGAAAGAGGCGCGGCAAGCCAAGAAGGAAATGGTCGAGGCCAACCTGCGTCTGGTGATCTCGATTGCCAAAAAGTACACGAACCGCGGCCTGCAATTCCTTGATCTTATTCAGGAAGGTAACATCGGCCTGATGAAGGCGGTGGACAAGTTCGAATACCGCCGGGGCTATAAGTTCTCGACCTATGCGACCTGGTGGATCCGTCAGGCGATCACGCGTTCGATCGCGGATCAGGCGCGCACGATCCGTATCCCGGTGCATATGATCGAAACGATCAACAAGCTGGTCCGGACAGGTCGTCAGATGCTGCACGAAATCGGCCGCGAGCCAACGCCGGAAGAACTGGCCGAAAAGCTGCAAATGCCGCTTGAGAAAGTGCGCAAGGTGATGAAAATCGCCAAAGAGCCGATCAGCCTCGAGACGCCCATCGGCGACGAGGAAGACAGCCAGCTTGGTGATTTCATCGAAGACAAGAATGCCGTGCTGCCACTGGACAGCGCCATTCAGGAAAACCTCAAGGAAACCACCACACGGGTTCTGGCCTCTCTCACCCCGCGTGAAGAGCGGGTTCTGCGGATGCGCTTTGGCATCGGCATGAACACCGACCACACGCTGGAAGAGGTCGGTCAGCAGTTCAGCGTGACGCGCGAACGTATCCGCCAGATCGAGGCGAAGGCGCTGCGTAAGCTGAAACACCCGAGTAGGTCGCGTAAATTGCGGTCCTTCCTGGATCAGTAAATCGAAAGGCGCCTCATCCCGAGGCGCTTTTTTCTTTCGCCCGCTCACAATGACTGAACTTCAAATCAAATTGGCGGGAATTCGCAAGGAGTCCGGCGATGCCATCTTTATATCGCCGCTGTCCACTCATGGACAGGCCGGGGCGAGGTGATTGGGCTGATGACCCCCGGCCACGTTGTAGCTTCATGAAAGCGGATGAGAGACACGTTTGCGAAAAGCAGTCGGGGCCTGACCCGTCCAACGTTTGAAGGCGGTGGAAAACGCAGCCTGATCGGAATAACCGAGCGAATACGAGATTTCGGACAGATGCATACCGTTCTTGATAAAGGTCTGCGCCAGGTCACATCGTAAATCTTCAACAATCTCACGATATGAGGTGCCTTCATCAGCTAGGCGGCGAGCCAGTGTTCGAGGGCTTAGGCCGAGCTGGGAGGCGGCGTCGTCCACCTGTACGATTCCCCCCGGCATCGCATCTGTGATCAACCCTTCGATCTGTGCTCGGGTTTTCTGTCTTGGCGACTGTCTTTCGGCCAGCAGGCGTTCGCCAAATTCAACCAAATGCGCGCGCAGGCTAGGGTCGTAAGTTGGGATCGGTGTTTCCAGCGAGGGCAGCGACAGGATGATTTCCAAGCGTTCGGCCCCGAAGGTAACTGGGAAACCTCCGATTTTCTGGTAGGTGGCTTGGTGTTGCCCAACTGTGTGCTGAAACCGTATCTCAATCGGATTCAGATTCAACTGAGTCAACGCCCGCATCCGGGCGATCGCGCCAAACAGCAGGAACTCGGTCCGCCGATGATAGCGGGAAAAGCTCGGGTCTTTCCAATCGGCCTCAAGCGAGGCAGCGTTACCTGAAAGGCGCAGATTGAAGGCCAGGGCCGGGTCGATAATGCCATGAAACCGCGCCGTATTCTCGATCACCTGCTTCAGATCACGAGAGTACTTGCTAATATAGGCCGTAATGCTGGAAGAAGAACTGAATTCCAGACCCGCCCGTGCGCCAAAGGTGATATCGCCAAGTGCATCGCAGGCGTGTCGGACAAACAGCGCTTCTTTGTGGGCGCTGTACCTTTTGGCAGGCGGTTCAATATCGCTGCGGGTCAATGCGCAGTCACTCAGGACCTGTTCCACCACGGTCGCGCTTGCGTGATCCTCAAGGGTCCGTGTCAGCAATTGAATGCGTGAAATGTCGACGTCCATCACCCAGCCCAAAAAACGCGTTACTGTAATACCGTTACCCTAGCGGCAAACCGTGGCAATGCGCCAGCCTCGGTGCTGATACCCAGGAATTGACCGCAACTCACAAAGATATGGCAGAAATGGCCATGTCCGTAGCCTTGGCCAATAGCTACATGACCGGTGTTGTCGGGTCAGCGCCTTTTGGGGAAAAGGTCAGAGCCTGAGCGAGCGGTCCACCAAGCCGTTTCAACGGGTTCCCCGGCACGCCCCTCTCATTCTTCTGGTCAGTCATGTCGCATTGCTGCGGCGCATTCGACGTGACAGCATCACGGGGAACCTTTTGTTATTTCTTGATCTCTCGTGGCTGATGATCTTTCCATCGATACAGATTTGATCGTCTTCGACGGTGAATGCGTGCTGTGTTCAGGGTTTTTTCACTTCATGTTGCGCCATGATCGAGATCAGAAATTTCTATTTGCAACTGCGCAGTCACCGCTTGGGCAGCAGCTTTATACTCTCCTGAACCTGCCGACAGACGAATTTGAAACCAATTTGGTGATCGTCAAAGGAAAGGTGCACCAAAATCTCGACGCATTTGCCGCTGCGATGCATGCATTATATGTTCCGTGGCGGGTATTGTCCTTGTGTCGATACCTGCCGAGGTTTCTGAAGAACCCGCTGTACCGGATGATTGCCCGTAACAGATATGCGCTATTTGGGCGGCGGGATGAGTGCCTGGTTCCTGATCCTTCTCTCAGATCGCGGTTTGCCCAAGATGGATTCTGATCGTGATCCATTCCTGCAGGCGCTGGGTATAGATGAAGCTGTGCCTGGATTGGTCAGGGATTTGCACAGCGGGGAAGGTCGCTACTCTGGTCGATGCAGCATTCAGCGTGGCCGAGGCGTTTTGGTCGCTCTGGCACTTCGCATCGGACGATTTCCACCTGCGGGCGAAGATTTGCCGGTCACCCTTACGATCCGAAAGTCCGGCGCATATTGGCAATGGGAACGGGATTTCGCAGGCCACAAAACGCGTTCACGGATCACTTTTGATCCGCTGTGTGGCATGGTGCGGGAACAGATCGGCGGGCTGACAATATGGTTGCAGCCGGTGCGAACTGATATGGGGCTGACCATTGAGATCCGCCGCCTCGCTTTATTTGGCATTCCGTGTCCGGGGTTTCTTTTGCCACCTTCCGGATCGACCGAGGCTGAGGACGCACAATTGAGGTTTCGCTTTGACATTTCGGCGACAGCACCGGGATTGGGGCGCTTGATCCGCTATGAGGGATGGTTAGAGCCTGTTCACGAACCACGTGGGTCAAGCTGACATGATCGTTAGTTCGCTGTGCTGACGATGGCGACGCACTAGTCTATATTTCACATGGAAACAGGAAGATGGTCACAATGAAACAGACAATACTTTGCGCATTTGCAGCACTGCTTATGACCAGCTCTGCGGGCGTTGTCGATGCAGCGCCGAACGGTTATCGAACAGAACCGATGAGCGGCACAGACTTCGAGGTCATTCCAAGGACACGTCAGGATACTGATGGATATTGGTGCGCCGCTGCTGATTTTGCCCGCCGGAAATTGGGTGCTGGGTGGCAGCAACAAATCTACGTTCTGCGCGGCTACGGCCCCAGCGTGACAACGGGACGCCGGACGGCGGTACAGTTCACACTGAAACAACCCGCCAATGTCCCGCAGAAAGGCAGCTTTTCGGTCACAGCCGGGTTCCAGCCGGGTGACAGCATGTCGGTACAGGGCGCAAATGCGCGGTGCGGCGTCCGTCCGTTTATCAATTGACCTGCGATGCAGACAGAATTCTCGATCCAGACACAGGGCGTGGGGCTCTATGAGATTACCGCCCCTGTGCGCAGTTGGCTGAGGCCGGTTTCGGACGGTTTGCTGACGCTCTTTGTACGCCACACTTCTTGTTCGCTGCTTATTCAGGAAAACGCCGACCCCGAGGTGCAGACTGACCTGCGCGCATTCTTTGATCGGTTGGTGCCGCAATCGGATCATCCGTCGATGGCTTATCTGCGCCACACCTATGAGGGGCCGGACGACATGCCAGCCCATATCAAGGCCGCGATGATGCCTGTATCGCTGTCGATACCGGTGTCAGATGGGGTACCTGCGCTGGGCACATGGCAGGGGATATATCTGTTTGAACACCGCAACGCGCCGCATGAAAGAAAGGTCGCTGCGCATTTTGGGTGACGCTTTATATTGGGGTGGAAATTTCCGACTACCCAAACTCTAGAGGCTGTCCTATAGTTGTGGATAAGTAAGCCGCAGCGCTTACAAAAAGTGGCCAGCTAGGGACGAGGAGACGGCGGATGCGCTGCCCGTTTTGCGGAAATATCGATACTCAGGTCAAAGATTCACGCCCGGCAGAGGATCACGTCGCGATCCGCAGACGGCGGTTCTGCCCGGCCTGCGGCGGACGGTTCACCACCTATGAACGCGTGCAACTGCGTGATCTGGTCGTCATCAAAACCAACGGTAAGCGCGAAGACTTCGACCGCGACAAGCTGGAACGCTCGATCCGTATTTCGATGCAGAAGCGGCCCATTGATCCCGATCGGATTGATCAGATGATCTCCGGTATCGTGCGCCGTCTTGAAAGCATGGGGGAAACCGATATCCCTTCGAATAAAATCGGTGAAATTGTAATGGAAGCGCTGGCCCGGATTGATACGGTCGCATATGTTCGCTTTGCGAGTGTGTACAAGAATTTCCAGGCGGCCGATGATTTCGAGGAGTTTGTCCACGAGTTGCGCCCGCCGCAACCTTCGACGGATGAGTGAGCGATACAGATAAGCGATATATGGCGCTGGCCCTATCATTGGGGCGGCGCGGCCAAGGCACCTGCTGGCCGAATCCGTCCGTCGGGTGTGTCGTCGTGCGCGATGAACGCATCGTTGGTCGCGGCTGGACGCAGCCCGGGGGTCGTCCGCATGCAGAACCTATGGCTCTGACGCAGGCGGGTAAGGCCGCGCGAGGTGCCACCGCCTATGTCTCGCTTGAACCCTGTTCACACTACGGAAAGACGCCGCCCTGTGCCGAAGCGCTGATTGCGGCCGGTGTTACCCGTGTGGTCTCGGCGATCGAAGACAGCGATCCTCGGGTCGCAGGGCAAGGGTTTGCCATGTTGCGCGAGGCCGGGATTGAGGTCACCACCGGTGTTCTGGCGGAACAGGCAGCACGCGACCACGCAGGGTTTTTCCTGAAAACCGAGCAGGGCCGCCCGTTTGTGACTTTGAAACTGGCCAGCAGCTTTGATGGACGGATTGCTACGGAAACCGGGCACAGTCAGTGGATCACAGGTCCAAATGCTCGCCGCGCGGTGCATGCGATGCGTGCGCGCCACGATGCGGTGATGGTTGGGGCAGGGACAGCGCGCGCCGATGACCCGTCGCTGACGGTTCGTGATCTGGGCGTGCAGCATCAGCCGGTGCGCGTGGTGGTCTCGCGCCATCTGGATTTGCCCTTGATGGGGCAACTTGCGCGAACCGCGTCCGATATCCCTGTCTGGCTCTGTCACGGCCCCCATCCAGACCCCGAGCGTGCGCGTGCGTGGGAGGGGTTGGGTGCCCGTCTGATCCCTTGTGCGCTGGATGGTCATCACGTGGATGCGGCTGATCTGTTGCAGCAGCTTGGGCAGGCCGGATTGACGCGTGTCTTTTGCGAAGGCGGATCAGCATTGGCTGCATCTTTGCTAAAGGGCGATCTGGTCGATGAGTTGGTCGGTTTTACAGCGGGGCTGACCATCGGGGCCGAAGGTCTGTCCGCGATCGGGGCACTGAGGCTTGATACTCTGGATACTGCCCCCCGATTTGATCTGATCGAAACACAGGTCGTTGGCGGCGATATCCTACATCGCTGGGCGCGCGTGACGCACTAGCCTTCAGCGCCACCAATGCGCATGCGTCGCCAGTGCGCCCTGAAATTTGGCCAAGATGCGATTTACGGGTCCGGTAGGGGATGGCGTACCCTGCGCAAGCCGTTCGACCGCGATTTCGACGGGGCAGGTCTGTCCCGTCACCGGATCGAGATAGCGCGGGTAGTCGATCAGCGTTGCGTGCACCAATCCCATCAACGAAGGCCGCACGCCACGTCGCGCAGGCACTGCCCCCAGATCCGTTGTCAGCCCCCAACCGGCGTAGAACGGTGCGCCGAGTGTGGTGACCCGGACGCCGCGCAGCAAAGCCTCGAACCCCAGCAGAGAGGTCATAGTCCAGACTTCATCCACCTGTCCAAGCAGGGTGGCAGGATCGGTGCCTTCTACAATGACATCGGCCAGATCAGTTTCGATCTTGCCGTCGCGCAGACCAGCTTCGACATCCGGATGAGGTTTATAGATCAACACAGCGTCGGGATTGGCCTCGCGCGCCGCGCGCAGCAGATCGAGATTGGTGCGGATATTGCTTGTTCCCAGCCGGATCGAGGCGTCATCTTCTACCTGACCTGGCACCAGAATACGATGCCCCGTCGGTAGGTCCGGGGCGGGGTGGCCGATGTTGTACTTGCTTAGGCCCTCGGTCAGCAGCCGGGCTGTCAGCCGCTCGGCGCGGAGCCTCTGATCAGGGCGCAAGGTTTCGCGCGTGGTGATCCATTCTTCCAGGCGGCTGGGATGCGTTGGATCGTAGTAGATGCCGATATCATCGGTCACCAGCGACAGCGGTGGAACCAGCTCCGCGCCCAACCCGCGGGATCGTAAAAAGCCATCCTCAATCCGGGTTGCATTCAGCGTCTCACCGGCCCGGCTGGCCCAGACCATATGGGGTTGTTTGGTGTTCTCTGGCTGCTCGGCCACGAAACGCACCTTATGGTGCTGGCCGAAAATGCGTTGCAGGTGGCGGCGTTTCCATACCCGCATCCCGGAGGCGGTCCAGCCTTTGTGGTCCTGCCGCCAGGCCCGGGTTTGCGCCTCAAGCGTATCGAGCACGCATTCCAATTCGCACAGGCGATCATTGTAGGGATCATACCAACGCGGATACAAGATCATCGCAGCTGCAAAAAGCTGCGCCCGCGTAAGATTCCGTTGGCGACGGAGCAGGGGTGCATCATCTTGCGTCAGCCCCCACCCAGCGTAGAATGGTTGCCCGAACACGCGAGGTTTGTGCCCGGCCAATATCGCCTCAAATCCCATCTGCGAGGACAGCGTGTAAACCCCGATGGCCCCTTCAAGCAGCGACCATGGACTTATCGGGCTGTCGAGGATCGATATTCTGTGACTCAGATCCTGATCGGAAAAGTATCCCTTGCGGTGGCCTGCCGTGGTTTCGGGGTGGCTTTTGATGAGGATGCGTGCGCCGGGGTTTTCCTCTTGCGCGATTACCAGCATCTCGCGGAACCGTGCATAGTCGCCGTTGCTTGCGGTGACGGCAGCATCTCCCTGCGTCTGGTCGATCACTAGAACGTAGCCAGGATCGGGAGGCGTCAGATCAAGGTCAAAGGCCGAGTATTTGCTCAGATGCAGCTCTCGGATGCGCGCGATTGCGCCTCGCGCGCGATCCAGCAGGGCGGTGTCATCCAGCGGATGCGTGGCTAACAGAGTTTCCAGATCCGAAGGCACACTCGGATCAAAATGCAGACCCGATCGATCCAACAACAGACCCATGGGTGCCTCACCGCTTCGTCCAGGGTGCAGAGACCGCAGGAACGCGTCTTCGACCCTCAGGACGGGCACATCGCGTTTCTGCGCGATACCCATGCCCCGATGGGCTGTCGGGCTGTTGCCCCAGACCCCGACCAGATCGTCTGGCTGTGGCAGACCAAGCCGGATGTCATACCCGGCCAGAGACAATATACGACGCAGCCGCGACTGTGACAGGAACCCACCGTTGTAAACAAAAAGCCGGGAGCGTTCGCCCCCGGCCGTGTTCTCCGATTCAGAGAGCATTCATCAGTTACCCGTAAGCGTCGCCACATTCGCAAATGGCGTCAGACCTCCAGCAATCAGCGAGACAGATTTGCTCCACTGTGCATATGGGGCCTCGGTGACGTATATCGTGTCATCGTCTCGGATCACGAAATCGCGGGCGATGAACAGGCCATTGGGCGCGGTCAGGTTCAGCAAATAGATCATGCGCTGATCACCCTGTAGCTCGGGACGTCCCATGACATTGCGCGCCACATCCTGCCGTTCCTCACGCAGAACAAAAATACCGGTCGGGTCTGAAGATAGCGGCTGTAGGCCTCCGACCTGAGCCAGCGCCTCAAGGGCAGATAAGTCCTGACTTTCAAAGGCCACGCGGGACTGTCCACCGGTCGAGCCCAGCGCGATGTATGAGCGGCTGTCCTGTTCGACCAGAATGCGATCGCCGCCGCGCAGGGCGATATCGGTTTCCGGGTTGCGGAACAGATCGTCGTACCAGATGGTTCCTCTTTGCTTGCCCCTGATCACAGTGACCAATGCGATATCGGATGCAACTGCCACCCCGCCTGCTTGCGCGAGCATGGTCGACAACGAGCCAGTTGGTCGCTCAATCGGATAGATTCCCGGCGCGCCGATAGTTCCGGTCAGAGAAACGGTCGACCCATCGCCCGGAGTGCGCGACACTTGGACCTGCGGATCCGGAGTCTGTTCTTCCAGCTTCGAGGAAATCAACGTGCGGAGCTGCTCGGGCGTATTGCCCGCCGCACGCAGCCGCCCGGCATAAGGGACAAATATGTAACCTTCGCTGTCGACCTGCACCTGATCCAGAACGGTTGCGCCACCGGCTGCGGAACTTAGCAACCCATCCTCGACATTTTCCCAGATGCTGAGACTCAGAATATCGCCGGGGCGTACGGTATCGGATGCGACGCTTTGCGCGCTGCGGAAAGATTTCGAAAACCCGTATTGCGGAATCACCGATGTGGCCCGCGCAACACGGTCGTCGACCTCAACTACAAAGGCGTTACCCCCGTTTTCGACCGACCCGGCTAGAATTTCGTTTTTGTTCGGTCCGGATTTGGGAAGCTGGCATGCTGCCAGCAGGCCAAGGGTCGCCACAAGGGAAACCCCCCGGATCCATCGGGTAGGAAAGCGCTGCACTGCCGATTTACCTCAATCGTCTTTGTTTTGGGAAGGTTACCCGCATCGCTTCGAAACATCCAGCAGCAGGTTGCCCGCGATCATTCAACAACGCGCAACTGTGGCGTTGTGGCCTCTTTATCGGAGAGCAACCCTTGATAGGGGTCCTGAGCCGATAGCATCATATCAGCCGCTCGCCGCAGCAATTGACGACGCCCTCGGCGAGAATAGAACCCCCCGGGGACTTGGCAGGTTTCCAGAAGAAATTGGCGATAGGCCCGATAGGCCTTGCCGCCCGGGGCATCTGGCTGGGCAAAGAATGCCTCAATCGATTGCCGAGATACGAATTCGGGCTTGTCATAAACCGACTGCCCAAAAATCCGCAAAGGAATGCCACGCCACAGAACCTGCTGGCCTGCCGTGGAATTCACCGTCACGGCGGATTTTGCATCGTCTAGCAACCTGGCCAGCTTACCACCGGGCACATAGTGAATTCGGTTTGTGATGCCGTGCTGTGCTGCAAGCTGGCGCGCCCACAGCCGCAGCGGCTCACGGTGGTTCTCAAGCGGATGTTCCTTGATGACAAGGTGGTGATGCGCAGGGGCGCCTTTGGCGAATCCGGCGATCACTTGTTCGAGAAACTCGGACATACCGGAAAAATCCGAGTGGTATTGCACCGAACTGTCATGGCCCAATTGAAGCAACACAAGATGGTATGGAAAACCGCTCCACCTGACCTGTGCTGTGGCCCAACCCCGCTGTAGCCTGTGAATGGGCATCAGACTCAGACGTTTGAAGTACAAACGAAACTCTTTCGAAACCGGCAGCTCTCGATGGGGTCGGAAATTCCGGTATCTGCGATTCAGAAACAGCACGAACCAGTGATAGAGCGCACCGTAAAAGATGTGCTGGCGCATATCCCCCCAATGGGAAGGCGGTGGGGGCGCATGCCCTTCGGACTGTTCCAGCGCCGTCTGCATCTGCGCCACATCCAGTTCCATCAGGCGTGAGTTTCCGTTCGACCCGTTTCGTTCATAGGTCACCCACCAAGGACGCAGGTAGCCTTCTTCAAACACATGAACAGTGGTCCCGCGTGCTTTGGCAATCTCAACTGCGCGCGCATGCACGGGCCGGGTGTCGCCATAGAGCACGATATCGGTCACATCATAGTGGGTGAGCAATTCGCTTAAGGTCTCCGGCCAATCATCTGGCGCGCCGCGATATGGAATGTAACTGGATTTGTCGCCCCAGAAAGCCTGATCGCCCGCGTTGAATCCGACCCGCCAGACCTGAGCACCCGCAGCCCGCAGCATCCGACCAAGCGCGTTAAAGAACGGACCATGCGGTCCTTGTAGAAACAGGAACACACGCCGGTTAGGGCTGTTGGCCAAAGGGATCATGCGGTCTGCTCGTGTGGTGACTTTTGGTGCGTTTGTATAAAATTATGCCTCTTTGTCGTTTTCACGGCAAGGCAGGGCTTGCCGGTAGAGCTGCGTGCCTTTACCTCGGCTATTGAAGCTAGGTTCAGAGGGTTAATGACATGTTCACAGGGATCGTCACCGATATTGGCACCGTTACCGAACTGGACCAGCAGGGAGACCTGCGGGCACGGATCAAGACAAGCTATGAAACGGCGGGCATTGATATTGGCGCTTCCATCGCAAGCGATGGCGTCTGCCTAACCGTCATCGCGTTGGGCGATGATTGGTATGATGTGCAGATCAGCGCTGAGACGGTTTCGAAAACCAATCTGGACAGTTGGCAGGTGGGCAAACGCGTCAACCTGGAACGTGCCTTGAAAGTCGGGGATGAATTGGGAGGGCACATCGTCTCGGGCCACGTGGATGGCGTGGCAGAGGTGGTCTCTGTGATAGACGAGGGTGACAGCACGCGGGTGACATTGCGGGCGCCTGCCAATCTGGCCCGGTTTATCGCTCCGAAAGGGTCCGTTGCACTGAACGGCACATCGCTGACGGTTAATGATGTGGACGGGTGTGACTTTGGTATCAACTTCATCCCTCACACCAAAGAGGTCACCACATGGGGTGACGTCTCGGTTGGTGATCGCGTGAACCTTGAGATCGATACCCTGGCCCGATACGTCGCGCGACTGGCCGAGATGTCCTGACCTTCAGGTGGAAGGTCCAAATTTGGCCGTCAGCCTCTTGGACAGCCACCAGAAGCATGAAGCCAGCAGGATTGAGACATACCCGTCGATGGCGTAGTGCCAGGCGAGGTGAACCGAGCCTAATAAGATGATGAAGACAAACACCGACAGCGCCCAGCCGAGCCAACGCGAATAGGTGAAGCCGTAGAACGCCAGCAGCACGGTAGAGGCAACATGCATGCTGGGCATCGCCGAGATTCCGCCTGCTAGCCCATTATTCCGATAACCATCCAACAGCATTTCATGCACATTCAGCGCCCAGACCGGGCTGATTTCGTGTGAATTGCGTAACAGCTCTATCTGCGGAACGAAGTCAGAGCCAAGATTGAAGGGTTCGTAGTAAACGGGACCAACCGAGGCAAAGATGGTTGCAATCACGTTGCCGCCTACAAACCAGCACAATGCAAACGCAACCAGAAAAACGGTGCTGCGGTTCGGGTCACTGCGGTCCAGACAGGCGACGCAAACCGCAATGTAAATCATGGGAAACCAGATGTGATAGGCGCCATTTATCGCAGTGGTTACGATTGGTGATCCCAAAATGGGCCATAGCAAAGTCCACGGATCGACGCCGCCGTGCAGAAACCGGTCCCATTGTACAAATTGCTCATCCCAGAGTGTCGGATTCACAGCATGTATTTCGTTCTTCAGGAAGGTATAGGTCAGGATAAGAGCGACGATGCTGAGAAAGCAGATAACCGCATCGGTCGCTTTTTCAACATCTGCCATCTTGGATTGCAGATCTTGCAACATCCATTGAATTGGCTTTTTGGGTCGCACAACGAACATGGCAACGCCAAGTCGCCAAAGAACGAAATTTGCGAACATGAAACCAAGCAGACGAACTGAGATGACAATCAGGGAAGAGGTCGAAAAATCCCAATATGACCGTCCTACATAGATGCTAACGGCAATGGCATAGACCATCTGCAGTGCAATGAGTGATAGCAGCAGCCTGTTTCGCCGAAGGGCGTTTACACGCACGAAATTCGCAGCGGGCAGATCAGCGGTCTTAGACACTGGGCTCAAATTCTCGTCTAGCTAGGACATTATACAATGACTGGTGCCCAGGATATCAGGCGATCCAAGGGCCCAATTGGGGCAATTTGTGGACAAAGTTCACGCAACCGGCCTAAAGGTTCAGCTATTGGCAACAATGCGCAGAAAAGGCCTAAGTCAAAACTGGCGCATAGGATTGGTAAACTGAGTTGGCACCAGATTTCATCGCTGGCCCTATAGCGCTGGGCATATCAATCTATCTCGCAGTGCTTACAGGCTGGTCTTTGCGTCCACTCTGGTCTATCCCGCCATTCAAACCCGTTGTGCGAAAGGCTGCCCTATGAGTTTTGAAACCCCCGGACCGGTAGAGGCCCAATTGCGCGAGGCGATCAGTCCGATTGAAGAGATCATCGAAGAGGCCCGTAAGGGCCGGATGTACATTCTTGTGGATCACGAGGACCGCGAGAATGAGGGTGATCTGGTGATCGCGGCCGAGTTCGCTGACGCGGAGGCGATCAATTTCATGGCGACCCATGGGCGCGGGTTGGTCTGCCTGCCGATGACGGCTGAACGAATCGATAGTCTGGGGCTGCCGATGATGGCGGTGAACAACTCGTCGCGTCATGAGACAGCCTTCACCGTGTCTATAGAAGCCCGCGAGGGAGTTTCGACGGGAATATCGGCCGCTGATCGCGCACTAACGGTGGCGACCGCGATCAACGAGCAAAACACTATGGCTCACATAGCGACCCCAGGCCATGTCTTCCCCTTGCGCGCCAAAAGGGGCGGGGTATTGGTGCGGGCGGGGCATACCGAGGCCGCCGTTGATATCTCGCGTCTTGCCGGGCTGAACCCCTCGGGCGTGATCTGCGAGATCATGAAGCCCGATGGCACAATGGCGCGCCTACCTGATCTGGTCGCCTTCGCCAAAGAGCATGACATGAAGATCGGCACGATCAGTGATCTGATCGCCTATCGCTCGCGTAACGACAATCTGGTGGTTGAAACTTCGCGCGAGACAGTGAATTCCGAATACGGTGGCGAATGGGAGATGCGGATTTTCACCGACCAGACCCACGGTATCGAACACGTTGTCATGATCAAGGGCGACATCACAACGCCCGAGCCGGTCCTGACCCGGACCCACGCCCTGCATGAAGCGCCCGATATTCTGGGTCTTGGCCCGAAATCTTCACGAGAGCTGCCCCGCGCGATGGAAAAGATCGCCGAAGAGGGGCGCGGCGTCGTTTGCCTTTTCCGTCAGCCGCGAAATTCGCTGTATGCCGCAGACGACGAAGGCCCGCGCACGATCAAGCAAACCGGTCTGGGTGCGCAGATCCTGTCCAAGATGGGTATTCAGGAACTGGTGTTGCTGACAGACTCGCCTGAAACCGTATATCTGGGGCTCGACGCGTTTGGACTGTCAATCGTCGGCACCCGCTCGATCCTCAAGGAAGACTGATAATGGCTGAAAAAGACAAACATGGCATTCTGCCGACTCCCAGCTTCGACAAGCCGGTGAAACTGCTGCTGGTGGTAGCTCCGTTCTACCGTGCCATCGCTGACAACATGGTCGCTGGTGCCAAGGCCGAGATCGAGGCCGCAGGCGGAACCTGCGACGTGGTCGAAGTGCCCGGTGCGCTGGAAATCCCAACCACTATCGCCATGGCCGACCGCCAGTGTAACTACGACGGCTATGTCGCGTTGGGCTGTGTCATTCGGGGCGAGACGACGCATTATGAAACCGTCTGCAACGACTCTAGCCGTGCAATCCAGTTGATGGGCCTGCAGGGCCTGCTGATCGGAAATGGCATCCTGACTGTCGAAAACGACGAACAGGCCGAGATACGTGCAAACCCCGAAAAGATGAATAAAGGCGGTGGAGCGGCGGCTGCGGCCTTGCATCTGATCGCGCTCAGCCGTAAGTGGGGCTCTTCCAAAAAGGGCGTGGGCTTCAAGCCACCGTCCGAGTCCATCCTTGTGGCGGGCGACAGCAACGGACCCACGACAGCATGACCCAGACAGACGCGCCGAAACCGGCCAACCAGAAACGCCTTATGAAATCCGCCGCCCGGCTTTATGCCGTGCAGGCACTGTTCCAGATGGAGCAGTCGGGCCAGACGACTGAACAGGTTGTGAATGAGTTTCTGGATCATCGGTTTGGCGCGGTCTACGAGGGGGATGAGATGCTGGATGGCGATATTAGTGTCTTCCGCAAGTTGGTGGATGACGCCGTGAACTATCAGGCCACCATCGACCAGATGACCGATCGTGCATTGGTCGCCAAATGGCCTATTGCGCGCATCGATCCGACCCTGCGCGCTGTGTTTCGCGCGGCCGGGGCTGAGTTGACCCAGAGCGACACGCCGCCAAAGGTCGTGATCACCGAATTCGTCGATGTCGCACGTGCGTTCTTCCCGGAAGGCAAAGAGCCCAAATTCGTGAACGCTGTGCTGGATCACATGGCGCGCGAAGCCCAGCCCGAGGCGTTCTGACGCCTTTACCGCGACCCTGCATGCGCTAGACTCACCATCACAGCGCAAGGAGGTTCGCCATGCCCAAACTGGTCCGTCTCTACATTACGCAAGTCATCTGGGGCTTTGTGATCTCGGCCGTCTTTGTCGGGGTGCTGCTGGCGCTCAACGTGGCCAATCTACGGCATCTAATCACCAGTTCGGAAATTGGTCTGATCGCGTTGGCCATGATCTGGTTCATGAACGGGATCGTCTTTGCGGGTGTGCAGTTCGCCTATGCTATCATGAGCATGGCTGAGAAGCCGAACAAACCACGTGGTGGAACACCGATTGCTCATGGTTTGAAGCCTGCGCCGATCAAACAGGAAGTGCGCGCAGGGCGCTGATTTATTAGGTAAATATGTGGCGGGACCACCAGTCAACCGTGCGGTTTGATTCCCGAGGACCTGTATGTACAGGTGGGCGCCAGGTAATCAGGCCAGGACCTGAACAGAGCCAGCCCCCTCGGAATTGCTTAAGGCCACCAGAATGCTACCTGTCACAAGAAGGGCAGAACCCGCCACGGGCCTAAGTAGGGCCTGAAGCAGGTTCGCACAAGGGGTTAAGCATCAACAGTTTCGTGCAATGCGGTGCGCATCTTGCCGAAATGTTCATCCCATCCGTCATCCAGCGAAAGGATCAGGCCAAAGGCGTCAGCCCCTTGAGGTAAGCCCTCGTGCAGCAGTCCAAGGCGTGTACCGCCGGCGACGGGTTCCAGCGTCCACTTGACCACACTTTCGGCGCCGCCCATCGGTTTAATGGTGAATGTATATTCAAGATACTCTGGACGTCTCGCTTCACGCACTTCACCCCAAATCAGAAGGTCGCCACTGGTCGTCCCGAACATCTCAAGCTTTTGTCCAGCGGCCAGGGGACGTTCGGGTTTGTGAAACCACTCGGCCAACCGGTCGGGATCAGTCAAATAGTCCCAAACGATTTCTGGCGTAGCGCGGAGAAAGATTGTTTTCTGCAAAACTGCGTCTGTCATTTCTTATTCCCTTCGATAGCTTTCTTCAGATTTGCGAGGCGATCATCCCAGAACCGGTCGAAGTAGCTGAGCCAGTCCAGAACCGGAGCCATTCCTTTGGGTTCAAGGCGATTGATGCGTTCGCGTCCACGAGCTTCGACCGTGATCAATCCTCCGTCGGACAAAACGGTCAGATGCTTTTTGACGGCCGCGCGGGTCATGTCGAAACGTTCGGTTAGTTGAGCGATCGTCATATCCTGTGCTGCCAGCATCTGAACGATGTCGCGGCGGGTCGGGTCCGCCAGGGCGCGAAATGCGTTTTGGGTCTGTGTATTCATCGGGCACCTTTTATTGGATACCATTTGGTTTCACATTATTGCGATACCAAATGGTACCATGTCAAGCTGCTTGATTTTTGTTCATGAATTGTTCACATTCTCGAAATGACACTAATTATGCAGCCCGGACAAAAGCTGGCCCGTGGTGTTTCGCGTCACTTGTTGACCCACGGCTATGTTTCGATTGAAGAATTTGTCCCTACCCGAGGGCTGCGGGTCGATGTGATGGGGTTGGGCCCAAAGGGCGAGATATGGGTGGTCGAGTGTAAATCCAGCCGCGCCGATTATCAGTCGGATTCTAAATGGCAGGGCTATCTTGACTGGTGTGACCGATTCTTTTGGGCGGTTGATACGGATTTCCCGACCGAGCTTCTGCCTGCGGAAACAGGCTTGATCATCGCTGATGCCTATGATGCTGAAATCATCCGAATGGGGCCAGAAGCCAAGTTGGCTCCGGCGCGGCGCAAAAAGATGGTTCAGAAATTCGCGATGGATTCTGCACGTCGGTTGCAGGCCTTGCGCGACCCTAGGGTTTAGCTTTTGATGGCGCGCGCGGCTTGGGCTGCGGCGCGGATTTCCTCGGCGATTTCTTCGGCCTCTTCGGGGTCGAAATCCATTGGAATCTCAATACCGGCACCTTCAATGAACAGCCGCACCATACCATGATCGGTGGGGCCGATCTGCAGGTTCGCTTCGATATCGCGTTCGGTATTGATGCTCATGTTCGCCTCCGGGAAATGCGCTTTGGTGCTAACGCGCGATGGGTTGAGAATCAAGCCGACTATGGGTTCAGATAGGGCATGGAGACGGCAACGCTCAGACCTTTCCGCGCCGAGGATGCGCCGTGGCTGGTAGAACAGCATGGAGTGCTTTATTCCCGCGACGAAGGTTTTGATGACAGTTTCGGCCCGCTGGTTGCCCGCATTCTGACGGAATTCATCGCGGATCACGATCCAACTTGCGAACAAGGCTGGATCGCCGAGTGCGACGGGGATCGTTTGGGTAGTATTTTCTGTGTCAGGCTGGATGATCAAACCGCCAAGCTGCGGTTGTTTCTGCTGCTGCCCGAGGCTCGTGGACAGGGGCTGGGCAAGCGGCTACTGACTGCCTGCATGGGTTTCGCCCGCGACGCAGGATATCGCCAGATGGTGCTGTGGACCCATGAGAGTCACGCCGCCGCTTGCGGGCTGTATCGTGCGTTTGGGTGGGAGCTTGTCGACAGCAAGCCGGTGCATTCCTTCGGTGTCGATCTGGTCGAACAAAGCTGGCGAATTCAGCTTTAATCCCCTTGCAATCCCCGTACGCCTTCGCTAAATCGCCCCTCACAAGTGCCGCCTTAGCTCAGTTGGTTAGAGCGCTGGATTGTGGATCCAGAGGTCCCCTGTTCAAGCCAGGGAGGCGGTACCATCTCCCAAAACCCAAGAACGGTTTGCCGGTTGCAGGTCTTTCTGTATACCCGGTACTTGGCGAAAGCTGCGTTCCGATGACATGAGCAAGATATGCCGGATAAGAAACCTGTAGACATCCGTAGAAGTGCGAGACTGTCTGTCGCGCCGATGATGGATTGGACCGACAAGAATTGCCGGTTTCTGCATCGTTTGCTGAGTTCTGAGACCTTGCTTTATACTGAAATGGTCACAGCGCCTGCTTTGGTGCGCGGCGGCGCGCTGCATCTGCTGGACTTTAATCCTCAGGAGCACCCGGTTGCGTTGCAGCTAGGGGGTTCTGACCCGCAGGAATTGGCGCAGGCGGCCATGCTGGGCGCTGAAGCCGGATATGACGAGATCAACTTGAACTGTGGGTGTCCGTCTGACCGGGTGCAATCAGGGACATTTGGTGCGATATTGATGCGCGCACCCGAAAAGGTCGCGGAATGCGTTGCGGCGATGCGCGAGGCAGTGAAGGTCGAAGTCACGGTGAAATGCCGTATCGGTGTTGACGAACAGGAACCTTCAGAAGTGCTACCTGCTTTCCTCGACCAAATTCGCGAGGCCGGATGCCAACGTGTCACGATCCATGCGCGCAAAGCTTGGTTGCAGGGGTTAAGCCCGAAGGAAAACAGGGATATTCCACCGTTGGACTATGGTCTTGTGCACCGGATGAAGGCTGATTTTTCGGACATGCACATCTCGATCAATGGTGGCATTACGTCGCTTGCTCAGGCGCAACAGCATCTGGAGGCTGGGCTTGATGGTGTCATGATCGGTCGTGCCGCCTATCACCAACCGACAGATATTCTGGCGGCTGCGGACCCGTTGATCTTTGGAACGGGCAGTGTCGCGGATCCCATTGAAGTGGTGCAAAATATGCTGCCCTATGTCGAGGCGCATCTTGTCGACGGTGGTCGATTGCACCAGATCACGCGGCACATGCTGGGCCTGTTCGCGGGGCGTCCCGGTGCGCGGGGATGGCGGCGGATGCTCTCCGAAGGTGCTGTGCGCGAGAATGCCGGCCCAGAAGTGATCCTGCAGGCTCTGGACTCTGTCGCTGCGCTATCGCAGGTGGAACAGGTAGGCTAAGACGGCTTCGAGCCGCTATGGGGGAATGATGCCCGAGACGATGTTGCTGGCCCAGATGCTGGGCCTTTTGCTTGTGATCGGCGCTTTGGCCGGGGTGTTGGCTGGGCTTTTGGGCGTTGGTGGTGGAATCGTTCTGGTGCCCGCGTTTTTCTATGCGTTTCAGACACTTGGATATGGCGGGCCTCAGCTGATGCAGCTATGCCTAGCAACTTCGCTGGCGACGATCATTGTAACGTCGATCCGATCGGTTCTTAGCCATAACAAGAAAGGCGCGGTGGATTGGGGCATCCTGCGCGGCTGGGGGCCAGGCATAGCGGTGGGTGCGGTGATCGGTGTTCTAGTGGCTTCAGCTCTGAGGACAGAGTTTTTGCAGGCGCTGTTCGGCATGCTTGGCATGGTCATCGGCGTCTATCTTGGTTTGGGAAAATCCGAGTGGCGGTTGGGGGATGCAATGCCCAAGGGATTGCGCCGCGCTGTGCTTTCGCCTTCGGTCGGGTTTCTGTCGGTACTGATGGGAATTGGCGGGGGCAGTTTCGGTGTTCCGCTCATGAGCCTTTATAACACTCCGATCCACCGGGCGGTTGCGACCGCAGCGGGCTTTGGCGTGATCATCGCTGTACCGTCGGTGCTGGGTTTCTTATTTCTCAACATCGCTCCGGAGCATCGCCCGCCGCTGACCATTGGCGCGGTCAATCTGGTGGCTTTCGGTATCGTCGTTGCGATGACTATGATCACCGCCCCGTGGGGCGTTAAGCTGGCGCATGCGATGGATCCGAAGCCGCTCAGGCGGGTCTTCGCGGTATTCCTTACACTGGTTGCTCTGAATATGCTGAGAAAGGCGTTGGGGTGGTAGCGACGTTTTACGAGCTAGGTTGGGTAAAGTTTCCTTATGATGGAGCGTTGGCGGATTGGGTGGCGCACGCTCTTCCCACTGCGCGTGCGTCCGTCAGCGATCCGGCTCATGCAGCTTGGCACGATTGCGATGGCACGTGGTTCATTGGCGTTGATGCACTGGACAATGATGCGCAGGGCAGGGTCGCGGGTTCGCCTGCACTGGCGGGCGCGGCCATCGAACTGGCACATCAGCAGTTTGGATCGATTGATCTGCACAAAGGGCAGGTGTCGGTAATATATCCGGGCTACCCTCAACCCCGGCGTGGCGAAAGCGAGGCTGCGGCGCGGTATCGTGCGCGGCGAGATGCGGCGCATGTGGACGGGCTCAAGCCAGCTGGCCCTGATCGACGACGGCGGGTGGATGAACCTCATGCCTGGATATTGGGTATCCCACTTACCGAGGCCAGTGTGGACGCAGCACCAATGGTGCTGTGGGAGGGAAGCCACAAAATCCTCGGCGATGCTTTTCGGTCCGCGATGAAGAAGGTGCCGCGGCATGAATTGGGCGAGGCCGATATCACAGATGTCTATCAGGCTGCGCGCCGCGAAGTATTCGAGACCTGTCCGCGCCTCGAACTACCAGCACGCCCAGGCGAAGCCTATCTGTTGCACCGCCACTGTCTGCATGGTGTTGCACCATGGGGTCCGAATGCCAGCGCTGGACCGGATGGACGGATGATCGCCTATTTCCGCCCTCAGTTGCCTGGTGGTGTAGCGCAATGGCTCGAATCCCCGTAACCTCCTGCCATTGTTTGGCTTTGGAGAGTTGGTTCGATGATTACGGTTCACACGAATGCAGATGGTGCCCTTATTGAGGTCGAGCTTTCGGGCGAGGTCACTAGCGCAGATTACGCGAGCACGCTTGTTCCCGCTATTGAGGCCGCATTGGAAGAGCACGACGCCATACGTCTGCTGGCGATCGTTGGGTCCGAGTTCAAGGGATATGATCTGGGTGCCGCATGGTCTGATACCAAGTTGGGGCTCAGCCATTGGCGCGGATTCGACCGGATTGGCGTTGTGGCGGACCAGGGATGGGTGCAAACAAGCGTCCGCCTGGCTGCCCCGATCCTGCCTTGCCCGGTGCACGTTTTTGGAATGGATGAGGTGGAGGAAGCGCGTCGCTGGATGCGCGAATCTCTCGGGGCGATCCACGTGACGGATCTGGGCGGACCTTGCGTGCAGATCAGCCTGATGGGCAAACTGGATTCACAGGAATACGGTCAGGCTCAAACCGATCTTGATGCGCTATTGCGCGAACGTGACGGGTTTCGCCTGTTGATCGATCTGCGCGAGTTCGATGGTTGGCAGGGTCTGACTGCAATGGCAGCCCATTTCAGACTGGCGGCTGGTCACATTGGGATGCTGGATCGTGCAGCGATTGTCGGTGACAAGACATGGCAAAAAATGGCGCAACGCATGGCCAGTCATGTTCTGGGAACGCGGACTCAGTATTTCCCGGCGGAGGAATACGAGAATGCAATAACCTGGCTTGCGACTGGCTAAATGCTCTAAAAATGTTTCAGAAACAATGTCTTGCAATCATAGGCATTGTTCTTTTTTGCGTTGACGTTACGGAATGCAACTTTAAGTTAGCGCTATTATTGACTGGTTGGTCAAATAACTTAAAAAGTCCTTACCTGTCCCGAATTTAGAGGGAGAGGCAACAAGCTGTTTCGCGTCGCTGTGGGCCACCACTCACTCAAACACAGCTTCCGGACTCTTCCCCCTCGGTGTTCGGAACGGTCCCGCAGTGGCGCGTCGTTTATTACATATTGGAAGAGCAATGATTTTTCGCTCAGTACTAAAGCGCATTCTTTCGAAGGACACCCCCGAACAGGCTGAAAGCCACGAGTTGGAAGCTGAGTTGCGCCCGCGACCTGCAAAGACGACAAACCAGAACGAGCTGGTTGAACTGTTCGGTTCTGAGTTGCGGGATCACGAATCTCTGAGTGATCTTAAGCCTGCGCGGTCGCCAAAATACTAGGCTTGCGGATCAGGACCCTTGCAGCCGGGCGACACGGCCACCACGGCGCTTTGCCAGACGGGGTTTGCGTTCCGGCAGATCCTGCATGATTTCGGCCCGTTCGGTGCTGTCCATCTTTGACCAGCGCGTGATCTCCTCAATGGTGCGGTAGCAGCCGGTGCAGATACGTTCGGTCGGATGAACGACGCAGATTTGGATGCAAGGGCTTTCGACCTCGTCCCGTTTCCAAACCATATTCGTCATGGGCGTTTTCCGATCCGTCAAAGAAAGCGCAGTCTGTCCAGCGCGCCTTGCAGAATATAACCTGCTGCGACGTGATCAATAACCTGTCCGCGACGTTTTCGTGTCGTATCCGCCTCAAGCAGTGCTTTTTCTGCCGCAACGGTACTTAGTCGTTCGTCCCAGAAACCGATGGGCAGATCGGTCAAACGGGTCATGTTTCGTGCGAAGGCGCGGGTTGACTGGCAGCGCGGCCCTTCGCTGCCATCCATGTTGCGCGGCAGTCCGAGGATGATTCCGCCGATCTCACGTTCGGTCACAATCTCGATCAAACGCGCGGAATCCAGTGTGAATTTCTTGCGTCGCACCGTCTCAAGCGGGGTGGCCACGCCGCGCATCCGGTCCGAGACGGAAACGCCGATGGTCTTTTCTCCCAGATCCAGCCCCATCAGGGCTGACATTGGGGGCAGGGATGCTGCGAAGTCTTCGAACGCGTCGTGGATCATTGAGCGATTCCGGCCTGCAGCGCGGCAGCGTCGATCATCTCCAACGCTTCGGCGTTACCCGCAAATACTTCCTTGGCTTCGTTCCTGATTTTGATGGCGCGTTGGCCTTCGCCCAGCACGCCCAAGGCGGCAATCAGGCGTGCCCACTCCTCGGGTGTCCCGCCCTCGGTCGCAAGGCGGTCCGAAAGGCCATCGACCATACCGCGGATCATTTCTTGTCGTTCTTCTGGCGACATCTCGGCAGCGGCATTTACATCGTCTTGGCTGGGGCCGGATGCAGCAGAAAAGTCGGGTGTATTGAACACGCCTGCGCGGAATGCCAATTCATCGATCTGTGACCGGATGGCATTCGCCCATGGCGCGCCGGCCGGGGCGTCATTCAGGGTTTCGACCCAAACGCGATAAGCCATATCAGGCCGCCCGGTCTGTGCCAGCATCTGCCCCCAATAATACCGGGCAGGACCCAAGCGCTGATTGCGCTCAAGCGCCTGTCGCAAGGCGGCTTCCGCTTCTGGTGAGACGTAGCCGCCAGCGGCCAAAATCATCATCTCTGCCTGATCCGAATAGGCCTGAGCCGAGGCATTGTCACCCGACAGTTCGATCACACGGGTTTGTGCCTCATACCCTGCTTTGAAGTTCCCCGCGTTGGTTTCATGCTGTGCCAGCAGGGTATGGCCTTGCAGATCATCGGGGCGTTCGGCCACAGTTTCGCGCAGCCGGTTCAGCAAAGTTGCATAGCTTTCGTCCAGCGGAGGCGTCTGGAGCGGTGTGGCAATGCCCTCGGCCTCAGCCTGGCTGGGTCGATTTTCGCGCAGGTCTTCTGCCATTTCCAGACGAACTGAAAGGGGCATGTCAGGGAAACCGGCGGCACCCAACTGACGATACATCGCCAACCCGCCACCAACCAGAACGGCGGCCATGGCGAGGAACGCTATTATGGTAACCAAGCGTGATGGCCCGGTGCCTTTGTCTTCATTGCGCATCTGCGCGTCTGCGGCCAGGATACGGCGCGAGATTTCCGTGCGTACACGCTCGGCATCAGCTTTCGCGATCACGCCGCGCGCCAAGTCTTTGTCGACGCCTGCTAGCTGTTCACGATAGACTCGCAGATCATAAGCAGCTGTCGGGCCGGTGCCGCGACGACCGCGCAGCATCGTGTAACTCAGGAAAATCGCGATCAGCAGCGCGATCAAAAAGATGAGAACCCAGAACGGCATGGTCCCTCCAAAATGGTTGCCCTGACTTAGACCTGTCGGCGCATGGAAAAAAGGGACAAATAGCCGCGAAGGGCGCTCATGTCGCAATAGTGCATTATTGCGGCGTTGCGCGGCAGGGTTAAAATGTACGGGCACGGCATACCTGCGCCCAATCATCGAAGACCGGACGGATTCGCACATGAAACACTACTCAGCCTTTGCTGTAGCGCGCGAAGCGCTGCGCTATCACACCGGATGGGAGCGCGCATGGCGTTCGCCGGAGCCTAAGAAGCGCTATGACGTCATTATCGTCGGGGCCGGCGGTCACGGTTTGGCAACAGCCTACTATCTTGGCAAGAACTACGGCATCCAGAACGTCGCCGTAATAGAAAAAGGCTGGTTGGGCGGTGGCAACACCGGTCGGAACACGACCATCATCCGATCGAACTATCTGCAGGACCCGTCAGCGGCGATTTACGAAAAGGCGCGCGGTCTCTACGAAGATCTGAGCCAGGAACTGAACTATAACATCATGTTCAGTCCGCGTGGCGTAATCATGCTGGCGCAGACCCAGCACGAGATTCGCGGCTATCAGCGTACTGCGCATGCGAATGCGCTGCAGGGTGTTCAGACCGAATGGATTGGGCCCGAGCGTGTGAAAGAACTGGTGCCGATCATTAATCTGGAAGGTCCGCGCTATCCGGTTCTGGGCGGGCTTTGGCAGGAACGTGGTGGGACCGCGCGCCATGATGCGGTGGCATGGGGCTATGCCCGCGCATGTTCGGCCATGGGTATGGACATTATCCAGAGATGCGAAGTTACAGGTGTCCGGTCTGAAAACGGTCGTGTTGTCGGGGTCGATACCACAAAAGGGGCCATCGATTGTGACAAGCTGGGCATCGTGGTTGCGGGGCATTCCGGCCAGTTGGCTGAGATGGCGGGCTTCCGTCTGCCGCTTGAGGCCGTCGCGCTGCAGGCGCTGGTGTCCGAGCCGATCAAACCCTGCATGGATGTCGTTGTGATGGCGAACACCGTACACGGCTATATGTCTCAGTCCGACAAGGGCGAGATGGTGATTGGTGGTGGCACGGACGGGTTCAACAACTATACCCAGCGCGGTAGCTTCCATCATATCGAGGAAACGGTACGCGCATTGGTCGAAACTTTCCCGATGATCTCGCGCCTGAAAATGCTGCGCCAGTGGGGCGGTATTGTGGATATGACCGGCGACCGTTCACCCATCCTGTCGAAAACACCGCTTAATGGCTGCTTTATCAACGCAGGCTGGGGCACCGGCGGCTTCAAGGCCATTCCGGGATCGGGCTGGGGCATGGCACAGCTGATGGCCACGGGGCATTCACCACTGACCGAAGCCTTCTCGCTGGATCGTTTCAAAGAGGGCCGCTTCATCGACGAAAGCGTCGCGGCCGGGGTGGCGCACTGATGAAGATTTTTCGTCGAAAAATCTCGCACGCCCGTCACGCAGAATTTGCAGGCAGATACGTCTCGCCTGCTGCCAAGAGGATGATCACATGCTGATCTTGAAATGCCCTTATTGCGGCGTCGAAGCCGAAGAAACTGAACTGGCTGCAGGTGGCGAGGCGCATTTGAAGCGTTATGGCCCGGGCTCGTCAGATGATGAGTTCCACGACTACCTGTTCATGCGCGAAAACCCCAAAGGCGTTCATTTCGAACGCTGGCGCCATGCCAATGGGTGCGGCAAGTGGTTCCACGCCGCGCGCTGTACGAACACGCTTGAGGTCTTTGGCACCTATTCGGCGCAGACAACCGAGCCGCCGCAAGAGATCAAGGATGCCATCACCGCCAAGCGTACCGGCTGGACGTGGAGAGAGTACAAATGATCCGTACAGCCATCCAAAATACCGCCTGCGAAAGGTCCGCATCATGAGCACCCGTCTCGCAAAACATGGCCGTTTGATTGATCGGTCCAAAAAGGTCAACTTCACCTTCAACGGCACCTCGATGCAGGGCTACGAGGGCGATACGCTCGCGTCTGCCTTGCTGGCCAATGATCAGATGATGATGGGCCGGTCGTTCAAGTATCACCGCCCGCGCGGCGTGGTCGCCAGTGGCGCGGAAGAGCCAAACGCTCTGGTCGGTCTGGGTGAGGGCAACCGGTTCGAGCCGAACCAGCGCGCCACCACGACAGAGCTGTTCAATGGTCTGACATCCGCATCACAGAACCACTGGCCGAACCTCGAGTTCGACATCGGCGCGATCAATACGCATCTGTCGCGGTTTCTGCCAGCCGGATTCTATTACAAGATGTTCATCCATCCGAAACCGTTCTGGAAACATGTTTACGAGCCGTTTATTCGCCAGTCGGCGGGTTTGGGCAAAGCGCCCGACAAGGACAACCGTGACGCGGACACATACGAGCACTTTTACGCCTTCACCGATGTCTTGGTGATTGGCGGTGGTGTCGCGGGTTTGCAGGCCGCCAAGGTGGCAGCCCAAACCGGTGCCAAGGTGATGCTGATCGAGCAGACTGCGCACTGGGGTGGTCGCGCTCCGGTTGATGGCGGAACCATCAATGGCGAGCCTGTGGATAAGTTCGTGGAACAATTGGTTTCCGATCTCGAAACAATGGGCAACGTCACCATGCGCAACCGCTGCATGGGTGCGGGGGTCTATGACCATGGTTATGTACTGGGTTATGAGCGTCTGACAGACCACAAACCGGGTGTTCAGGGGCCGCGTCACCGCCTGTGGCGCATTCGTGCGAAGCAGGTCGTGACCGCGACCGGTGCCATCGAGCGTCCGCTGTCATTCGCAGGCAATGATGTGCCTGGCGTTATGCTGGCCTCTGCCATGCGCGACTATGTGGTCAACTGGGGCGTGACGCCGGGCGAGCGTGTGATTGTCGCCACCAACAATGATGACGCCTACCGGACTGCAATTACCTTGAAACAGGCCGGTGTCGATGTCCTGCGCGTGGTTGATGCGCGCGACACCGCCGGACCTCTGGCCGAAGAGGCGCGTCAGCTGGGTATCCGCGTCGATCCGGGCAAGGCGATCGCAAAGGTCAAAGGCGGCAAGCGGGTCAAGAAAGTTGCGATCTGCAATCAAGAGGGGATCGGAGGCGCCCGGGAAGAGGTCGAATGCGATGCGATTGCCATGTCAGGTGGCTGGTCTCCGGTCGTGCATATGTGGTCGCATTGCGGCGGTAAGCTGATCTGGGACGAGGCGAACGCGCATTTCCGCCCCGATCCTTCACGTCCTCCGCTGGGGGCAGACGGTGAAGGTTTTGTTCTGGCGGCAGGGGCTTCGAACGGCCCGCTGGCCCTGGGGGATGTCCTGAAGGATGCAGATACTGCCGGCAAAGCGGCAGCGAAGGCGGCCGGGTTCTCCGCGAAGCGCACCAAAGCGCCAGTTGGTGAGACTACGGCCGAGGCCCCAATGGCCGCTGTCTGGCTCATGCCTTCTAATGCCGAGATTGATCTGCGCATGAAATCGTGGCTGGACTTCCAGAACGACGTCAAGGTCTCGGACGTGCAACTGGCTGCGCGCGAGGGCTATGAAAGTGTCGAGCACACCAAGCGTTACACCACGCTGGGCATGGCAACGGATCAGGGTAAGTTGAGTAATATCAACGGTCTGGCAATCCTTGCTGATGCGCTGGATTCAGAGATCCCGAAGGTCGGTACCACCACCTTCCGCCCGCCATATACTCCAATCTCGATGGCTTCGATTGGTGGTGAAGCGCGTGGTGAGGTGTTCCAGCCGATCCGTCAAACGCCGATGCATAACTGGCACGATAAGAACGGGGCCGATTGGGAGCCGGTCGGCCATTGGCGTCGAACCTATGCCTATGTGCGACCCGGAGAATCCGTGCATGATGCGGTGAATCGCGAGGTTAAAAACACCCGCGAAAACCTCGGGCTGTTGGACGCTTCGACCCTCGGCAAGCTGATCGTCAAAGGCCCCGACGCAGGCAAGTTCCTGGACATGATGTACACCAACATGATGTCCACGCTGAAGGTCGGCAAATGCCGCTATGGCCTGATGTGTTCCGAGAATGGCTTCCTGATCGACGACGGCGTTGTTGCCCGCATCGATGAGGACACGTGGCTGTGCCACACCACCACCGGCGGGGCCGAGCGTATCCATGGCCACATGGAAGAATGGCTGCAGACCGAGTGGTGGGACTGGAAAGTCTACGTCGCGAACGTCACCGAGCAATATGCGCAGGTCGCCGTGGTAGGTCCGAACGCCCGCAAGGTACTTGAGAAGCTGGGCGGCATGGATCTGTCGAAAGAGGCGCTGCCCTTCATGGAATGGCGCGATGGCAAGATCGGCGCGTTCGACGCGCGGGCCTACCGTATCTCGTTCTCGGGTGAGCTGTCCTATGAGATCGCGGTCCCTGCAAGCCAAGGTCAGGCGTTCTGGGACGCTCTGATCGAGGCAGGGCAGGAGTTCGGAGTGATGCCATACGGCACCGAATGTCTGCATATTCTGCGTGCCGAGAAAGGCTTTATCATGATCGGCGATGAGACCGACGGCACCGTGATCCCGCAGGATCTGGGGCTGCACTGGGCGCTGTCCAAAAAGAAAGAGGATTACCTCGGAAAACGCGCCCATTCGCGGACCCATATGGCCGATCCTGAGCGTTGGAAACTGGTTGGTCTTGAGACTGTGGATGGATCGGTTCTGCCGGACGGTGCCTATGCGGTGGGCGAGGGCGTGAATGCGAACGGTCAGCGCAACATGATCGGTCGCGTAACTTCGACCTACTACTCGGCCAATCTGGGCAAAGGCATCGCCATGGGCCTGATCAAACACGGCCCCGACCGGATGGGCGAAGTGGTCGAGTTCCCGGGCACTGACGGCAAAACCTACAAGGCCAAGATCGTGGACCCGATCTTCTATGACAAGGACGGGGAGAAGCAGAATGTCTGAACCCATCAGCGCACTGAACCACGCCTCATATGATGGCATCGCCAAGATCGAGGAATGTGGCCTGCAGGGCATGATCACACTGCGCGGTGATCTGTCGGATAAGGTACTGGCTAAGGCTGTCAAAGACGCCACCGGGCAGAAAGTGCCCCTTCAGCGTGAAGCGTTTGTGAATGGCGACACCGGTGTTTGCTGGATGTCCACCGACGAATTGCTGGTGCTTGTGCCTTATGCCGAGGTCGAGGCCAAACTGGCCGCGATGACCAACGCGCTAAGCGGTACGCACGCGCTGGCGGTCAACGTCTCCGACGCGCGCGCTGTGTTCCGTGTTTCGGGCGCGAATGCGCGCGAGGTATTGGGCAAGCTCGCTCCGGTCGAGCTGTCGGCCGAGGCATTCCAACCCGGCCAGATCCGCCGTTCGCGTTTGGCGCAGGTGGCAGGTGCCTTCTGGATGGACGACGCTGAAACTTTCCGCATCGTCTGCTTCCGCTCTGCGGCGGACTATGCGTTCAAATTGCTGAAGGTTGCGGCGCAGCCCGGCAGCGAGGTCGGGGTTTATTAAGCCCTGATCGCCTGATGATATGTGGGTGTGGGGGCTTTGCCCCCTCGGCCTGCGGCCTCACTCCCAGGGTATTTCTGTTTAGATGAAGGCCGGATCTCTGGTTCGGGTCTCAGGGGGTCGTGCTGAACAGGAATGTCGGGAACTGAGTGAGTGCACGCTGGCCCGTGAGGGCTGACTTGCCGGTTTCGCCTGTGTGTGGGTCGTGGCATTGGCGATAGAAAGCCAGGTCTTCTGATAGTTTTTTCATGGCCGCGCTGCGGTTGTCTGCGCTCAGATAAGGTGCGTGCGTTGAGAGAAACAGCGCAGGGTTATCTTTTTCTAACCAAGGCAGCATAGAAGGCAGGACCGAAAATTCAGCGCCTTCGATATCCATTTTGACCAAAGAGACATCAGTCAGGTCGACGGATTCAGAAAATTGATCCCAACCGATGGTAAGTGCGTCGGTGCCATGGCTTCCTTCGTGGAGCAATGATGACGTTGAATCGCCTGCCTCTCCGTGCGCTGAAGCCATTCGTGTCACTCCAAACCCATCTGACAAGGCGATGCTGAAGGCTGATACGTTTCGGATGTCGTTCAGCTCTAGGTTCCAGACCAAATGGCGGTAAGCCACTGGGTCAGGCTCAAAACACCACACATGGCGAGCGCGGCGCGCGGCATAGAGGACCGTGGGGCCGATCCATGCACCGATATCAAGATAGTCCTTTTCGGGCGACAGATAGTGGTCCAGCACCGAAAATGTCTCAGGTTCCCACTCCCCGGCTGATACCTTGCGCCAGAATTTCGAGTGATAGGGGTCCAGGCGAAAGGGTTCACCGTTCAAGTTGCCCGCATAGTATCCGCGGGCGCGATAGAACATTTTGCGCGCCTGTGTCAGCATCGCGGACCTCCGGGTTTTTGTGTTGCGGCCCTTGACCTGCGGCGGCTGTCAAAGCATTTAACCTTTGGAACCGCAACATTCATTTTCAACAGGGGGCCGAGATGGCTTTTGAACTTCCTGATCTTCCTTATGCACATGACGCGCTGGCAGCCAAGGGTATGTCCGCGGAAACGCTGGAATATCACCATGACCTGCACCACAAGGCCTATGTCGACAACGGCAACAAGCTGATCGCCAGCACCGAGTGGGACGGCAAGTCACTGGAAGAGATCATCGTTGGCACATACGACGCAAATGCCGTCGCGCAGAACGGTATCTTCAACAACATCAGCCAGCTGTGGAACCACAACCAGTTCTGGGAGATGATGGGCCCCGGTGGCAACGCGATGCCCGGTGAGCTGGAGAAGGCTCTGACCGAAAGCTTCGGTTCGGTTGACGAATTCAAGTCGCAGTTCAGCGCTGCCGGTGCCGGTCAGTTCGGTTCCGGCTGGGCGTGGCTGGTCAAGAATGCCGACGGTTCGTTGGCAGTGACGAAAACTGAAAACGGCGTGAACCCGCTGTGCTTCGGTCAAACCGCACTGCTTGGCTGTGATGTGTGGGAGCACTCGTATTACATCGATTTCCGCAACAAGCGTCCGGCGTATCTGTCGAACTTCCTCGACAATCTTGTAAATTGGGAAAACGTCGCCTCGCGGATGTGATTTCCACTTGGTAGAACTTAATGAATGGCCCGCTGGCAGTGATGCTGGCGGGCTTTTTGTTATGAATTGATGGGTGGCCGGTAAAAACCTGCCGGTACGTCAACTTTCATTATTCCACCTATTGTGCACGGCCTTTCAGCACCTACGTAAAGTAGGCGGAGGGAGAGTACCGCCAATCAACCAAAAACCTATCAAAATGCGAGCGAAACACCAACGCCGCATCGTTAAACAGGTGTGTCTAAGGGACAGGCGAAGGCCAACCTAAGCGATACAGGAGATCACGAATGGCTGCACTTGAACAGGGAACATGGGTTATCATCGCCGATGGGGAAAAAGCGCTGGTGATGGAGAATATCACGGACGCACAGGACCCCAACTTGGTCGTCGTGTCGGTCGAAGAACAGGACGCAGCACCGACCAAGCCAAGTGACAGGGCAGGGCGGCGACCCGATACGGGACCGAACCAGAAATCTGCAGTTGAAGAGGAGACATGGAAGTCCCACGCAAAATCTCTGTTCGTTCAGGATGTGGCGAACCTTCTGAATCGCAAGGGGCTGAAAGGGGCCTATAAACGATTGGTGTTGGTTGCCAGTCCGCATGTTCTGGGCCTGTTGCGCCGTCGGCTGCACAGTGAAGTGCTGGCAAAGGTTGTGGCCGAAGTCGACAAAACACTCACAAACCACCCGTTGCACAAGGTCGAACGGATACTGAAGACTCGGTTGGCGAAACCTGCCTAAACGAATACTGAGACTCGGGCGGTTTGCGCCGCCCGATTGCCAGTTTTTCTTAGTTCAGTAATTTGCGAAGCGCGGACATGGTCGCATCCGGTGTGTCGACCCAGGTGATGAATTCTGCCAGAGAACCATCTGCAAACCCCTGACCGATCAGTTGATTCAGCAGCGTGTGCAGCGTGTCCCAGTACGCGTCAACATTCATCACCAGAATGGGTTTGTCATGAAGCCCCAGTTGCCGCCATGTCAGTGCTTCGAAAAGTTCGTCCAATGATCCGGGGCCGCCGGGCAGGACAACTACGGCATCCGCGTTCATGATCATCACTTTTTTACGCTCGTGCATCGTCTCGGTCACGATGAACCGGGTAAGGTCGGTCTTGCCGACCTCGCGCTGAAGCAAGTGCACCGGGATCACCCCAAATGTATCGCCGCCGGACGATTGTGCTGCACGCGCGACCTCGCCCATAAGACCCACATCTCCGGCCCCGTAGACCAGCCGCCAGCCTTCGTTGGCCAACAAGGTTCCAAAGCTGTGGGCAGCGGCGGAGTAGGCAGGATTCACACCATTGCGTGACCCGCAATACACACAGACGGATTTCTGGGACATAGGTAGGGCTTTCTGCTCTTGTGTTAGGGGTTTTGACCCCTGATAGCGGGATTGATAGGTTGGCTCAACCGCTCCATGAAATGCGCGCCAAACTGGGCATTTCCTGGGCGGAGTGAAAGGAAAAGAATGAACGCCAAATCGGGAAGCGGAGGTTCTGGTACCTTCATATGGGGGCTGGTTGCCGGGATCGTTGTGGTGCTCGTCGCGGGCGGGTTGTACCTGTCCGGTCTGTTCGGCGAGCCGGAACAGCAGGCTGAGCAGGAAGCAACCGAAACATCCGAGCCGATTGCGGAGGTCGCCGAGCCGGAAACCCAGCCAGCGGAGGCGCAGCCCGAAAGCCAGGCGGCGGAAGCCAGCGAATCTGTTGCTGAATACACACCGCCCGAGATTTCCGATCAAACTCCGGATAGCGAAGAAGCGGATGTTCCGGTTTTGGCCGCGCCGGTTCTGGATCAGATATTCGTTGAAACCGATGGAAACGCGGTACTATCCGGCAATGCCGAGCCGGGGTCCGAGGTCAGTGTTTTGCTGGACGGTGAGACTGTTCACAGCTTTACCGTCGATGACAGCGGCCAGTTCGCCGAGTTTGTATCGATCCCGTTTGCAGTCGACGCTCGCGGGCTTGTTCTTGAGACCCGGAAAGGCGAAGACACCAGCCGTTCAGATGATTATTTGATCGCGGCGCTGCCCGAACCGGTCCTGCCGACCGTGTCAGAGCCCGCTGCCGATGAGCCGGTCGAAGAGGTTGCCGAGGCACAGACGACGGATACGGAAACAACCGATCAGCAAGCAGCCAACCAAGCTGAAACCGAAGAGAATGAACCAGAAGTTGCAGGTGCCGCAACGCCACCTGTGAATGAGACCGCGCCCGCGACTGAAACTCAGCCGGAATCAGGCGACGCGCCTGACCAGCAGGTTGCGATCCTGCGCTCGGGCGAAGAAGGGGTTGAACTTTTGCAAGCACCCACTGTTCAGGATACGCCGCCAGAGCAGATTGCCCTGGACACGATTGGCTATTCGGACGCGGGTGATGTGGAATTGACCGGGCGGGCACAGGATGGATCGGCCGTACGCTTGTATCTGGACAACCAGCTTGTGGCCGACATTGCACCAGCGACTGACGGGCAATGGCGCGGCGAGGTCGAGGGCATTGACCCCGGAGTTTACACTCTGAGAGTGGATGAGGTTGCCCCTGATGGCACTGTGGTCAGCAGGCTTGAGACGCCGTTCAAACGCGAACCCGTCGAGGTCCTGCGCGCGACCGAAACCACCAATCCGGGTGAGGCCTCAACCGACGCTCCGGCGATCCGCTCGGTCACGGTTCAAAAGGGTGATACGCTTTGGGCGATCTCGCGCGACCGGTTTGGTGACGGTGTGCTGTATGTCAAACTTTTCGAGGCTAACAAAGATTCGATCCGTGATCCTGACCTGATCTATCCAGGGCAGATTTTCACCATTCCTGAATAAACATGACCACTGGCCCAACCCGGGCCAGGGCAATTCTCTGACCGCAGTTAAGGTACGTGATGAGACAACCATCCGCGATCAAAACCGACACGGACGAGCATCGTTCGGGCTGGCGAACCATCCGCAAGGTTTCGCCCTATCTTTGGCCCGAGGACGAGCCATGGGTGAAACGGCGGGTCATTTTGGCGATGGCGATGCTGGTGCTGGCCAAACTCATCGCTGTGTATACTCCCATCCTGTACAAAGGTGCCGTGGATGGTTTGGCGGGCGAAGGTGTACCGCCGCTTGCGTTGGGTGCAATCGGATTGACCGTTGCCTATGGTGTGGCCCGCATGATGACTGTTGGCTTCCAGCAATTGCGGGATGCGTTCTTTGCGCCGGTTGGGCAACGCGCGCTGCGCGCGCTGGCGCTTGAGACGTTCCAGCACATTCACCAGCTCTCGATGCGCTATCACGTGACCCGGCGCACGGGTGGTCTCAGCCGGATAATCGAGCGGGGCGTGAAAGGCGTAGAGTTTCTGTTGCGGTTTCTGCTGTTTTCAATCGGGCCGCTGATCCTGGAATTGCTTCTGGTGTCGATCATCCTGCTATGGTTATTCGACGTCTGGTATCTGGTCGTCGTTGCGGTGACGATTGCGCTTTACATATGGTTCACCTTTGCGGTGACCGAGTGGCGCGTGAAGCTGCGGCGCGAGATGAACGATCAGGATACCGAGGCCAACCAGCGCGCCATCGACAGCCTGCTGAACTTCGAAACAGTCAAGTATTTCAATGCCGAAACCCGCGAAGCCGAACGGTATGATGTTTCGATGAAAGGTTACGCGAAGGCCGCGCTGAAGACGGCCTATTCGCTGGCATTCCTGAATTTTGGTCAGTCGTTCCTGATCACATGTGGCCTGATTGGCGTGATGGTTCTGGCTGCAATGGGCGTGCAGAAGGGGGCGCTGACCGTCGGCGATTTCGTGATGGTTAATGCTTACATGATCCAGATAACCGTACCGCTGAATTTTCTTGGCACGGTTTACCGCGAAATTCGTCAATCACTGGTGGATATGGGGCAGATGTTTGATCTGTTGGAGCAGCCAGCGGAAGTGATGGATAAACCCTGCGCCCCGAACCTGAAGGTAAATGGTGGGGAGGTCACGCTTGAAGATGTCCGCTTTGGGTACGAGCCTGATCGCGAAATCCTCAAGGGCGTTTCTTTGACCGTACCAGCCGGTCAGACCGTTGCGATTGTCGGCGCCACCGGGTCTGGGAAGTCCACAATCGGGCGGCTGCTATTTAGGTTTTACGATGTCACCGGCGGGTCGCTGAAAATCGACGGGCAGGATGTGCGCGATGTTAGCCAGTCAAGCCTGCATGCCTCGATCGGTGTCGTTCCGCAGGATACGGTCCTGTTCAATGACACGATCCGATACAATATCGCTTATGGGCGTGAAGGCGCGACCCAGCAGGATGTAGAGACCGCCGCCAAATCCGCGCAGATTCATGATTTCATCGTCAGCCTGCCAGAAGGGTACGATACCAAGGTCGGCGAACGCGGCCTGAAACTATCAGGCGGTGAAAAGCAACGCGTCGGCATCGCCCGAACCTTGCTAAAAAACCCGCCGATCCTGTTGTTGGACGAAGCGACGTCAGCCTTGGATACGGATACCGAGCAGGACATCAAAGATGCTTTGGCCCGAGCGGGTGAGGGGCGGACGGTGATCACCATCGCACACCGCCTTAGCACCATTGCCGAGGCCGACCGGATCGTCGTGCTGGAACGTGGTGAGATCATTGAGCAGGGCACGCATGATGAGCTGCTCCGCCGCGAAGGGCGATATGCCCAGCTGTGGAACCGTCAACAGGCCGACAGTGAAGCGGCGTGAGCCCAACGGTCCTTACAACTGATGATTGCGTGGATCGGTTCGATAAAAATCGGCCGCTGCGATACGGTTTTCCGTTTGACGCGGACCCGCCGCCGCGACACTGTGCGGGCCGAAACACAGACAAGGAAGAAACTTCATGAAAATGCGAGCAGCAGCAGCGTTGACTGCAACACTGTTGATGGCGACTTCGGCGGCAGCCGAGGATCTGGAATTCTTGATTATCAATGAAACCAGCTATGATCTGGTCGAGTTCAACGTGTCTCCGGCCTCATCCGGCAGCTGGGAAGGCAACCTTCTTGAGGGTGGATATTTGGGCGCGGATTACGAAGTGGGCGTCCTCATCGCGGACGGGCTGACCACGTGTGTCTATGACATCCGCGGTGTTTTCAGCGACGGAGAATCGATTGAAGACTATGGTATGAACCTGTGTGATCTGGGCGAATACGCGTTCGTCGAGTAACGCGTCTGCCAGAATTGAAAAGGCGAGCCCGAAGGCTCGCCTTTTTTTATTCCGCCGCCTTCAGCGGTGTTGTCGGGGGATGATCGGGGCGGTCGTCCTGAGCGCTCTGATCAGGGACAGCTTTGTCCTGTTCATCGGTCCAGATCATTTCGGCTGCTTGCACATCTCGCGCGCTTTGGCCGATTGCCATGTCCTGCGCGATTTGGCTGGATCGACCCGCCGTGGCGCGTGCCAGCGCCTTACCCAGCCATACCGCGTAGGTTGTGACCCACACTCGCAGCGCCAGGAATGACGGCGTCACGATCAGTGTCAACACCGTGGCTGTACCCAAGCCAAAGACCACCGCCGTGGCCAACTGTTTCCACCACAGTGCCGTGGGGCTGTCGATCGAATACCCTCCGCCGATGAAATCCAGCGACAGGCCGAACATCATCGGGGTCAGACCCGCCATTGTTGTCAGCGTAGTCAGCAGAACCGGACGGATGCGCGCCTCAGCCGTGCGGACAATTGCATCAATGCGAGACATGTAGCCGCTATATTCCTGATAGGTGTCGATCAGAACAATGTTGTTGTTCACCACGATACCGGCCAACGCCACGATCCCGGTCCCGGTCATGATGATCGAGAACGGTTGTTGCATTACCATCATGCCCAGCAACACGCCGGTCGTAGACAGAACCACGGCCAGCAGCACCAGCACCGAGTTGTAGAACGAGTTGAACTGCGCCAGCAGGATCACGAACATCAGACCCAGTGCTGCCAGGAATGCGCTGGACAGGAACGCCTGGCTTTCAGCCTGATCCTCCTGATCGCCGGTCCATTCCCAAGTGATGGTGCGACCAAAAGGATCGGTTTCCAGCCACTCGGTCAGCACGGCAATCCGTTCGTTCGGATTTATCAGGGCAAACCGAGCGTCACCACTTTCGATGGCGGACCGCACTTCACCCACGTTCTCGGCACCCGTTAGTTGAACGAGTTCGAACTCTGCTCCGTCCGCGCTGGTAATCGTGGTGCCAGTTGGTGTGGCACCTTCGCCAATCGCGCGCACGGTTGCCAAACGCAGCTCTGCACCGTCAGGACCGGTGGTCACGATCTTGCTCAGCCCAGGCTCGACATCCGCTTTAACGTCATAGTAGCGCTGTTGATCCGCGCGATTGATCTCGGCGAGCTTGGCCACGGGTTTGCGGGTGACGAAGTTCGACAGGGGGACCAACCCGTCCGGTGTGCGAACTTTCAGCGTATCCAGCGTTGACAGGACGCGATCCTGATCAGGTAGGCGGACGCGGATTTCTACCTCTTCATCGGTTGAATCCGGTCGCATTTCACCCAGCAAGATGCCACGCGTCACAAGCTGTACCATCGCGCCAACGGTTGCGACGTCCGCGCCGAATCGACCCGCCTTGGCCACGTCCACGTCGATCTGCCAGTCGATGCCGGGCAGGGGCAGGGTGTCCTCGATCTTGATCAGGCCGGGTGTGGTGTCAAAGGCTTCTCGTGCTGTGAAGGTCGCGGCCGTCAGATCCTCCCAGCTATCGCCTTTGATGCGCAGATGAACGGGCTTGGCGGAAGCGGGACCTTGTTCCAGCGCCTGAATATCAACGATAAAGCCAGGAAGGGTTGCCAGCTCTGCGGTTAGTTCGTCCAGAACAAAATTGCCGTCATATTCCGCCGCGACCTCTTCCTTTGCAAAGCCAAGTAGACCTGCAATCGGTCCCCAGAACCAACCGGTAATCTGTTCAGAGCTGATTGGGCGATCTTCCCAAGGAATGAGCTCGAACTGTACGCGACCAATTGTGTCGGCGGGGGCTTCTGCACCGCCATTGTTCTGATTGAGCCCGCCTTCGCCCGCAAAGGCAAATACGTTGATCACCGCCGGGTGTTCGCTGATTACGCGCTCGGCCTCAAGAACCATTTCGTCCTTTTCAGCCAGAGACAGGTTGCCGCGCGCCCGGACATAGGCCGTGGCCTGTTCCGGTTCGCTTTCCACGAAGAATTCAACGCCGCGAGAGTTTTGCGGGAATATGATGAATGCGACCCAGAACACCGCCGCAAAGACGACTGCGATGGACACCACCGGCATGACCGGATTGCCGACTAGGAACTTGATCACATAACCGAAGGGCGTGTGCTCTTTAGCGGTATGAACATGTTCATCCGGGGCGCGTTCGATCTTGGCAGCACTCAGCGTGACCGACCCAGCAAAGGCGCCGAACAGAAACAGTAGCACGCCAGAAAGTGAACCGCCGGGCAGCAGATAGCTGGGGTTCAAGACCTGCATTGCGCCGAGGAAGATCATATACAGTGAAGGCGGTACCAGAAGCACTCGCAGCCACCAAGGCGTGCGGGCCCGCAGCCAGTTCGAGCTGCGCTCGAAACTGCGGCTCATACGGCCCGAGACACCGCCCACGACCGGCAGGTAGATCAGTGCCACAATCAGCGAGGCCGACAGAACGAAGATCAGCGTGATGGGTAGCATCTTCATGAACTCACCCGGAATACCGGGCCAGAACAACATCGGCAGAAATGCACACAGGGTCGTGGCCGTCGACGAAACAATCGGCCAGAACATCCGTTGCGCCGCCTCGACATAGGCGTGCATCGGACCAACGCCTTCTTTAATGCGCTTGTCGGCATATTCCACAACAACGATGGCGCCATCGACCAGCATGCCTACGGCAAGGATCAGGCCAAACATCACCATATTCGAGATGGTGACCCCGATCATCGCGAGGAAGGCGAAGCACAACAGAAACGAGGTAGGAATGGCAAAACCCACCAACAACGCGGCGCGTGTTCCCAACGAAGCCAGCACCACGATCATCACGAGCGCGACGGCGGTCAGAACCGATCCTTCAAGCTGGCGCACCATTGAATCGACGATGCGGCTTTGGTCGTTCGAGGTGCCCACATCAACAGCGGCCTGCAGCTCGGCTGGCCACTTGATCTGTTCTTCGGCGACAGTGGCTTTGATCAGCGCAACGGTGTCGATCAGATTGAAGCCCTTGCGCTTGACCACCTGCAGCGCGACGGTGGGTTCGCCGTTGAACCGGGCCGTGCCCGCGCGGTCTTCAAACGTATAGTTGATTTCGGCCAGTTCGCCTAAGGTGACCACGCGGTCTCCGTTGACCTTTACGGGCAGGCCATAGACGTCCTGAGCAGTCTTAAATGACGACGGGATCTTGACCGAGAACGTGCCCTGTTCGGTCTCGACCTCACCTGCAGCGATCAATTGGTTGTTGTTTTGCACAACGTTGATCAGTTCGGCGGCCGTGACGTTGTAGGCCTCAAGCCGCAGCGGGTCGATCACGACCTCAAGCATTTCATCGCGGTTTCCGGCAATGCCAGCTTCCAGCACTGCGTCCAACGCCTCAAGTTCGTCCTGCAGATCTTTGGCAACGCGCGCCATTGTACGCTCTGGTACCGGGCCGGTCAGGTTGACGATGACGATGGGAAACTCGGAGAAGTTGACCTCGGTAATCGTGTATTGCTCAGCCCCATCAGGGAAATCAGCTTGCGCGGTGTTCATGGCATCGCGAACATCCGCGATGGTGGCGGATTTGTCCCAACCGAACTCGAACTCCAGCAGAATGCCTGCGTAGCCCTCGGCGGCGGTGGCGGTCATCGTGTCCAACCCGTCGAGATCGGCCATCTCGGTTTCCATCGGCCTGATCAGCAGGCTTTCGCTGTCCTCGGCTGAAATCCCTGGAAACTGCACCGACACAAAGAGCATCGGGATATCGATGTCGGGTTCACCCTCTTTTGGGAGCCCGACATAAGCATACCCGCCGATAACCAGCGAAATCGCGATGAAAGCCAGCACCATTCTGGCACGGCTTGCGGCCCAACTGACGATACCCGTCATTGCGATACTTCCCTGTATGTCGGCGCGACCGTCACACCACGTGTGACGAATTCCTGCCCGATCACGATGATATCAGCAGTTTCCGGCAGGCCACCAACCCATACACCATCAGCGGTGTCACGCAGAAGGCGGATCGGAACAAAATCAACGACATTGTCGGCTACCACGGTGCGAACACCAAGCTCACCTTCATTGTTCAAGGTCAGTGCGGATTGGGGCAGCAGATGTGCCTTGACCCCTTCGGCCGCGATCTGAATGTTGGCGGTTTGGCCGTCACGGATCAGCAGTTCCGGGTTTGGCACTGTGATCTCGACCTCGAATGTCCGCGTGGTCTCATCAGCCGAACGGCTGAGGAAGGTCACGCGCCCCTCGACCTGCAGCCCCGTAACCAACTGCGCAGTTGCCATCGATCCGACAATGATCCGATTCACTTCTGATTCAGGCACAAAACCCACCAGCTTGATCGGGTCGAGCTGGATGACGGTTGCGCAGAGCGAGCCGGGCTGCATCAGGCTGCCCAATTCCGCAGTATCACTTTCAAGCAGACCCTTGAACGGTGCGCTGATGGTCAGGCGATCAATCTCGCGCTGGGCGGCTGCTACTGCTGCGGTGGCGGCTTCAATCCCGGCTTGCGTAGCTTCCAGACCGGCCTCGGCGGATTTGATTCCGGCCTCGGCAGTGCTCATTTCGGCTTCGCTTGAGATACGGCGCGTTTCTGATCCAAACCCGGTTTCCGACAGCTTGCGGGCTGCTTTCAGATTGATTTCGGCTTCAGCCAAACGGGCGTGAGCTTCTTCCAGGCGCGCTTCGGCCTCGGGAACGCGGCTTTCGGCCTCAAGCTTGGCTGCCATGGCTTCGGCCAGGCTCGCGGGCCGGGTTCCGGGGTCAAGCTCGCACAGCAGATCTCCTGCTTCGACAAAAGCTCCTTTGCGCTTGGGCTCGGACAGGACTGTCGAAATGGTTTCGGCAAGGACCTCGACCTGGCGGTTTGCCTTGGTCTGACCCCGTAATTGAACGGCGCTGCCGATCTCGCGCGCAGTCGAGCGCAGCACGACAACGCCGATCGAGTCCGGTGATTGCACCGATTCCGAGGCCTCGGTCGCGGTCTCGGATGGCTCGTCTCCGCGACCTGCAAACGCAAACAGCGCGTCGCGCTCGAAAACAAGAAAATACAACGCAACAATAACCAAAATGGCGTTAACGAATGAAATCAATCGCATGCGGTAGAATCTCCAGATCTGTTCGCGCGGTCGGCTTTAGCCGCTATCCCTTAAAATGGGGCTGTGGCCATGTCTTTTCCATACTGAACTGAATAGTTCGGTTTAGTTTTTTACGCAAGGGTCACCCACATGGTGGCAAATGTATGAATTCGGGCACTTGGCTTGGCCTGATCGCCGGGGTATGACATGGCGCTAGAAAACCGGACACTTAAGCCTGGGGGCAGGGATGAGCGACGCCGACAGTTTTATTGAAGAGGTCACCGAAGAGGTGCGCCGCGATCGCATGTACCTTCTTTTGCGCCGTTGGGGCTGGGTCGGTGTGCTGGCTGTCGTGGCCATTGTCGGGGGCGCTGCGTTCAACGAATACCGAAAAGCACGTGATACCAACCAGGCCGAGGCTCTAGGTGATGCGATTCTGTCGGCGCTGGCTGAAAACGGATCGGCCGAGCGGGCACAAAGCCTGCAGGCGATCGATGCTGCATCTGTCGGCGGTGACGCGGTTTTGAACATGTTGCTGTCCGCCTCTCAGGCCGAGGCCGGATCGGCGCAAGATGCGGTGAACAGTCTGAACGCGATCGCCACGCAGGGGGATTTGCCCGAAATCTATCGCGCGATTGCAAGTTTCAAGGCATTGCTACTGCAAACTGACACGATGCCAGTGGCGGATCGTCGTCAACAGTTCGAAGCGCTGGCCATACCTGGTGCTCCGTTGCGTCTGCTCGCCGAAGAACAATTGGCCCTGATCGATGTGGCCGAGGGCAATACGCAAGCCGCTTTGGACCGTTTGCAGGCGTTGCGCCAGGACGCCGAGGCCAGCGTCGATCTGCAACAGCGCGCGGCTCAACTGATCGTCGCGCTTGGGGGCGAACCCGAGCCCGTGGCGAACCAGCAGGGTTAACCGGCAGCGAAACGGAACATCACAGGCGAGTTTGTAGATTATGCTATCACGTTATTTCTCAGGCTTCGGATTGCCCGTTGCGGCAGCCGCGCTCACCGTTCTCAGCGCCTGTCAGGAACCCGAAGTCATTCTGCCGGGTGAGCGTGAGGATATTCGTGCCTCCATCGACAACGAAACCGTTGAAACCCGTGGCGCCAAACCGATCAGTATTCCGGCTCAAAGCCGCAACGCCAACTGGTCGCAAAGCGCGGGTACACCCGCCTTCCGCACTACCAACGCAGCGCTGAGTGCCACACCGCAACGTATTTGGTCTGCTAACATTGGGTCCGGCGATAGCCGAAAACAGCGGATCACCGCAGACCCTGTTGTTGCTGGTGGCCTGATATATACGCTCGATTCCGGGGCAAATGTCTCGGCTGTTACGCCCCAAGGGCAGGTCGTCTGGAGCACAAACCTTATCCCGCCGAATGAAAAGGACGGGGATGCCACAGGCGGAGGGCTCGCCTATGCCGACGGTGTGCTTTATGTCTCGTCGGGTTTCGGTAGGCTGACCGCGCTCGATGCGAAATCCGGGGCGCAAAGGTGGCAGAAACGTCTGAATGCAACTGGCAGCGGTGCTCCTTTGGTTAGCGGCGGCATACTCTATCTGGTGGCCGGGGACGAAACCGGTTGGGCGGTGAATACCAAGGATGGGCGGATCATCTGGCAAATCGAAGGCACGCCGAGCGTCGGCAACGTTCTGGGTGCACCTGCGCCCGTGATTGCCTCGGACTTGTCAGTCTTTGCCTTTGGATCGGGTGATGTCGCGGCAACATTCCGCCGGGGCGGTATTTTACGCTGGAACGCGTCCGTTGCAGGCGGGCGTCGGGGCCGAGCGGCAGCTCAGATCGTGGATGTGACCGCCGGGCCCATGGTGTCGGGTAGTTCGGTCATAATCGGCAACCACTCGGGGCGCACGGTTTCCTTCGACGGGAATTCGGGTGAGCGGAACTGGACTGCACCGGAGGGGGCCGTTGATACAGTCTGGCCGGCGGGGAACAGTGTTTTTCTGATCAGTGATCGCAGTCAATTGGTACGGTTGGATGCAGCCGATGGCTCGACTGTCTGGGCCATCGATCTGCCGGGCTTCGTCAAGAATAAGCCGGGCCGCCGGGGTCCGATCTTTGCCCATTACGGCCCGATCATGGCCGGTGGACGCCTTGTCGTGGCTTCGAACGACGGCTATCTGCGCTTCTTCAATCCCGTCGACGGAGCGCTGGTGCATCAGGTCGAAGTGCCGGGTGGCGCGACCACGGCACCGGTTGTGGCGGGCCAGACGCTGTATGTTGTGTCGACCAAGGGCGAACTGCACGCTTTCCGTTGACGACAAGATGCGTTAAAGGGCGCATCTTGAGTCTTGAAAGTTGAGTATCATGTCGCTGACCCTCGCCATCGTGGGGCGCCCGAATGTGGGCAAATCCACTCTGTTCAATCGCCTTGTGGGCAAACGCCTGGCTTTGGTCGACGACCAGCCCGGCGTGACGCGTGACCTGCGCGAAGGTGAAGGGCGGCTGGGCGATCTGCGTTTTACCGTGATCGACACGGCGGGTCTTGAGGACGCAACCGATGACAGCTTGCAAGGTCGGATGCGCCGCCTGACCGAGCGTGCAGTGGACATGGCCGATGTCTGCCTGTTCATGATTGACGCGCGGGTGGGCTTGACGCCCACGGACGAAATGTTCGCCGAGATTCTGCGTAAGCGCTCCAAACACGTGATCCTGGCAGCGAACAAGGCCGAAGGGAACGCGGCTGATGCGGGCGTGCTTGAAGCATACAACCTTGGCCTTGGCGAGCCGGTGCGTCTGTCGGGCGAACATGGCGAGGGGATGACGGACCTCTATGCGCAGTTGATGCCACTGGCTGACGCGGCTGAAGAGGCGCGCGTAGAAGAGACACCGCAAACCGATATCGAGCTGGACGAAGACGGGGAAGGCGAAGCCCCGCTGATCACCGCTGACAAACCCCTGCAAGTCGCTGTAGTTGGCCGTCCGAATGCCGGTAAATCCACCCTGATCAACAAGATCATCGGTGAGGATCGATTGCTGACCGGCCCCGAGGCCGGGATCACGCGCGACGCGATCAGCTTGCGGATCGACTGGGCCGACCCTGACGGGGACAGCACCCCGATGCGGATTTTTGATACCGCCGGGATGCGGAAGAAGGCCAAGGTGCAGGAGAAGCTTGAGAAACTCTCGGTTTCCGACGGGCTCCGCGCAGTCAAGTTTGCCGAGGTCGTCGTCGTGTTGCTGGATGCGGCTATCCCATTCGAGCAACAGGACCTGCGCATTGCCGATCTGGCCGAACGTGAGGGTCGTGCTGTGGTCGTCGCCGTCAACAAATGGGACATCGAAGAAGACAAACAGGAAAAGCTGCGCGACCTAAAAGAATCCTTCGAACGTCTGCTGCCGCAGTTGCGTGGTGCTCCTTTGATCACCGTGTCGGCAAAAACAGGCCGCGGTCTGGAACGTCTGCGCGCCGCGATCCTGCGTGCCCATGATGTTTGGAACCGCCGGGTGCCGACCGCAGCGCTGAACCGTTGGCTGACCGCCATGCTGGAACAGCACCCGCCGCCAGCCCCGCAGGGGCGCCGGATCAAGCTGCGGTATATGACGCAGGCCAAGACCCGCCCGCCCGGGTTTGTGGTCATGTGCTCGCACCCTGACAAGATGCCTGACAGCTATTCGCGTTATCTGGTCAACGGCCTGCGCGAGGATTTTGATATGCCGGGCACCCCTATCCGCCTGACTTTGCGCGGGCAAGGGGACAAGAACCCCTACAAAGGGCGGCGCAAGAAAAACGCAGGCGCACTGGCCAAGCATCTCAAGGGACGGGCGTAACTGCGCTAATTTCCAGCATTTTCAGAGAGGGGGCGTGACAGCCCCGTTTCTGCGCGTTAGCATTCAAGCACGTGCATTTGTTTTGCACGTGCTGCTTGTTTGCGGGATCTCCGCACTTAATTTTGAATTTGTGATTGGTCGGACCTCCGTGGGGAGCGGGCGTGATGGATCTGAGAGAATATACAAGACAATACGCGGTGCAGGACAACAAGCTTGCCGCGCTCAGTTATTTCGGAACATTCGTGGTGTATTTCGCATCGCTTACACTGGCGATCACCTATGTCGACCGCTGGTACATCATGATCCCGGCCGGGATCGTTTTTGCCTTCTCTGCCGTGCGTCTCTATGTCCTGCAGCATGATTGCGGGCACCATTCGTTGTTCGAGACGCGCGAGCAGAACGAATGGGCTGGCCATGGGTTATCGCCCTTCACATTTGCCCCGTTCGAGGTGATGAAGCAGAACCACAATCTGCATCACGCCGGAATCGGCAACCTCGAGCATCGCGAGACTGGTGAAATCCACACCATGACGCTGCGCGAATGGAACGAGGCGGATTGGAAAAAGCGTTTGTTTTACCGACTGTATCGGAATCCCTTCATTCTGGTGCCGGTTGGCGCGCTATTCACATACTTCATCCGCTATCGCTGGCCAAAGAACACCGTGCGGTTCGGTGTGATGGGCGTGGTGCTGCACAACCTCTCGATTGTTGTGTTTTTGGGACTGCTGTATTTGATCGCCGGTGCCACCGGCATTCTGGTCTGGCTGGTGTTTTCGCTGCTGGGCGGGATGCTTGGGGTGTTCCTGGTGTATTTGCAGCACAATTTCGAAGACACCTACTGGGATCGCCGCCCCGAGCTGGATCCAAAGCTGGCTGCGTTGGAGGGGTCCTCGGCGCTGGATTTCGGCTGGTGGTTCGATAATGCGGTGGCCTGCATCACATTGCATGACATCCACCATTTCAATGCGCGCATCCCATCTTACCGGCTGCGCGCGTGCCACTATAACCTGCCGCCAGAATACACACCGCGACGGATCAAGTTTCCCGAGGCAGTGGCGGCGCTGAATCTGAAACTATGGGATGAAGACGCCAAAAGACTTGTCCCATTTCCCAGCCGAACTGCAGGCCATCGCCTGGCCGAAAGCGGGTAACCTTCTATCTAATTCTTGAATTAGCGCTCTCGCAGGAACGTATGTGCTGTGCGTTTACAATCTGGGGGAGTTAACGAAAGGAAACGAAATGACCGCAGTTACTGAGGTGCGTGGCGTAGGGCCAGCGCTGGCAAAGGCCTTGAATGCAAAGGGCTACAAAACAGCAGAAGCCATTGCTAAGGCCAAACCGGAAGATCTGTCCGGCACCCCGCGCGTCGGTTCCACTCGCGCAGCTAAGCTGATCGCGGCTGCGAAAGAAGTCGTTGATGCCAAGCCCAAGCCCGCGCGCCGCGCTGCCACCCGCAAGCCTGCCGAGCGGAAATCGGCTGTGCAGCGCGCGACAGCCAAAAGCAATGCGGCTGCGATCAAGGCCGAGGCCGAGCGTAAGGCGGCAAAGGAGCGCGCGGCGGCAGAGCAGGCCGCTGCCGAGGCCAAGGCAAAGAAAAAGGCGAAAGCCAAGGCCAAGGCTGAAAAGGCGGCCAAGAAGAAGTCTGAAATGGAGGCGGTGTTTTCCAAAGCTAAGGAAAAGGTCAAGGAAAAGTCCAAGAAGGGTAAGAAAAACAAGAAGCCCAAAAAAGACGTTAAGAAAAAGAAGGACGATAAGAAGTCTGACAAGAAGAAGTCCGACAAGAAGCCCGGAAAGAAGAAAGATAAGAAAAAGGCGAAGAAGTGATACTTCTCCGCCTTGTCTGATCGGGAACCGGCGCTTGAATGCGCCGGTTTTTTTTATGTCAGCGTGCCGTTGGTCTGAAGGGTTAGCTTGCCGCCCAGATAGGGTGCCAGAACCTCGGGCAGGGTGACCGTCCCATCCGTGTTCTGACCATTTTCCAACACAGCTATCAGGCAGCGCCCCACGGCCAGGCCCGAACCATTCAGGGTATGGACATATTCTGGCTTTCCCCCGGCCTCGGGCCGGAAGCGCGCATTCATGCGGCGCGCCTGAAAATCCCCGCATGTCGAGACCGAGCTGATCTCGCGATAAGTGTTCTGGCCCGGCAGCCACGCCTCGATGTCGTAAGTGCGTCGTGCACCAAAGCCCATGTCGCCGGTGCACAAGATCACGGTGCGATAGGGGATGCCCAGCTTTTCGAGAATGCCTTCGGCGCAGCGCAGCATACGTTTCTGTTCATCATCCGACTTGTCCGGATGGGTGACCGAGACCATCTCGACCTTTTCGAACTGGTGCTGCCGCAGCATCCCGCGTGTGTCCTTGCCCGCACTACCAGCCTCGGACCGGAAGCACAGCGAATGCGCGGTATAGCGGCGAGGCAGGTAACTCTCCTCGATCATCGTGTCGTTGACGATGTTGGTCAGCGACACTTCGGAGGTTGGAATCAACCACCAGCCTTCGCGGGTCTGATAGCTGTCTTCTCCAAACTTCGGCAACTGGCCGGTGCCCTGCATCATTTCCGAGAGAACCAGAACCGGGCCGTTGACCTCGGTCAGATCATTCTCGTTGATATGGGTGTCCAGCATGAACTGCGCCAAAGCGCGGTGGATACGCGCGACGCCGCCCGACAGCAGCACAAAGCGCGAGCCGGAGAGTTTGGCAGCCGTCTCAAAATCCATGCCATTCTGAACGGCAGCGATTTCAAAATGCTCTTTCGGCGCGAAATCCAATTCGCGTGGTGTGCCCCAGCGGTTGATTTCGACATTGTCGTTCTCATCCGCGCCTTCGGGCACATCCTCGGCGGGCAGGTTCGCGATGCGGATCAGCTGGTCGGCCAGCAGAGCGTCCAGATCCTTGGCCTCGGTCTGCATCCGGGCCACTTCGGCCTTTTTCTCGGCGACCAGAGCGCGCAGGCGTTCGAATTCAGCTTCATCCCCGCGCCCTTTGGCAGCGCCAACCTCTTTGGAGGCCTTGTTCTGCTCGGCCTGAGCTGTCTCAGCAGCCAGAATCTTGGCGCGGCGGCTTTCGTCCAGCCTCAGCAGGTCTGACGACACCGGCGCGTCCCCACGGCGCGCAAGGGCGGCGTCGAAGGCGGCTGGGTTTTCGCGTATGGCGCGGATGTCGTGCATGGTTCAGATCCTTAACTGCGTGAATCACTGAATCCGCTTATGCACCATCTGAATGGCAGGGTGTAGCACCGGTTACGACTTATCCGATTCCTCGTGGGATTCATGCGCCAGATGGCCATCCCACTCTTCGGTTGGGATTTTCGGCTCGGGCGGGTCGGCCATGTACGAAGGTGTCATGATCTGCACGTTATTCTCATTGAACACGGCCACGATGTTGCGATGCAGGTCCGAGCGGATTTTCGGGATGATACTGCCCCGCGTGGTATAACCGTTGATCTGATAGTTTATCGCGTAATCGGCCAATGCGGTCCATAAAACAAAGGGTTCGGGCTTTGCCTTGATCCCCCTGGTGCGATGGGCGGCTTCTATCAGCATTGCCTCAACTTTCTCGGGTGGCTCTTCGTACCCGATGCCTACGGTCGTGTGCAGCAGCAACCCGCTACCGTCGGTTCTCTTCGAGAAATTCACCACGTCCGAATTCATCAATTGGGCGTTCGGGATCGAGATCAGTTCATTCTTGATGGACTTCAGATGCGTCTCCATCAACTTGATCTGTACCACATCGCCGATATGGTCCCCGATCTGGATCCGATCCCCGATAGAGGTCGAGCGGCGATAGATCACGAAGAGCCCCGCCAGCATGTTCGAGACGACCGAGTTTGCGCCCAGCGACAGCATGGCACCAACCAGAATCGTCAGCCCCTGAAACGCCGCCGAATCTGATCCGGGGATGTAAGGGACAGCAAAGACCAGAGCGATCAGGATAACGACGACGCGGGCGATGTTGAAGGTCGGGTTCACCCAGTGGCTTTCAAAATCGCCCATGTCAAAGGTTCCCGCCTCGACGGCGTCAAAGAACACACGCATGCCCCGGATAATATACAGCGTTATCCATGCGATCAGTATCAACATGATCAGGTTTGGGATGTAGCTGAGGATGCCTTTGAAGATCAGCAGGACCGGCTCGGTCAAGTAGGTCAGCAGGAGTTGCGCGAAATAGCGCGTCTCGGCAAAGGCAAGCAGAACGAAGGAGAGGTAGTAGTAGAAGCCGAGGAAAAAGATCACCAGCAGGACAAAATTCAGAGCATACCGGATCAACGCGGCGATGGCCTCGGCCTGAACACTTTTGGCGGTCGCGGTTTCGACATCCTTGAGGTAACGCTTGACCAGTTTCAGCGTACGGCGGCGAATGCGCCGGTGCAGCCACAGGATAACGACGACAAAAAGCGCGAATCCAGCTGTCCATGCTAAGGCTTCGATGGCACCCGAAACACGCGCCTGTTCGGTGCGGTTTGCGCGATAGCTTTCAATGGATTGTTTAATAGCGTCGCCGTGCAACAAACTGAGAACGTTCAAGTCCATCTGCTCAAGCTCGGAATCGGCATCGGTCACGATCGAAACTTGAACACCATCGGCAAAGATTCGAATGCCGAACTCTGAGTCCTCGAAGGTTATGGAGACCTGCTCGGCGTCTGAGGCCTCGGCGATTTCGATGATCTTGTTCTGTACACTCGCGGCCCGTTCCGGAGCGGGCAGCGCGCTGGAGCCGCGCAGGTGAAACAAGGTGTCGCCGTCAACGATAACCGGAGCCTGAAAAATCTCTGATTCAGTGTCTTCTATCGCAGGCTCTTCGCTAGTGGCGTTCTGTGCCCATACGGGCGACGCCAGAAGACCTATACAGGTTGTCACGAGCATCAGGCGAACAAACGCGCCAAGGGTCTGGATTGATTGAATCATTAGGCCTCCTGCCACAGGACTATATCTGACTGGAAGGGTCTGCCTAGAACATATCTGCAACGTCCGGCAGCAAACCTTTGAACCCGATGGTCGAAATGGGGCCAGGTTTGCTTGCAAACCCATGTTTCAAAGCATAGGTTCCCGCAAACTTTGCAGAGAGCTCTCTGCATCATCAGAACAAAGGAATATCCCATGGAAGGTGGCGCAATCGCCCAGTTTCTCCCGTTGATCCTGATCTTCGCGATTATGTATTTTCTGCTGATCCGTCCGCAGCAGAAAAAGATGAAGGAACATCAGGCCATGGTCGAAGCCGTGCGCCGGGGCGATCAGGTTGTCACCCAAGGCGGGCTGATCGGCAAGGTGTCGAAGGTCAAGGAAGGCGATAACGAGATCGAAGTCGAGATCGCCGAGGGCGTTAAGGTTCGCGTGGTCAAATCGACCATCGCTCAGGTTCTGAACAAGACCGAACCTGCGAAGTAACTTCGCGCGACAATTCCTTGAAAAGGCAGGGTAATGCTGCAAATTGATTCCTGGAAGCGGGTTCTGATCTGGTCGGTCTGTGTGATCGGTCTATTCCTTGCCCTGCCGAATGCGTTTTATACGCGCGTCGAACAATCTAACGATGCCAAGGCTGCGATTGAGCTTGGCATTGATACACCTGAAATGCAGGCCGAGGCCGCGCAATGGCCGAATTGGCTGCCGTCGTCTCTGGTCAATCTCGGGCTCGACTTGCGCGGCGGCGCGCATTTGCTGGCCGAGGTCAAGGTTGATGATGTCTACGAATCCCGGATGGAGGCGATGTGGCCCGAAATCCGCGACGCGCTGCGTGATGAACGCGCGACGGTCGGCACGATCCGTCGTCAGGATTCGGCGCCTGACGAGATTCGCGTGCGCATCAGCCAACCCGAGGGCATGTCCCGCGCATTAGAGGTTGTGCGCGGTCTGGCCCGACAGGTGCAGACGCTGACCGGGGCAGGGGCAACAGATATAGAGGCTCGCGCCGAGGGGGACACTATCGTTGTCCAACTGTCCGAGGCCGAAAAGCTTGCTTCGGATGACCGCACCGTGCGCCAGTCCCTTGAGATCATCCGCCGTCGGATCGACGAGGTTGGTACACGCGAACCAACGATCCAGCGTCAGGGCGCTGATCGTATCCTGATTCAGGTGCCCGGCATCGGCAGCGCCGGGGAGCTCAAAGAGATTATCGGCACGACGGCACAGTTGACGTTCAATCCTGTCGTTGGACGCGGGACTGACCCGGATGCCATTCCGGGAGTTGGCGAGAAGCTTGTGCCATCGATCGATGAAGATGGTGTGTATTACACTCTGGACGCCGCACCCGTCGTGACCGGTGAAGAATTGGTCGACGCGCAGCCATCTTTCGACCAGAACGGCCGCCCTGCGGTCAGCTTCCGGTTCAACACCTCTGGCGCGCGCAAATTCGGCGATTACACGCTGGAAAACATTGGCGCACCCTTTGCTATCGTCCTGGATGACGAGGTGATCTCGGCCCCTGTAATCCAAAGCCATATCCCAGGTGGTTCGGGCATCATCACTGGCAACTTCACAGTTGAAGAAAGCACCAATTTGGCCGTTCTGCTGCGCGCAGGTGCCTTGCCTGCAGGTCTGGATTTCCTGGAAGAGCGCACCATCGGCCCTGAGCTGGGTCAGGACAGTATCGACGCAGGCAAAGTCGCGACAATCGTGGCCTTTGTCGCCGTGTTGGTATTCATGGCTCTCAGCTACGGCCTGTTCGGCATCTTCGCCAATATTGCGCTGATCCTGAACGTGGGGCTTTTGTTTGGCCTGCTCTCACTGATCGGCGCCACGCTGACCTTGCCCGGGATCGCGGGTATCGTGCTGACGGTGGGCATGGCAGTTGACGCCAACGTGCTGATCTTCGAGCGTATCCGCGAGGAACTGAAATCTGCCAAAGGTCCGGCGCGTGCCATCGAACTGGGATACGAAAAAGCGCTTTCGGCCATTCTGGACGCAAACGTGACCACATTCATTACCGCAACCATCCTGTTTGCCATGGGCAGTGGTCCCGTGCGCGGCTTCTCCATTACGCTTGGTCTGGGTATTCTGACCTCGGTCTTCACCGCGATCTTTGTGACGCGTCTGATGATCGTGATGTGGTTCGAACGCCGCCGTCCGAAAACGATCGAGGTTTGACATGAGACTGAAACTCGTACCCCAAAACACCTCGTTCGATTTCTTTAGCCGTTGGAAGGTCTGGCTGGGCATCTCGGGTTTGATGATGGTGATCGCATTCACGTCATTCCTGCTGCAAGGGCTGAACTTCGGCATCGACTTTCGCGGCGGCACCACGATCCGGACCCAAAGCGCGCAAGAGATCGACGTCGGCGCCTATCGCGACGCCATCGCGCCGCTTGAGCTTGGCGATGTGACTATCACCGAGATTTTTGATCCCACCTTTGGCGAGGATGAAAACGTCGCGATGATCCGCATTCAGGCACAGGACGGGGCCGAAGCTGTGGCGGCCGCAACCGTCACAGCCGTCGAAGAAGCGCTGACCGTTGCCGCGCCGGATATCCAGTTCGTCTCGGTAGAATCGGTTGGCCCCAAGGTTTCGGGTGAGTTGATCCAGACCGCGGTCATTGCGGTCGCCTTGGCGATTGGCGCAGTGCTTGTCTATATCTGGCTTAGGTTCGAATGGCAGTTCGCACTCGGGGCGGTCGCCGCGTTGGTGCATGACGTGATCCTGACCATCGGCATCTTCTCGGAACTACAAATCCGTTTTGACCTGGCGATCATCGCCGCTCTACTGACTATCGTCGGCTATTCGCTGAACGACACCGTGGTCGTCTTCGACCGGGTTCGCGAAAACCTGCGGAAGTATAAGAAGAAAAACCTCAAAGAGGTGCTGAACATCTCGATCAACGAAACGCTCAGCCGGACGGTGATGACCTCTGTGACCACGCTGCTGGCGCTGATCTCGCTCTATGTACTGGGCGGAGACGTGATCCGAGGCTTTGTCTTCGCGATGATCTGGGGCGTGATCGTCGGGACCTATTCGTCGGTCTTCGTGGCCTCGACCATCCTGCTGTGGCTGGGGGTCAAGCGCGACTGGTCGAAGCCGTCGAATACGGCGGGCAACCAGTTTGCCAACATTGATGCCTGAGTATTTCGGCCAGACCCCAACCGGTCTGGCCGTTATTATTTTCGCCGCCTTTGTTGGGGGCATCGTGCGTGGGTTCTCCGGCTTTGGGACGGCCCTGATCTTCCTGCCCATCGCCAGCCCGTATCTTGGCCCCTTCGGTGCCATCATCGCGCTGACGGTCATGGACATATTTGGCCCGATCCCGAACCTGCGCCGCGCATGGACGGTTGTTGACAAGGCAGATCTGATGCGCCTTTTGGTCGGGTGCGCGCTACTTCTACCGGTTGGCTTATGGCTGCTGACCCGGACCGATCCCGAAGTGTTTCGCTATATCGTCAGCCTGATTTCCTTGTCGATGCTGGCCGTTCTGGTTTTTGGTCTGCGCTACCGGGGAGCGGTATCGCGTGGCATGGTTGCTGCGATCGGCGGGGCTGCAGGGCTACTTGGCGGGGTAGCCGGGATACCGGGGCCTGCTGTCATCCTGTTTTATATGTCACGGCCCTTACCGGTTGAGATCATCCGCGCGACGATCCTATTGTTCCTGTTTGCTTTCGATTTGCTGATCCTCGGATATCTTGGCGGGATGGGGCGTCTTTCGATCGCGAGCATCGGATTGGGCCTTGCGCTTGCGGTTCCCAACATCGCGGGCAACTGGCTGGGGGGCTGGATGTTCCGACCCGAGTATGAGAACCTCTACCGCGCCGCAGCCTATCTGGTGATTGCAACAGCGGCCTTGTCCGGCCTGCCGTTTTGGGGCTAGAACCCTGCACATGCGCCTGAACGAGATCACATATACAAACGCTCAGCCGGTTGATGGCTATGGCCCCGGGTTCTTTCGGATAGGCGGGGAAGTTCATGATGGGGCAGTCCTGACCGGCCCCACTGGTACATCGGCTTGGGCGGGTTACTCCGACGCCCAGACCCTGCTGGCCTTGTCCGAACATGTCGATGTTCTGTTCATCGGTACGGGCAAAGAACTGACCCACATCCCAGCCGACTTGCGCACCACATTGGAAGAGGCAGGTCTGGGTGTCGAAATCATGAACTCTCCGGCGGCCTGCCGCACCTACAACGTGCTGCTTTCCGAAGGTCGCCGCGTTGCGCTTGCGCTGATCCCGGTCTGAGGATCTGTTCTTCCACTGGCTAAAAATATCCCGGGGAGTGTGAGGGGCTGGCCCCTCACTGCGACCCAACCGGCCGCTCTGCGGCAATTCCGACCTTTTGCCCACACGCACAATCCGCTAAGCGGGCTTCATGACTTTAAAGGTAACCGATCTGGCCATCGCACGCGGCGGAGTTCCCGTGCTCGAAGGGCTGAGCTTCTCGCTTGAGGCAGGAAGGGCGCTGATCCTGCGGGGACCGAATGGGATCGGAAAGACAACATTACTGCGTACGCTTGCGGGCCTGCAACCGCCGCTGGCAGGGCAAATCGTCGGGGCAGAAGACCAGATCGCATACGCGTCTCATTCCGACGGGTTAAAACCGACCCTGACCGTTGTCGAAAACCTCAACTTCTGGGCGTCGGTCTTTGGCACCCGTGATATCCAGCACGCCCTTGATGCGTTTGAGCTGAACGAGTTGGCTGACCGCCATGCGGGCAACCTTTCGGCGGGGCAGAAACGGCGTCTGGGATTGGCGCGTATGTTGGTTACTGGCCGCCCGATCTGGATGCTGGACGAGCCGACGGTCTCGCTGGATCGTCACGCCGTGCAGATGTTTGCGGATGCGGTGCGCGCGCATCTGGGGCAGGGTGGTTCGGCCCTGATTGCGACCCATATTGATCTTGGACTGGACGGAGAGGTTCTGGACGTTGGCCCCAACAAGGCCAAGCCCAAACCTATCGACGATTTCGACGGAGGTTTCTTGTGATCGCCTTATTGCTGCGTGATCTGAAATTGGCCTTCCGTGCGGGGGGTGGCTTTGGCCTCGGTCTTGCTTTCTTCCTGATCGTCACCGTTTTGGTGCCATTCTCGGTTGGCCCGCAATCTTCGCTGCTTTCGACCATCGCACCGGGCGTTCTTTGGCTGGGCGCGCTTTTGGCGTGTCTGCTGTCACTTGATCGCCTTCTGGCGCTGGATTGGGAAGACGGCTCGCTTGATCTGCTCGCGACCGCGCCGCTTCCGTTGGAATCAGTTGTTACCGTCAAAGCGCTAGCCCATTGGCTAACCACCGGATTGCCGCTGGTTCTGGCCGCGCCGTTCCTAGGCGTGTTGCTAAACCTGCCTGTACCCGGGTTTTCGTGGCTAGTGATCTCACTGCTCCTCGGTACTCCGGCGATGAGCGTTATCGGCACCTTTGGCGCGGCCCTTACTGTTGGTCTAAAACGGGGCGGTCTGCTACTGTCGCTTCTGGTTTTGCCGCTCTACGTGCCGACTTTGATTTTCGGAGCCGAGGTCGCCCGACGCGGTGCGACAGGCATGGAGACGCAAACGCCCCTGCTAATGCTGGCAGGGATTACCGCCGCAACGGTCGCACTTTTACCCTTTGCCAGCGCAGCGGTACTGCGCATCAATCTTAGGTGATGGCCACAAAGCTTGACTGAGGTCAATTGAGAACCACGCCGACTCGGACTAGATAGAGCCCATGACAATCGCAGCCAAAGCCAATGCCCTTTGGGAATACGCCAACCCGCGTAAGTTCCTCGCGACCAGCGAACGGGTCCTTCCGTTCTTCTGGATCAGCTCAGGTCTTTGTCTGGTCGTCGGATTGATCTGGGGCTTTTTCTTCACCCCGGATGACTACAAGCAAGGCTCGACCGTAAAGATCATCTACCTGCATGTACCTGCCGCGTTGATGGCGATCAATTGCTGGCTGATGATGCTGGCAACTTCGCTGGTCTGGTTGGTGCGTCGCCACCATGTCAGTGCGCTGGCTGCCCGCGCCGCTGCGCCCATTGGCATCGTGATGACGCTGATCGCATTGGCCACCGGAGCGATCTGGGGGCAGCCTATGTGGGGGACATGGTGGGCCTGGGACCCGCGCCTGACATCGTTCCTGATCCTGTTCCTGTTCTATCTAGGTTATGTCGCGCTTTGGGAAGCGATAGAAGATCCGGATACAGCGGCGGACCTGACCTCGGTCCTTTGCCTCGTGGGCTCGGTCTTTGCGTTCCTCAGCCGGTATGCCGTGAATTTTTGGAATCAGGGGCTGCATCAGGGGGCTTCGGTGATGCGCGCCGGGGCGATCACAGGCACGGATACTGAAGAGAAGGTAAGCAATATCTACTTCTATCCACTGCTGCTTTGCATCATCGGCTTTGTACTGCTGTTCATTGCGCTGGTCTTCTATCGTACGGGCACAGAAATTCGCGCCCGCCGGACCAAGGCGCTACTAGCGCGTGAAAGGGTGAGCGGATGATCCCTGATCTTGGAAAATATGCCGATACCGTCTTGTGGTCCTACGTCGTATCAATCGGACTTCTGATCGCATTGGTGGGTTTCAGCGTGATCCGGGGCCGTAAGGTACGGGCCGAGATGGAGAAGGTTGAACAAAGGATGTCACGCAATGGCTAAGATTTCGCCCCTGATGATCGCGCCTCCGCTGATTTTCGGCGCCTTCGCTGTACTCGCGGGCATCGGCATGTTCCGCGACGATCCTAACGCCTTGCCCTCGGCGCGCGAGGGTCAACCAGCACCGCCGGTTGTACTGACCGAGTTCGCGGGCAAACCGGGCTTCGATGATGCCACACTGCGTGATGGCGAGGTCAAGCTGGTCAACTACTGGGCCAGTTGGTGTGCACCATGCCGCGTCGAACACCCCAATCTGCAGGCTCTGTCTGACGAGGGTATCCCGGTCTATGGTATCAACTACAAAGATCAACTGGACAACGCCGAAGGATTCCTTGCCGAACTGGGCGATCCCTATGCCGGTATCGGTCGGGATGAACAGGGCCGCATGGGGCTGGACTGGGGCGTCTACGGTGTGCCCGAAACCTATGTGATCGACGGTGAGGGCACGATCATCCTGCGCTGGGCTGGTCCGGTCACTCAGCGGGTGATCGAAAGCGCGATCCGCCCAGCGCTTGAGAAAGCCGCAGGTGGCTCATAAGCGATAGCCACCGGTGACGCCCAGAACCTCACCAGTGATGAAGGATGCGGCATCGGACGCCAGAAACCTGACGACTTTGGCGATATCCTCGGGCTTTCCCGCGCGACCTAAAGCGGTTTCTTTGACAAACAGCGCGGTCAACTCCTCGGACCGGGGCGCTTCGGGGATGTTGATCGCACCCGGTGCGACTGCATTAACGCGTATCCCCTTTGGCCCAAGCTCCTTTGCCATGGCATGGGTCCATAGATTCAGGGCGGCCTTGCTTGCCCCATAGGTCACCGCATCCCGAGGCGGTAAGACCGCGTTCATAGATGAGATACTGACGATTGAGGCGTCGCGTTTCAGATGTGGTAGCGCAGCAGCCAACAATGCGGCGGGGGCCAGCAGGTTCAAATCCAGAATGGCGCGGTGGTCCTCGGCCCTAAATTCCTCTTTGGGGGTAGATTTCACAAGGCCGGCATTGTTGACGATCACATCCAGCCTTCCAAACCTCTCGATCACCTGCGAAATCACGATAGCCGGCTGGTCGGGCGCGGATAGATCAGAGCGTATGGCCAGAACATCCCCACCCAGTAGCTCGGGCATGGGTTTACTCGACAACCAAGTAAACGCGACGCGGTGATCACGGCTGAGGTCTTCGACGATTGCACGCCCAATTCCGCGTGCACCGCCGGTTATCAATGCGACTTTGTCCATAATCGTAGGAAATCGGTAAAATGGTCGGGATTCAAGCCGTTACTTACGGACCAAAATCCAGATCATCGCGCCGATGAATGCAAAGGTGGTTAGATTCATAAGCGTATCCGTCAGATCACCGATCAGCATGGCTCAGCCCCTCTTCTCGTAGCCCTCGGAACAGGCAGACCATCAGCAGAACCGAGATGAACACAAAGGGCAGCGCTCCGAGTGAGATCAGGACTTTGACCGATTCCACCGAGCCCGACAGGATCATCGCGACACTCAACAAGCCCAGCAATGCACCCCAGATCAGCCGCACGCGCGGGGGCGGGTTTTCGTCCCCCTGGGACGAGAATGTACCCAGCACAAAGGCCGCGCTTACAACGCTGGTTACGATGAACAGAAACGCCGCTGCTACGGTTGCAAGTATTGTGATCTGCGATAAGGGCAAACGGTCGAGCAGGGCGAAGGTCACACGCTCGATGTTTGTTTGCGTATAGGCCAGCAGTTCTCCGGCACCGTTGAGCGCCTCGAACAGACCGATGCCGCCGAAGGCACCGAACCAAAGGATCGAGAACAGCGTGGGCGCAAAGAGTACTCCGATCACGAATTCCCGGATCGTGCGACCGCGAGAGATACGCGCGACGAACACACCAACAAAAGGTCCCCAGGCGATCCACCAGACCATATAGGTGAGGGTCCAGTCGCTGAACCATTTGGTGACGTCATCGCCGAAGAAGGTGAAGGTCTGAAAGCCCCGAGGGATGACATTGGTGACGTAATCGCCGAACCCTTGAACCACAGTGTTCAACAGATACTCTGTAGGCCCGAGGACCACTGTGTAGGCCACAAGGCAGATCGCGATCAGCATTGCCGCATTCGACAAGCGCGCCATGCCTTGGCCAAGGTCGATTAACAGAGCAGGGATGTAGGCTGCGACCATCGCCAGGAAAACAACTCCGATCAGAAGGGCACCAACCGTTTCCCGCCCACCCAGAACCGCAATCCCGTCCGCAACCTGGAACACACCCATGGCCATTGAACCGCCAACACCGATAGAGATTGCAACAATGGCCATGAAATCCGACAGCCACCCGACCCGCTCGGCCCAGCGTTCTCCTGGGAACAGGCTTTTGATCGGTGCACTGACCATCATGCCTGTCCCGCGCCGAAAGCTGAAATAAGCGATGGTCAGCGCGGTCGAACCGTAAATCGCCCATGCGTGCAGGCCCCAATGGAAGTTTGTTGCCAGCATGGCCTGCTGCGCGGCGACATAGTCGGGTGCCATGCCCGAGATGAAGTTGAAATGGGTCAGGGGCTCGGCGACCGCCCAGAACAGCAGTCCAACGCCCATTCCTGCGGAGAACAGCATTGAGATCCAGGTGGCGGTCGAGAACTCGGGCTCTTCATCATCCCGGCCCAGACGGATTTTGCCATAGGGTGAAAAGGCCAGAACCAAACACCCGATCAACATGCCTGAGGCCGCGAGCATCACGAACCAACCGCGACTGTGGAAGGTTTGTTGCACGATGCTGTTGGCCCAAGTCACCAAGCTTTCGATATCGACGACGCCCCAGATCCCGATCACGGCGATGACGCTAAGCGAGCAAACCAGTAGGGCGTTGGGCTTTTTCATGGTGATGGAATTCCGAAGACTGTCTTGCCCAACAGTTTCAGATTTTTGAATAAATGGCCAGAAAACAAAACCCCCGGCGCAGGGCCGGGGGCTGAGGTTGGATATCAACCTGCTGATTTATGACGCTTTTGCGAGATTGCGCAGCACGTATTGCAGCACACCGCCGTTTTCGATGTATTCGATCTCGGGCGCGGTATCGATGCGGCACTTCAGGGTGATCGTCTTTTCGGTACCATCTCCGTAAATGATGGTGCAGGGCACTTCCTGCAGGGGCTCAACCGAATCCAACCCGTGGATCGAAACGGTCTCATCACCCTTCAGACCCAGTGTCTTGCGGGTATCACCATCGGTGAATTCGAATGGTATGACGCCCATACCTACCAGGTTTGAACGGTGGATGCGCTCAAAGCTTTCGGCGATCACTGCCTTGACGCCAAGCAGAGCTGTGCCCTTGGCCGCCCAGTCGCGTGACGAACCTGCACCGTACTGTTCGCCGCCAAAGACGACCAGCGGGGTGCCTTGCTCCTGATAGGCCATTGATGCTTCGTAGACCGAGGTTTGTTCACCATCCGGGCCTTTTGTATAACCGCCTTCGACGCCATCCAGCATCTCGTTCTTGACGCGGATATTGGCGAAGGTGCCGCGCATCATGATCTCGTGGTTGCCACGGCGTGAGCCATACGAGTTGAATTCGCGCGGCTGAACCTGACGATCGGTCAGATACTTCCCGGCAGGTGTCGTTGTCGCAAACGAACCGGCGGGCGAGATATGGTCGGTGGTGATCATGTCGCCCAGGATCAGCAGAACCTTTGCACCATCGATATTCGAGATCGTGCCCGGCTCAGGCCCCATGCCTTGGAAATAGGGAGGGTTTTGAATGTACGTTGACGTCGGTGGCCAATCATAGGTTTCCTGTTGCGGAACCTCGACCTCCTGCCATTTCTCGTCGCCTTTGAAGACATCGGCATATTTCGACTGGAACGCCTCGCGGGTCACAGTTGCCTCAACCAATTCGGCGATTTCGCTTTGGGTCGGCCAGATGTCTTTCATGTAGACATCGTTGCCGGCCTGATCCTGTCCAATTGGTTCCGAAGTCAGGTCGATGTCCAGCGTACCGGCCAGCGCGTAGACCACGACCAGTGGAGGCGAGGCCAGATAGTTGGCGCGCACGTCGGGCGAGATGCGGCCTTCAAAGTTGCGGTTGCCTGACAGCACCGAAGTGGCAACAAGATCGCCTTCGGCAATCGCTTCGCTGATTTCCCTTTGGATCGGACCCGAGTTGCCAATGCAGGTGGTGCAGCCATAACCAACAAGGTTGAAGCCGATCTTGTCCAGATCTTCCTGCAGACCCGCAGCCTCCAAGTAGGCGGACACAACCTGCGAGCCGGGCGCCAATGAGGTCTTTACCCACGGTTTGCGATCCAATCCCAGCGCGGCGGCTTTACGTGCAACGAGGCCCGCGCCGATCATCACATACGGGTTCGACGTGTTGGTGCAGGAGGTGATCGAGGCGATCACGACTTTGCCCGATTCCATGCCGTAGTTTTCGCCTTTGACCTCTATTTGTTTGCCCATCGGGCGTTTGAAGGTCTCGGCCATTTCCTTGGTGAATGCGGCCTTGGCGTCGGTTAGTGCGACATAATCCTGCGGCCGTTTCGGGCCCGAGATCGCAGGAACAATTGTGCCCATATCCAGCGACAGAGTGTCGGTGTAGATCGGCGCGTAATCGGCATCGCGCCAGAAGCCGTTTTCCTTGGCGTAGGCCTCGACCAATGCGATGCGGTCTTCGTCGCGTCCAGTATTGCGCATATAGCGCAAGGTCTCGCCGTCAATCGGGAAGAAACCACAGGTCGCGCCGTATTCGGGGGCCATGTTGGCGATGGTTGCGCGATCGGCCAAGGGCAAGCGGTCCAGACCTTCGCCGAAGAACTCAACGAATTTACCAACCACGCCTTTCTCGCGCAGCATCTCGACGACTTTCAGGACAAGGTCAGTTCCCGTTGTGCCTTCGACCATCGAACCGGTCAGTTCAAAACCCACAACCTCGGGGATCAGCATCGAGATCGGTTGACCCAGCATCGCGGCTTCGGCCTCGATTCCGCCAACGCCCCAACCCAGAACGGCCATGCCGTTGACCATGGTGGTGTGGCTGTCAGTACCAACAAGTGTATCGGGATAAGCGACTTCTTCGCCGCTTTGGTCCGTGTCTGTCCAGACGGTCTGCGCCAGGTATTCCAGGTTTACTTGGTGGCAGATTCCGGTGCCGGGAGGCACGACGCGGAAATTGTTGAACGCGTTCTGACCCCATTTCAGGAACTGATAGCGTTCCATGTTGCGCTCATATTCGCGGTCCACGTTCATCTGAAACGCGCGTGGGTTGCCGAACTCATCAATCATGACCGAGTGGTCGATGACCAGATCGACCGGGTTCAGCGGGTTGATCTTTTGCGCGTCCCCACCAAGGCCCTTGATGCCGTCGCGCATCGCTGCCAGATCCACCACGGCCGGAACTCCGGTAAAGTCTTGCATCAGAACCCGGGCAGGGCGATAGGCAATCTCACGTGGGTTCTTGCCACCGTTGGCACCCCATTCGGCAAAGGCTTTGATGTCATCGACGGAAACCGAGAACCCGTCATCTTCGAACCGCAGCATGTTTTCCAGAACCACTTTCAACGCGGCAGGCAGATTCGAAAAATCGCCTAAGCCTGCTTCTTGCGCGGCTGGAATCGAATAATAGGAAATGGATTTGCCATTCACGTTCAGGCTGCGGCGTGTCTTGGCGGTGTCCTGTCCGACCTTGATGGGCATCTGTGGCCTCCCTCTCAAATGACTTGGAATACGGGCTTCGCTAAGGGTTATCTGCATTACCACACCAGTTGTTTCAAGGTGCAACGGGCAGTTTGGGTGGTTTTTAGTATACCATTGCACACATTTTGTCGAAAGCTTGTGTCTGAGGTCTCAAGAAACCTTGATTGGCAGTTTATTCGGTTCCGACTTAAACCTTTCAGGCAATCATCCTCTATCGAGAGAAAACATGCTCAGATCAGTCGCTGCGACCGCGTTTGTTTCACTCTTTCTTGCTGCCCCGGCTCAGGCGCAGGATGATCCGGTGGTGGTCGAACTGTTCACCTCGCAGGGGTGCTCGTCCTGCCCGCCAGCAGACCGGATCATGCATGAATTGGCCAAGCGGGATGATGTAATCGGTCTGGCGTTGCATGTGGATTATTGGGACTACATTGGCTGGAAAGATGAATACGCCAATCCCGACCACACCGATCGTCAGCGCGCCTATGCACGTGAAGGCGGGCGGACGATGATCTACACGCCGCAGATGGTTGTGAATGGGCAGCAGGATGTGGTTGGGGCCAAGTCAATTGAACTGAACCGGCTAATCGATGCACACCTGGCTGCGCCGCCGGAGGCCGAGGTCAGTGCCACGCGTACTGCGAACGAAGTATCCATGAATGTCGTTCCGATCGAGTTACCAGACGACGAAACCTATGATGTTCGGATTGTGCAGTATTCGCCGATGCGTCGCACCTCGATCCGGCGTGGCGAATTGGCCGGACATGATCTGGATTATGCAAACGTGGTCGAGAATTGGCAGATTGCCGGTCGCTGGGATGGCCAAACACCGCAGAGTTTCACCGCAACATTGTCATCGGAATTGCCTGCCGTTGTTCTGATCCAGCGCAGTGGCCATGGTCCGATCGTGGCCGCAGCGCGGGTTAAGTGATCAGGGCATATCCTTTGGCTGGACCCCCAGTCCCCTCCAGGACTTCCAGCGCCGATGAATCCAGAACCATTGTCCCATGTGCTGACGCACCATCGCTTCCAGGTCGTCATTGGTGAACTGGGTCATGGTTTTGGCATCAGTATGCGGGACCGGGTCGTGTAGGACGATCTCAAAATCGATCCCGTTGGGTTGGCGCACTGCATAGCAGGGGATCAGCACAGCCTTGTATTTGATCGCAAGTTCCGCGTTCAGCACCGAGGTGACGGCGGGTTTGCCGAAAAAGGTCAGCTCCTCACCACCATGCGCATGCAGGTCGGATACAATGGCAATGATGCCTCCGCTTTTCAGTGAACGGACCATTTCGACCATACCTCGGCGGCCCTGTTCGAACATGGGCGACCCGGTCTGATAGAATGCCTCGACATACATGTCGTTGAAATATGGATTTGCCATGCGGCGATAGAGGCTGCCGATGGGTTTACCGCTACGCGCCTGCAGCGCGACCCGCGCGGCCAGATAGTGCCCGAAATGCGCAGTGATCATCATCACTGGACGCCCTTCCGCCACGGCGGCATCAAATGCTTCGACACCCGAGCCCGATACTTTGGCCTTGCTTTGTCGCTCGATGAAACCGTCGGCTGAAAAATGCTCCATGATCGCGCGCCCGGCATTGTCAGGCACGGCGCGGCAGATGCGCTTGACCTCGGCCTCGGGCAGATCTGGGCAGGTGAGTTTCAGGTTGCGGCGCACGCGGGTTCGAAACCCGACAATGGGGGCAAGCCAGCGCACAATCGCGCCCATCGCTCCGATGCGGCGCTCATATGGCAGCAGGCGCATGCCGCGGATTACGCCGGTCAGAAACAGGTTGGCGACGTAGTATTTTCCAAGCTCAAATCGGCTTAGTTCCGACTTTTCGACGGGCATGGGGAGAGACACCTGAGCGTTGTGAACTGCGCGACGAGACATACAGGCCCCATCGTGCGATCACAAGTGGTCGCGCCTTGCCGGACTATTCTGCATTCTCCTCAGCCTCGACCAGTACGATCGCGCCCTCGTCCAAAAGCGCGCGGATGGCTGCAACGATCTGAGACATCGCTTCTTCACTGTCGGATTGTTTGACCTTGACACGTTCGGCCATTTCTTCCCGTAAGTTTTCCGCCATGCGAGAGGACATGTTGGCTAGGAAGAACTCGACCGTGGCGAGGTCTTCGTCGCTATTGGCTCCGGCCAACGCCGTGATGAGAACGGGTTGATCCACAACGCGCAGAATCGCTGGAACATCGCGGGGTTGGATGCGCGAGGGCACATGCGAAAAGATGAAGATCGATTGCCGGACGGTATCCGCAAAATCGGCGTCTTCTTCGTCCAGCGCGGTCAGCAAACCATCACGCGTTGCCGCGGCCGACTGGTTGAGGATCGCGCCCACACGCTCACCCGGCCCATCCCGAAAGGCGGGCTCGGGGCGTTGATCCAGCTGAGCGGCCAAGGACCATCCGATCCGCTCAACCGCCTCGGGCGTCACGTTGGCCGTTTTCGAGACTGCATAAGTTATCCGTCGCGCTGTGGGGCCGGGTAGGTGGCCCAACAACTGGGCAGCCTTGGCGGTTTCGAGTTTCGACAGCATAACGGCGGCGACTTCGGTGCTTTCAGCTTTGGCCATCTCGGCCAGATCTTCTGAGGGTACTTCGCGCAAACGCTGCCATGGGTCACCGATCTGCCTCACGCCAGCTACCTTGCGCAGCCGGGCGGCGGTGGCTGGGGCGATCTTGCCGTTCACCGCGTCCAGAGCACCAGCAAGCCCATGGGGAAATGCAAGCCCTACGCCATCCAGCGCATCGGCAAATTCCTGCGCGACGGCGGCCAGCGTTACCCGGTCAACCAACCCCATCTGTCCAAGTTGGTGGGTAAGTTGTTCCTGCAGTGAATCGGGAAGCTCTTCCAGCGGGATATCCGCCCCCTCGTTCAGCAGCAGCCGAACCACAACTGCGGCTTTCTCTCGGTTGCTGAGGGCGCGCGGCACAACACGTGGCGCATCATCGTCTTGTTCAACGACCGGGGGTTGCGCGCCCGGCGTCATCTGCACCATTAGTTTCGTGTCCTGCATCTGCCTGCAATGCCTCATTCGCGTTGCAGGCAGAATATAGAGAGTCGGGTAAAGAAACCCTGAAACTCAGTAGCTATATGTCAGCCCTGTTCTGATCGCTTCGCGCAGCGATGTCTCAGCCCATGTGCCTTCGCCACCACGCGCCTTGATCTCGCGCCATTGTGCGATGGCCAACTCGGTCTTGCCCTGGGTAACAAATCCCTGACCCATGTAGCTGCGGGCGAGGATGTTGTCGGGGTTGGATTCAATTGCTTTTTGGTAAAACGCGTCAGCCAGTTTCAGCTCACCCATCTTGCGATAGGTGAACCCCCAATAGGTCTGCACCCGATCATCATCTTGATCCATGATACGCAGAATGCCCTGAGCATTTTCGTACTGCCCGTCGTAAGCCAACTCGCGCACGGCATCATACAGTTGGTCTTCGGTGAAATTCGTCTTGTTGGGTTTGACGCAGCGCCCGGCTGCCTCGTCATAGACGCGGCCAAACAGGCATTTCTTGGTGGTGTTGGTGGGCTTGGGCGGGCTGCTGTCCCCACCACCCGCAGCAATGGCCATGGGCGCGAAGGTAAAGGCCTGAAGAGCGATGGCCGAGGCTAGTACAAGACGCATTTTCCTACTCCGTTGTCAAAGAGACTTGTTACAATCATAGCTTGATCTTCAAAAAAGCTAACGATTGACTGATCGCTTTTATTCACAAGCAGGAAATAAAAATGTCAGCTATTGACGATTTTCATGCAGCTTTGGCTTTCGCTGTCCCAAATTGTGCCTTCAGCACAGGACTGGGTTTGCTTGGTGTTACCGTTACAGGCAAATCCGGCGGTGCCCGCACAGATAAGAGCAATTGCGCATAGAGCAGTTCGTAGCATCGAGTTTTCCTTTCGCGGAAACTGTGCCAACAGATTAACCGATTTTTGCCAATCTGGCAAAGACACAAGGCCCGGCTGCATTGAGCAAACCGGGCCAAGTTTTTAGCACTGTTTGAGTTTGAATTATTCGCCGAATACGCGGGCGAAAATCGTATCTACATGTTTGGTATGGTAGCCGAGATCGAATTTCTCTTCGATTTCTTTCGGGCTCAGCGCGGCGGTGACATCGGCGTCGGCCAACAGTTCCTCTTTGAAGTCGGTGCGATGCTCCCAGACTTTCAGCGCGTTGCGCTGAACCATGGCATAGGCATCCTCGCGGCTTACACCTGCTTGGGTCAACGCCAACAGCACTCGTTGGCTCATGACAAGACCGGGGAACTTGTTCATGTTCTCGATCATGTTCTCGGGGAAGATCAGCATCTTGTCGATTACACCGGTCAATCGCGCGAGTGCAAAGTCCAGCGTGATAGTGGCATCCGGCCCGATCATGCGTTCGACCGAGGAATGCGAGATATCGCGCTCGTGCCACAGCGCCACGTTCTCCATCGCCGGGATCACGGCCGCACGCACCATGCGCGCAAGACCGGTCAGGTTCTCGGTCAGGACCGGGTTCTTCTTGTGCGGCATCGCCGAGGAACCTTTCTGTCCCATCGAGAAGAACTCGGCACCTTCCAACACCTCTGTCCGCTGCATATGGCGGATTTCGATAGCGATGTTTTCGATGCTGCTGGCGATAACACCCAGTGTGGCGAAGAATGCGGCGTGACGGTCGCGGGGAATGACCTGCGTGCTGATCGGTTCAGGCACCAGACCCAGCTTGTCGCAGACATGCTCTTCAACCTGCGGGTCGATATTCGCAAACGTCCCGACCGCGCCGCTGATCGCTCCGGTGGCGATTTCCGCGCGGGCATCGCGCATCCGGGACAAGTTGCGGTCCATCTCGGCATAGAAGCGGGCAAAGGTCAGGCCCATCGTGGTGGGTTCGGCATGGATACCGTGGCTGCGACCGATGCGAACGGTGTCTTTATGCTCTATCGCGCGGCGTTTCAGGGCAGCCAACAGACCTTCGAGGTCTGCAATCAGCAGGTCGGCGGCGCGGGTCAGTTGCACATTGAAGCAAGTGTCCAGCACGTCCGAGGAGGTCATGCCCTGATGCACGAAACGGGCTTCCTCGCTGCCCACATGTTCGGCCAGATGGGTCAGGAAGGCGATGACGTCGTGTTTGGTGACGGCTTCGATCTCGTCGATACGGGCGACATCAAAATCCACATCCTTGGCTTTCCACACGGCCTCGGCGTTTTCACGCGGGATCACGCCTAGATCGGCCATGGCGTCGCAGGCGTGCGCCTCGATCTCGTACCAAATGCGGAACTTGCTCTCGGGTGACCAGATGGCGACCATATCGGGGCGTGAATAGCGGGGAATCATTGGCGGCAGCACCTTTTTATGATTGGGATGAGGCGTTGGCGCGGGGTTTAGCCGCGCATTGACCAAGGAACAAGGCGCGAGTGCTGGGATGAGACGGTTTGCCCTGATTTTATTGCTTTGGCCGGGATTTGTGGCCGCCGACGAGTTTCAGCAACTGACGGGTGATGAGATTCTGATGGCGCTTGCTGGCAAGAAGCTCGACTATGGCGAGGGGATCACCCAGACCTTCGATAGCAATATGCAAACGCAGTACTTTTCAGGCCGCCCAAGTTCGGGACGATGGGCCGTTCGTGATGATCGCTATTGCTCGGTCTGGCCGCGTTCGGATTTCTGGGCTTGTTATGATGTTGAGCAAAGCGGTGAAACCATCCGGTTTGTGGATGATTCAGGTAATACAACTGACGGAATCTATTTGAAGTGAGCCTGCCCAGAAATATTTATGATTTCCAGGGGGTTTGGGACCTGAGCCGCCTCATCCGGGACGAGCGTGCAGGCCAGATCATTCAGGCCGAGGGTAAGGCAGAGCTTCGGCAAGATACCCAAGGGTTGGTCTATGATGAGACGGTCACGCTGCGTGTTCCGGGGCAGCCTGCAATGACGGGAATGCGTCGATACCTTTGGCGCGACGCCGGTGATCGGATCGCTATCCATTTTGATGATGATCGGTTTTTTCACGCACTCAAACTTGGCCAAACCCGGGTCGAGGATCATCACGATTGCCCGCCGGACAGCTATGATGCACACTATGATTTCTCGGGATGGCCGCGCTGGACAGTCCGCTGGACCGTATCAGGGCCGCGAAAATCCTATGAAATGGAGACCAAATACGCGCTGCGATAGCGTAATCATCTTGCAGCAACGGCCCGGAACGGGCATTGCTGCATGTGCAAATAAGTCCGAATGTGGAGAAATGAGATGAACGCAAACGTACTGGCCAATGCTTTTGGCCCGCGTGAGGGGACGGCGCTGCGCGTCAAGCAGGTGGCTCTGGTTGCCCTGGGTATCGTTGCTCTGGCTGTTGCTGCCAAAATCAAAGTGCCGATGTGGCCGGTTCCGATCACCATGGGCACATTCGCCGTTCTGACCATCGGCACCGCTTATGGCGCGCGCCTTGGCCTGATCACGATGCTGGGTTACCTGCTGGTTGGTGCTCTGGGCTTTGACGTGTTTGCAGGTTCCTCGGCCGAAAAATACGGCCTGACCTACATGATGGGTGGCACCGGCGGCTATCTGGTCGGTTACCTGATGGCGACCATTCTGCTGGGCGCACTGGCCGCGCGCGGCTGGGATCGTTCGGTCGGCAAGCTGGCGCTGGCGCTGGTACTGGCCAACGTGCTGATCTACGTGCCGGGCCTGCTGTGGCTGGGTCAGCTGTATGGCTGGGACAAGCCGATCCTGGAATGGGGTCTGACACCGTTCCTGCTGGGTGACGCGATCAAGCTGGCGCTGGCCGCTCTGCTGATCCCTGGCCTGTGGAAGCTGCTGGGCGACGCACGCACCTGATAGCGCGCTCTTGCGCAAGACACACCCGCGTTCGGAGCTTTCCGGACGCGGGTTTTTTATTGTCTTCAGAACAGGATACTGGACAAAGTCAAACTGCATGGGCAACCTGACATCAGAAAACTGATCAGGTTATTGAGATATGCGTATTTTGTTAAGCTTGGCGCTTGCTGCAAGTGCCGTGACTTGGTTGGCTGTAACGCCTGTGCAAGCTGACACACCGGTGACCTACACCGATGAAGGGCGCGCCCTGTTCCGCTTTGAGGTTCCCGACTTTTGGGCATTGCGTACCGGTGGCCCGCGTGAAATCGAGGATACCAATCTGGGCGATGCCCGTGCGGTTTCGCGCGTCATGGGGATCAGACCGGTGACCGACGATAATGTCTGGATGGGCTTCGTCTCACCATCACGGGTTTCCAGCATTCAGGGCGGGGTGCGCTATCTTGAGGATATCGACAAATTCCTCGTCAAGGACCCGACGGTGACCAGCACCAGTGATACAAGGATTGGTGGGCGGCCTGCGCATGTTATCCGCGGCACCGGCAATCGGGATGGGCGAGGCGTAAACTTTACCGCCACTGTGATCGACCTGCCGCGAGACCGTGTTGCGATTGGGGTTGCGATCCTGCGTGACGGGGCCGACCCGTCTTATGTTGATGCCTTGAACGCCGTTTTCGCGTCGTTCCGGTCTTTGCAGTAAGGAGGCTCGGATGACTCGCAAACTGTTAAAACGGTCTGTTCTGGCGCTGGGGTTGGGTACTGCAACGTTTACATTGTCCGCCTGCGATGGCGTGTCCGTCGGGGTAGGGTATGGCGTTGGGTATGACCCGTTCTACGACTCGATGCTGTGGAATGATTACTACCACGACCGTAACGTGAATGTAGATGTTGACATAAACCGCCCAGACCGGCCCGACCGCCCCGATCGACCGGTTCGTCCGAACCCTCCACCGCGGCCAAAGCCACCGATCGCCAAACCGCCGTCGCGTCCGCATCCCCCGGTGGCGCGTCCTCCGACGGCACGGCCACCAATTCACCGACCCTCACCGAGGCGCCGTTAGAAAAAGGGGGCAAAAGCCCCCTTCAATCATTATCATAAGCTGACAAAGGTGGTTTTCAGTCCAGCAGCTCAGTCGTGATATGGGCCGAGCCTTCAAGGGTTCGGTGCACGGGACATTTATCTGCGATCTCCAATAGCTTAGCACGTTGCGCGGCATCCAGCGGCCCTTGTAGCCGTATCTTGCGGCGGAACTGATCGACCTTGCCATCGCTGGCCAGTCCGGCGTCCTGGGCGTGTACCTTGTCGTGGCAGACATCGACGGTGATACCTGTCAGCGGCCATTTCTTGCGCCGCGCATACATGCGAATGGTCATCGAGGTACAGGCGCCCAATCCCGAGGACACAAATCCATAAGGGGACATGCCTCGGTCCGTTCCTCCGTACGAAGCGGGCTCGTCAGCGACCGCATGGTGGCGCGGGCCGGACTGGATGTCTTGCAGGAACCCTGCCGGGTCTGCCTCGGTCACGCGAACAACACCTTCCGGGGCGCCGGGTGGTGGGGCGGGCGGGCACAGTTTGACGTATCGCGACACCCAAGCCGCAATGACATCCGCCGCGTAATCCGCATCAGCGGCGCGTGTGATCAGATGGTCGGCATCGTCCAGCGTGACAAAACTTTTTGGATGCTTCGCAGCCAGAAAGATGGTGCTGGCGTTGTCAATGCTGACCGTGTCATCGCGCGGTGCGTGCAGGATCAGAAGCGCTGCTTTCAAATCTGAAACGGCAGGGCTAAGCGCGGCCTCTGAAATGTCATCGACAAAAGCTTTGCCAATGCGGAACGGGCGACCGCCAAGCGAAACCTCTGCGCTGCCTTGCGCCTGAATCTCGGGCAGGGCGGCCTCGAAATGGTGTGATACGTGGCCCGGGTCAGCAGGCGCACCCAATGTGACGACCGCCTTGATCGACGGTATGCCAGCGCGTGCGCGCAGTACCGCAGCGCCGCCAAGTGAATGGCCAATAAGCAGGGCGGGGGCCATGTTGCGGCCGGACAGGTAGTGCGCTGCAGCGATCAGATCTTCGACATTTGAGGTGAATGTCGTATTCGCAAACTCTCCATCCGAGTGGCCAAGGCCTGTAAAATCAAACCTGAGCACGGCGATGCCCATCGCCGCCAAACGCGCCGAAATGCGCCGTGCGGCAGGTATGTCCTTAGAGCAGGTAAAGCAATGCGCAAACAAAGCCGTTGCCAGTACCGGCCCGTCCGGCAGATCAAGGCGCGCGGCCAATTGGCTGCCGTCGTGACCGGCGAAAGTAATGCGTTCGGTGGGCATGATGAATCCTTGGTGGTCCAGGTTTCGACAATACTGTGTGCTGTGTGCGGTTCTCTCAACCCCTGTGTCAGTGGCGTAACAGGAAGGTGAGGGGGTGGGACCACGTAGCCCTTGGCGCGTCGCATCAATGCATTGTTGGGGTTGGTATCTGAACAATCAAAAAATGTGATGATAATTCGGATAAACATTCATTTTACTTATTTATACTTGGACCCCAACTTGCAATCATCCTTCTTATCCAAAGCAGAGGTCAAAATGGCACATACAACATCTGCACCGCTAAGCCCGACACTCCACGCCGGAGTTCTGTTGGCAATTCTCGTGACTGGCGCAATTGGTTTTGCACTGGGACAAAGCTGGCCGCTGACGAATACGTCTGAGGACACGCCAACTCTCACAGCGCCTGAGGATTGGCACGGTAATGTCAGACGGTCCCACTGGTCAAACTAGGCGATAGCGCTTAGCCAGACCCCATCAACTGTGCGTCGAACGGATACTTCGTGAGGTTTTCATAGCCGTCTTCGGTGATCAGCACCTGATCTTCCAGCTTGATCGAGAAATCGCCGCCAACCTCGCCAACTGCCGCTTCGACGCACAACACCATTCCGGGTTCAAGTGGATAATCATAGGATCCCTCGACCGCCTTGTCGGGATAGGCTACCAAGGGCCATTCATCGCACAATCCAACTCCATGCATCAGGCAGCCGTATTTCTGTGCCTGAAACTTGTCATCCAGCCGATGGGCATTCGCAGTTAGTTCCGGGATCATGACGCCGGGCTTCAGCATTTCCATATTGGTCATGATATGCTCATGCGCGTGCTGCATGGCATAGATCATGTCGGGGCGCGGTTTTTGATCGCCGATCCACCAGGTTCGTGAGATGTCGACGCAAATGCCGTAAGACCCGATCAGGTCGGTATCGAACGCGATGATTTCATTTTGCCGCGTGATGCGCGGGCCGCATTCCTGAAACCAGGGATTGGTGCGCTGGCCCGAGGCAAGCAAGCGGGTCTCGATCCATTCACCACCGCGCCGGATGTTTTCAGCATGTAGCACTGCCCAAATGTCATCCTCGGATGTCTTCCCGTCTCCGACATTGACACGTGCGAAGCGCTCCATTTCGGCCACTGCGGTCTCGCAGGCGTGGCTGGCGCAGCGCATGGCGAGGATTTCGTCTGGGCCTTTGATGGCACGGGTTTTCTCGGTAAGCTCTTCGCCCTCCATCACCTCGAACCCCTGAGCCTCAAGCGCGCGCAGGCCGTGCAGCATGATCTTGTCGACACCCAGCCGCATGTTGCCGCCGCCGTGTTCTTCGATCAGGGCGCGCACCTCGTTTGAGAACACATCTGCGGCAACGTCAATCTTGTCGCCCCGGTCGAAATAGAACAGATCGGCGCCCGAGCGCTGCTCGCGCACCAGCGGGTTGAATTTCGACAAGAACGGAGAGTTCTTGTAGTCCCAGATCACCAAATACCCGTCAGCGCAAACCAAAACGGCCCGGAACGGGTTATGGGTATTCCAGAGCTGCATGTTGGTGCTGTCAGTCGCATAGCGGATATTCAGGGGGTCAAACAGCAGGATCCCGCCCCAATCGCGCTGCACGATGGCCTGAGTGAGGCGTTTCCAGCGGTATTTACGCATCTGTTCTAGATTGGGCAGGCTAAGCCCGGCAGCGGCCCATTCGTCAAAGGCAAGCTGTGTCGGTCCGATCTCGATCCTGTCATTGTCGTTCGGTGTCCCGTCCCCGAGTGTGGCGCCCCGGGTCGGGTCAATCTTACGGGTGTCACGATATGGTGTGTTCACGGTTGGACCTTTCTGCTTGCCTGACCAACCTGCAAATCCAGATGCGCTGCGTCTTCTAGGTTTGCGACCGTCTTCTGGTCGCTTTTTGACCGACAGCGCCAGAGCAGGGTGCTATGCCTCGACTATGACCGTGATACTACAGCAAGCCATTCCCTATGATCCACTCGCCCAAAACCCGCTGCCTGGCATTAAGCCTGCGGACCCCAGGGCCTGGTTGCATCGCGACGATGCGTTTTCTGCCCAGATGCAACGACGCGCCGCGCTGTTGGCGCAGCAAAAGCCGGACGTCTTGGCGCAAAGCCCCGAGGCGTTGGCACCCGCGCAGGAGTTGCTGGAACTGGTCATTCAGCAAGTTTATCCGAATGTCTCCGATCACGTTGTGCGGCCCGACGGTGTACGGGTTGAGGTTGACCGGGAATGCCCGTTGGAAACGCTATGCCATTTGGTGCAAGAGGATTTCTGCATTCTGCAGAAACACGATGACGAGCATGTTTTGACTGGCGCGATCCTGTGCTTTCCTGCAAGCTGGATGCTGTCGGAAAAGTTCATGCGCCCGTTGATTGGGATCCATGAACCGGTTGATGCCTACGACGCCAATATTGCCCGCAGAGTTCAACGATTGTTTGACGGCATTCAGCCCAACCGGCCACTCTGGCGGTTCAATGCGCTTTGGTACAATGATGCCGAATTGTTCCAACCGCGTAGTCTCATGCAGCGACGCACACCGCGGGATGAAAATTCGGCCCGATATCTGCGTAGTGAACGTCAGACTCTCTTGCGTTTACCTGAGACAAACGCAGTGGTGTTCGCGATCCACACTTATGTAATGGCCGCTGATCAGGTCCTTAAAATGGAAAACCCCGCCTCACGGCGGGGCCTCCAAGGAGGGTCTTGGGTAATTTGATTACATGCCAATCGCGCTGGCGACCTCGGCAAAAACATTCGTAGCGTTCAGACCAAAAATCGCTGTGGTAAAAGCCAGAACCTGAGTGTTGAGGCGGAAATCCTCACCCCGGATCAGATTGACTGCTGCCAGGGATATGGCAATCGGTGTCGATATGCTTGCCACAGCACCAGTCATGCCCCAGCTGGTCAGTCGCAGAATATCGCTTGGGCGTTCCGTTTCGTCCTCGGACTGGTGAATGTTGCCGGCGGGCAGGGGAGCATCAGCCTCGGTCCGGAAGGCGATACTGAGCAGTTGGTCGTCACTTAGCTTGATCGGACGCGGCTTGGCGTGTTTGGTCTGTGTATCTTCCGCATCAGGATCGGGCAGATCGAGCCCCGCAAATGGGCCGCTGACTGCTTCGAATATCTGCTTTCGGTTCCGGGCGTTGCGCGGTGCAATTGAATCAAAGGCACTCATGAATTGTTCGATGGTCAGAACCGTTTTGGGCGACAACCATTCGACACGACGGGTCGTGCAGATGTCGACCATTCGGTACAGGATCACCACAAGCATCAACTCGGATATTTCACTGTCATCGAGCAGTTTTGACACCGGACAAATCAAGATCGTCAGCCGGTTTCCCGGCAGCGTAACCGCAGCACGCGGCATAGTTTTGAGACCAGCGGTTCGATCCATCCGCTCATGGTGATTGTGATCTACTTGGGTTGGTTCCGAGTCCAATGTCAGACGCACGAGATATTGGCTGCTGACGATACTGGCCTCCGATGCGCTAAGAAGCGTCTTGCGCTCGACCAGATGGCCATAGTCACCCAGCGTCGTCGAGACGACCTCGCACATACGCTCAAGCGCGCCATCTGCCGACCCGTCAAACTGGAGCCCACCGTGGTAACTATGCTTTGCAGTCACAGCATGTTCCTTTGCTGTCATAATCTTCACAACAAATTAACAGGCGAAATGGCGCAAATTTTGACCAAAATGGAAAAAAGTCGAAATATTCCAAGATTGATTACGCTTTGGAAACCAAGAAAATCGGGGTTTCCTTAAATCTATGTGGCAACAATGTGGCCGAATTCAGGTGCTCTGACGTCAAGCCTATGACCGCCCTAGTTGTCGATTCGCGCCGCCATGATTGCAATGGATTGCTGGTAGACCGAGGCCGCATTCCATTGCTGTATGACCGCAAAATTCGGCTCTCCGGGTTGATAGCCGCGACCGGGCTTCCACCCTTTCTTACGTAGAAAATTCGCGGTCGAGGCGAGCGCGTCGGTCATGTTATAAAAATCGACCCGACCGTCACCGGTGGCGTCCACACCATAGGTCAGGGCGTTGCCGGGCAGGAACTGTGTATGCCCCAGCTCGCCATGTTTTGCCCCTTTTGTCGCCATCGTAAGGGTACCTTGGTCAACCAGTTTTAAGGCGCCGATAGCGTGCGGGATGAAGAATTCGGATCGGCGACAATCATAGGCTAATGTCGTGATTGCGGAAACAACCTGACTATCTCCCATGAAACCTCCAAAGCCGGTTTCCATGCCGTGAATGGCAATTAGCACACCCGCCGGTACGCCATATTGACGCTCGAGCGCGGCGTAAAACTGCGGATTGCGAGCTTTGCGCTTGCGCCCTTGCGCAACGATGGTGTTTGCCCCGCGCACCTGCATGAATTTGTCTAATGAGTATTTAAAGCTCTTCTGATTGCGATCCGCGGCAATCGTACGTGTTGCATATTGCGTTTGTGCGAGCGCTTGCAGACCCTTCTTTTTCACACCCGCTCGTTTGGCGGTTTTGGCAAAGTCGGCTTTCCAGGCCTCAAACCCGCTGCTGGTATTCCCACAAGGGGCGGACAGTGCCACTGAGGGCAGAAGGAACGCGAGCGCAGCGTAAAGGCGAAGACGAGGCATAGAGGAAATCCGAGTGCAAAAAAAACCATGCTCAGCCTAAGCCGAGTTCGACCTACCGCAAAGTGGTTTAATAGAGATCAAGCTCGTCTGTGCCTTTCAGGGATTCGAACCATTCATCCGGGGTTTTGTCGATCTTGGCATGTTTGACCATCATCGCGTTCATATTTGGCAGACTGGATGAGTCCGGCCATTCATCGGGTTGCCACAGGTTTGATCGAATGATGCATTTGGGACAGTGCGCAAAGACGGTTTCGACATGGATCAACAGGGCCAGCTTGGGCACGCGTCCACCAACGGCCATGTTTGAAAGAAGTTCGGGATCTGCGCTAATTCTCGCGGATCCCCGCAGGCGCAGAGTTTCCAATTTTCCGGGGACAAAGAATATCACGCTGACGCGCTGATCTTTCAGCACATTATGAAACGTATCCACGCGCTTGTTCCCGGGCCGGTCCGGGATCGCAATCATCGAGTTCGAGAGCACCTGCACAAACCCCGCAGGATCGCCACGAGGCGAAATATCGAGATGCCCATCGGGATTGGCCGAAGCGATCAGGCAGAACGAGGACATGCCGATGAAGTCTCGACACATCTCATCAAGTGCAGGCAATTCCTTTGCAATGATCTGCGGCAAGGGTTGCCCGCAAATGCGTTCCAGATCTTTCTCCGAGGTTACAAGTCCTGAATACTCAGAAAAGGGTTCGTCGCTTGCGGGCATGTGCTCTCTCCGCCTGATGTTGAGCTCAAATTTTGAAAGATCATCATCGATCCGTCAAATCTCGCAGAGATACAGAAAAAGGGGCGCCCGATGGGCGCCCCCTGAGAATTTTCGTCGAAAATTCTTAATCAGCAGCTGTAGTACATGCCGTACTCAACCGGGTGAGGTGTGTGCTCGTAGGTTTCTACCTCTTCCATCTTCAGCGCGATGTAGCCGTCGATCTGGTCTTTGGTGAACACGTCGCCTTGCAGCAGGAAGTCGTGATCAGATGCCAGCGCTTCCAGAGCTTCGCGCAGGCTGCCGCAGACGGTCGGGATGTCGGCCAGTTCTTCGGCAGGAAGATCGTACAGGTTCTTGTCCATGGCTTCGCCCGGATCGATCTTGTTCTTGATGCCGTCCAGACCGGCCATCAGCAGCGCGGCGAACGCCAGATAAGGGTTTGCGGCCGGATCGGGGAAGCGGGCCTCGACGCGCTTGGCTTTCGGGCTTTCGGTCCACGGAATACGCACGCAGCCTGAACGGTTGCGGGCCGAATAGGCGCGCAAGACGGGGGCTTCGAACCCTGGAATCAGACGCTTGTAGCTGTTGGTTGCCGGGTTGGTGAAGGCGTTCAGCGTTTTGGCGTGTTTCAGGATGCCGCCGATAAAGTACAGCGCCTCATCAGACAGGTCGGCGTATTTGTCGCCCGCGAACAGCGGCTTGCCGTCTTTCCAGATCGACATGTTCACGTGCATGCCGGTGCCGTTGTCACCTGCGATTGGCTTCGGCATGAAGGTCGCCGATTTGCCATAGGCATGTGCAACGTTGTGGATCACGTACTTGTATTTCTGCAGCTCATCGGCCTGCTTGGTCAGGCTGTCGAAGATCAGGCCCAGTTCGTGCTGACAGGATGCAACCTCGTGGTGGTGCTTGTCGACCTTCATGCCCAGACGCTTCATTGTCGACAGCATTTCCGAGCGCAGGTCCTGCGCTTCGTCAACGGGGTTTACGGGGAAGTAACCACCTTTGACGCCCGGACGATGGCCCATGTTGCCCATCTCGTATTCGGTGTCGGTGTTCCACGATGCATCAGTAGCATCAACTTCGTAGGATACCTTGTTGATACTGTTCGAGAAACGAACGTCATCAAAGAGGAAAAATTCGGCCTCAGGACCCATGTAGGCCACATCACCAATACCGGAAGCCTTCAGGTACGCTTCGGCTTTCTGAGCGGTGCCTCGCGGGTCACGTTCATAGGCTTCACCAGTGTCAGGCTCCACAACCGAGCAGTGCAGGCAGATGGTCTTTTCCGCATAGAACGGATCGACATAGGCGCTGTCGGTGTCGGGCATCAGTTTCATGTCGGAAGCTTCAATCGACTTCCAGCCCGCGATGGACGAACCGTCGAACATAAAGCCCTCTTCCAGGAAGTCCTCATCGACCTGATCAGACATGATGGTGACGTGCTGAAGTTTGCCACGCGGGTCGGTAAAGCGGATGTCGACGTATTCGGCGTCTTCATCACGGATCAGCTGAAGAACTGCGTCCTTGCTCATACTATTTGTTCCTCTGATTTGAAGATTGCTGTGTTACAGGGCTTCCGAACCGGTTTCGCCGGTGCGGATACGAATGGCTTGTTCGATAGGTGAGACAAAGATTTTTCCGTCCCCGATCTTGTCGGTCTTTGCGGCGCTAACGATGGCTTCGATCGCTGCGTCAACCTGATCATCATCCAGCACGACCTCGACCTTTACCTTGGGTAGAAAGTCGACAACATATTCTGCGCCGCGATAAAGTTCGGTGTGACCTTTCTGGCGACCAAAGCCTTTCACCTCGACCACGCTGAGGCCCTGGACTCCCACGTCTTGCAGCGCCTCTTTCACTTCGTCCAGTTTGAACGGCTTGATGATCGCTTCGATCTTTTTCATTCCGGCTCACCTTGTATGGTTGTCTCGATGGCAATGATCACGTCTAAGATCGGGCGGCAATGGAACTGCGAATTTGGTCGCCTTGTGGTGCTGCGAAATCGTGCAACGGGTTAAATTTTGATCGATGTGCACAAAATGTAATCAGAATTGAATCGCGTGAGGGCGCAATATGGCAGAGTTGCTGACAGCGGCACAGATGCGGACGATCGAAAAGTCCGCGATTGAGTCCGGCGACGTGAGCGGGCTGGAGCTGATGGAGCGGGCGGGGCGCGGTGTTCTTCAAGCCGTATTTGAAGAATGGCTAGAGCTGCAGCGGGGGCCAGCCCCCGCACCCCCGAGGTATTTGGGGCCAGATGAAGAGGATCCGCTGCGTGCGGTAATTCTTTGCGGGCCAGGAAATAACGGGGGGGATGGATTTGTTGTTGCACGCTTGCTGCGGGAGCGCGGCTGGGAGGTGGCGGCATTTCTTCTTGGTGATCCGGCGAAGCTGCCACCAGATGCGCGTGTGAATCATGACAGGTGGGGCGAATTGGGGGAGGTTCACCCATTTTCCGAAGTGTTTGCCGCGCATCAAGGGGCTGACCTTTATGTCGATGCGTTATTCGGGACGGGCTTACAGCGACCGCTTGAGGGTGATGTTCTAAAATGGGCAGAAATGACTGCCTCGGATCCAGCCATCGCCGAAAAGACAGTATCCGTTGATATGCCGTCTGGCCTGTGTTCCGATAGTGGGCGTGAGCTGGTCCCGGGGACCGCGACGGTTCAGGCCAGGCTCACGGTATCGTTTCATACTGCAAAGCTGGGGCATTATCTGGGGCTGGGGCCGGTCAGAAGTGGCCGATTGGTCGTCAAGGACATTGGTTTGGAGGAGGGAGTTCAGGGTGCGGTCAAACTGGTGACCGCCCCGGATGCTGATTTTTCGAAGGCAACTGCCTTACACAAATATGCGCATGGGCATGCCTTGATTATTAGCGGAGGTGCGGGGGCAACCGGCGCAGCAAGGCTGGCGGCACGTGGCGCATTACGCATCGGGGCCGGATTGGTGACGCTGGGTGTTCCACCCTCGGCTCAGATGGAGGTTGCCAGTCACATCACTGCGCTGATGCTGCAGCGGGTCCAGAGCGGCGATGATCTGTTGGAAGTCCTGATGGATGCGCGGTTGAATGCACTATGCCTCGGTCCTGGTTTGGGGTTGGCGCGTGCGCAGGAGCTGGTTCCTGCGGTGCTGGCCTCGGGGCGTCCAGCAGTGCTGGACGCGGATGCTTTGACGGCGTTTGCTGATGCGCCAGAGGTGCTGTTGGACATGCTCCATGACAGATGTGTTCTGACACCGCACGGGGGCGAGTTTGCGCGATTGTTCCCGGAGATCTCCGAAAAGCTCTCGATCAAGCCGGGCAGAGGGCCGGCTTATTCCAAAGTGGATGCCGTGCGTGAGGCGGCCAAGCAGGCTGGCTGTGTGGTACTATACAAGGGCCCTGACACGGCGATTGCTGCACCGGATGGGCAATGTGTGATCAATGCGGCGCTGTTTGACCGGGCGGCGCCCTGGCTGGCGACAGCAGGGTCGGGCGATGTGCTTGCCGGGTTCATAACGGGACTACTGGCGCGGAGCTTCAACCCGATGGCTGCAGCCAAGACCGCAGCTTGGTTACATGTGGAATGCGCCAGGCAATTTGGGCCGGGGTTGATTGCTGAAGATCTGCCGGAACAAGTGCCAGCGGTATTCGCACGGCTTGAAATCAATGGGTCATAGGCAAATATTGGCCGATCGCGGGTCAAAGCGGCAATGTTTCGCCTTATGATTTACCTGTGCGCATAACGGGTGTTTGCAAGCTGCAACACGCAGCGCAAGAATTGTCTTGCAGGTTAGCTGGGTGCTGCTTTCGAACTAGGTCAAAATATTGATTATAAAACGCTTTCCCTGAAGGTCCCCGCCTCCGCCTGTGGCAGAAATGCAATGCCGGGCTAATAAGCTTTAGCAATCATTGGAACCGTTAATCCAGGTGCGCATATCGGCAATATCAAAAAAACTGACCCATCTATGGTGAATGACATGACAGTGAATTTTAAGCTGACTTCGATAGCAGCGGCGCTTGTCGCAACAACGGCAATCCCCGCCGCCGCCGAACTGAAATACGAAAACAACACGGGCGGTTATGTCCTGCTTTATGGTCAGTTGCACCCGGCCTTAATCTCGGTTGACGACGGTGAAGAGACCGAAACGCGCGTTCTGGACAATGACCTGTCAAACAGCCGCGTCGGTTTGGAACTGTTGCAGCCCTTCGGTAACAACGATTTCACCTTCCGTTTTGAAACCGGGCTTGGTCTGCCGAGCTCGAGCGAGTGGAACCAGCTGGGCACAGATTTCAGCGGCTGGACGCGTGAAGATATCCGTCACGTGGATTTCGCACTTGCCGGTGACTGGGGTAAATTCTCGGCCGGTCAGGGCAGCATGGTGGCCGATGGCGCTGCCGAAGTGGATCTGTCTTACGTCGGAACCGCGCTGTATTCCTTTACCAACGATGAAAATGGCGGGTTCTTCTATCGCGGTACTGACGGTTTTCTGAGCGACATCACCGTTGGCGATTCCAGCAGCAACTTTGACGGTGCGCGCCGTGGCCGCGTTCGGTATGACACGCCGGAGTTCAGCGGTTTTAAGGCCGGCATCGCCTATGGTCAGAACATTCTGTCCAGCAGCGATGACGATGACTATTACGATATCGGCCTTCGCTATGACAACACCTTCGGCGGCGGGGTTGAATTTGCAGCGGCGGTTGCATACTCGGTGCGTTCGGCTGACGATGGATCGGGGGACCGCAAGGATACGATCGGGTCGGCCTCGGTTATGCTGCAAAACGGCCTGAGCTTCACCGTAGCCGCCGGTACGCGGGACGATGACGCGGATGGTGCGTCTGACCCGAACTACTTCTACGGCAAGATTGCCTATGAGGATCAGTGGGTATCCTGGGGTAAAACCGGTATCGGGATCGACTATTACTCGGGCTCGGACTTCGTAAATGACGGTTCCAGCACCGATGCTTGGGGCATCGCTGTTGTTCAGCGTATCGACAGCATCAATACAGATGCATATCTGAAATACCGCAATCACGATTTCGAAGATGGCGCTTCGTTCGACAACAATGAGGCGTGGGTGCTGGGGGCCCGCTGGAGGTTCTGATTTCTCAGCTTTCGATGATCGAACGCTCCGGCCTGTGCCGGGGCGTTTTTTCGTCTGTAATAGGGGTAAAACCAGCCTGAAAGGGCCTTTGCCTCTTGCACGCAGGCGGCTGTGCAAATAGAAGGCGTCAAATTTGCCCGGCGCGCCCGTTTTGCGCGCCCCGAATCCTATGGGGACTACCAAAATGCAGGTTACCGAGACGCTGAACGAAGGTCTGAAGCGCGGCTACAACATCGTTGTGACCGCAGCCGAGCTGGACGACAAGGTCAACGAGAAACTGACCGAAGCGCAGCCCGAGGTTGAAATGAAGGGTTTCCGCAAAGGCAAGGTGCCGATGGCTCTGCTGAAAAAGCAGTTCGGCCAGCGCCTGCTTGGCGAAGCGATGCAAGAAACCATCGACGGTGCGATGAACAAGCACTTTGAGGACAGCGGCGAACGTCCTGCTTTGCAGCCCGAGGTCAAGATGACCAACGAGGACTGGAAAGAAGGCGACGACGTAGAAGTTGCGATGTCCTACGAAGCGCTGCCCGAGATTCCGGAAGTTGACCTGAAATCGGTCGAACTGGAGAAGCTGGTTGTCAAAGCGGACGACGCAGCCGTGGAAGAAGCGCTGAACAACCTGGCTGAGACCGCGCAGAACTTCAAAGCGCGTCGCAAAGGTTCGAAAGCCAAAGACGGTGACCAGATCGTGTTCGACTTTGTTGGTAAGGTTGACGGCGAAGAGTTCGAAGGCGGTTCGGCTGAAGATTACCCGCTGGTTCTGGGCTCGAACAGCTTCATCCCCGGCTTTGAAGAGCAGTTGGTTGGTGTGAAGGCCGAGGAAGAAAAAGACGTCAACGTCACCTTCCCCGAAGAATACGGTGCTGAGCATCTGGCCGGCAAAGACGCCGTTTTCACCTGCACTATCAAAGAGGTGAAAGAGCCGGTCGCGGCTGAGGTCGACGACGAGTTGGCCAAGAAATTTGGTGCCGAAGATCTGGCTGGGTTGAAGGCACAGATCGCCGAGCGACTGGAAGCCGAATATGCTGGTGCGTCCCGTGCAGTTATGAAGCGCGCTTTGTTGGACGTGCTGGACGAGAAAGTCTCGTTCGACCTGCCGCCGTCACTGGTAGAAGCCGAAGCCAAGCAGATCGCACACCAGCTGTGGCACGAGGAAAACCCTGACGTTGAAGGTCACGATCACGATCCGATCGAACCAACCGACGAGCATAACAAGCTTGCCGAACGCCGCGTGCGTCTGGGCCTGCTGCTTGCCGAACTGGGCCAGAAGGCCGAGGTTGAAGTGACCGACTCGGAAATGACACAAGCGATCATGAACCAGGCGCGTCAGTACCCGGGCCAGGAGCGCCAGTTCTTTGAATTTGTGCAGCAGAACGCCCAAATGCAGCAGCAGCTGCGTGCGCCTATCTTTGAAGACAAGGTTGTCGACTACGTCTTCGAACTGGCTCAGGTTGCGGACAAAGAAGTCAGCAAGGACGATCTGCAAAAAGCCGTTGAGGCACTGGAAGAGGAATAATCCTCTTCCTTCCCCCATTAGGGGTCAAAAAAAAGCGGAGCCGTCTCGAATTAGACGGCTCCGCATGGGTGGCTTTGTACTATGAGGTGAGGGGGTCAGGCCTCATGAGCAAAAGCACGGGGGGTCTGTAACAGAGCGGTCTTCTGCTCTGGGGTGAATGTGTCGGACAGCGCTTCGATCAGTTTCAGCACTGCCTGCCTTTCTTCTTCCGTCTTGGCCGCACTCATCTGTTCGACAAAGTATTTCTCAAGATCGGTGAGCGGCTTGTGGTCGCGATTTGCGGGGCTGAGTTTGGCGGCCTTTTTGGCCTCGAAGAACTCTAACGCCTTTTCTTCTTCGATAAAGACATCGTGGTGAATGTCTGCGAATTCGCGAAGGCCCGAAATCCTTTCTTCTGTGCAATCCAGCAACGCCGCCATGGCCGGTACCTTGCCCATCGGAACGGTTTCGCCCACATAGTCGTAAGGCGCACAGTTCGAGCGTTTGAGAACGCGGTTCATAACCGGGTCAATCACGGTGATGATGTCCTGGATACCCGCACTACGGCAGTATTCCAGAGATCCGATCATCAGCTCACAGGTCGCATAAGAAACCGAGTTCTTCTCTTTTCCTCGGGTCAGTCGCTGCGTATCGACACAGAAGCGGGTGGATTCCCACATGGTCGCGCTGCGCATTGGCGCTTCGCCGCACAAGATGTCCGAGAAGACATCTGAAAGCATGTGCGGGCCGGTGGTCTGGAGTGCACGTACTGCGGCTACGACGTTCCCCTCATCGTCGAGACCAATTACGTATGCAGGATCCAGGTGATCGAACTGATCGATTTCTTTGCCGTCTTCGATGTGGACGTCCCATCCAAGTCGTCCACCAAAAACCCGAGCGCGCAGTTCGAACATATCGTCAAGAACTTCGGTGAACAGATGTCTGTTCAGCCCATCAACTACCAAAATCATGTTAACCCCCTTCGAGTGATCTGTCTGTGGATAAAACGTTACCCGGTTTCCACAGCGAATCTATTGGGGGTTTCCCGTAATATTGGCTTTTTTTAGCCCATTTTCGGCAAAATTTGGCTTTATCCTGGGTAGATTAAGCCGATTCCGATGGCCCGACCGACAGCCTGCGGAGTCGTCAGTGCATTAAGCTTTTCGCGAGAAGAGCGCAAGTGCACCTCAACCGTGCGGTGCGAAATCGACAGGATATCGCCGATATCTTGTTGCGATTTACCCGCTGCGGCCCATTGCAAAATCTCCAATTCTCGGCTGGAGAGGGTCGGGTGGTACAGCATTCGGCTGATCGTATCTGATGTCATGACATTGTCATGGATGTGTACGGCCAATGATTGCAGGTCACTTATCACGTTGGGCACCAGTTTCTTCCACTCATCCCGGCTGCACTCGCGCACTGCGCTAAGCAAGCCGATATCTCCGTACGGCCCGCGAACCGGAATCGTAATGCCTTGATCTGGAATGCCAAAATCATGTGCATCGCGAAAAACGCGCTGGAAATCTTTACCGCGTTCCAGACGGCTCCAGTCGACCGGAGCGATACTGCGCTGGCTCATGTGCAGCGTCGGATCGATCAGGTGCAGGCCTTGCTCTTGATAGTGGGTTTTCCAGTCGTCCCCATAGGTCACATGGCCGTGAATCGTACCTGCAGCAGGATTCATACCCGCATAGGCTGCGTGGTCCATTTCATATTTGTCACAGACCTGACGCAGGAACTCGTCATACCGAGTATCCTGTTCGGGAAGAGTGCTGAGATCAACAATATCCATACGGTAACGACCAGTTAGACCCGAGTGAGCGGGCGGATCCCCTTGGCCAGGAAAATGATACTGTCTTCCCTGACGTCAAGCAGGACACCACATTTCGCTTGTCAAGACAAGAAGATGTGGGAAATGTCTGCCTTTTATAGGTAAATGTGCCTTTCGGGCACACAATTACGCACCTTTAAAAGATTTAACGTCAGAGTTGTGCAGTAGGTCATGGGATTCGCCGTGGCATTTCGAAGGTTATGTATGTGCATTACAATCGAAATGCGAATTAAACATGCCTATTCTGTGGCAGAAACCAGACCCGTCTCGACGAGCATGCCCCTGGCCTTTGCTTCGGGCCAATATCCTTTGGCATAAAGAAAGATGGCACGTTGTTGATCTCCATCAGACAAAAGCCACGCGCCTCGCAGGTATTTTCCGGCAAACTCCAGATTGGTATCGGCGTCCAGCAGGCCTTTGGCATTTCCAGTGTAACCCATTGATCGCGCAGTGGCCGGGAGGATTTGCAGAAGCCCATAATAGGGGCGGTTCACCGCCCACGGCCGATGTGTGCTTTCACGGATCGCCAGCTTGTGCACCAACTCCCGCGGGAGCTCGTAGTGGTCAGCCCATTTATTGATCGAGGCGCGAAGCTCGGGTGTTTCATTGGGGTAGAGGGGGGGATCGAACGTATCGCCGGAACCCGAGCTGCCAGGACTGCCACAAGCTGCAAGCGGTGCCATAAGCAACAAGGTTAAGACGCGGCGACGAAGGAGGGGGGTCATCAAAATACTCCTGATTGCGAATAGCGATGATATGAAACCCTCGCCGGTCTGCAAGGCCAGGCGAACAATCGGGCCGAATTTTGCTTGCGATGTAACAAAAAGAAAAAGGGCCGCGTAAAAGCGCGGCCCTTTGATATTGGATATGCAGTCAGATCAGGCTTTTGCTTCGTCTTCTTCGACCGGAGCTTCTTCGGCAACCAGATCTTCGTCTTCCGAAGCGGCAGAGCCTATGTCGTCGAACAGCTCGGCGATCTCGAATTCGGCAGCGGCTTCTTCTTCAGCAGCCAGTTCCTGGATCGATTTGCCCGATGCCTGCAGTTCGGCTTCTTCTTCCGAACGTGCGACGTTCATCTTGATCTCGACTTCTACCTCGGGGTGCAGGTTGACTGCGACCGAGTGCAGACCCAGTTCCTTGATCGGAGCGATCAGGGCAATCTGTTTCTTGTCGACGGTGAAACCAGCTTCGGTTGCAGCGTCTGCGGCGTCACGCGGGGTGACCGAACCGTACAGAGCGCCGGCATCCGATGCCGAGCGAATCACGATGAACTGCTGACCGTCCAGCTTTTCAGCCAGCGCTTCAGCTTCTTTCTTAGTTTCCAGGTTGCGTGCCTCAAGCTGCGCTTTCTGGGCTTCGAACGACGCGATGTTGGCGTTCGATGCGCTCAGCGCTTTGCCTTGGGGCAGCAGGAAGTTGCGGGCGTAGCCGGGCTTGACGTCAACGACGTCGCCCATCTGACCCAGTTTCGCAACGCGTTCCAGAAGGATAACTTGCATGTCAGTCTCTCCTTACTTCACGGCGTAGGGCAGCAGGGCGAGGAAGCGGGCGCGCTTGATAGCACGGGCCAGTTCACGCTGCTTTTTCGCCGAAACGGCGGTGATGCGCGAAGGTACGATCTTGCCACGCTCAGAGATGTAGCGCTGCAGCAGACGAGTGTCTTTGTAGTCGATTTTCGGCGCGTTCTCACCCGAGAACGGGCAGACCTTGCGGCGGCGGAAAAATGGTTTTGCGGCCATGGTTTATGTCCTTTCGTCAGGCGTTGATCAGCGGCGCTCGCGGCGGCCTTCGCGCTCATCGCGCTTCTGCATCTGGACCGAAGGGCCCTCGGCATGCTCGTCGACCTTGATTGTCAGAACGCGCATAACGTCGTCATGCAGCCGCATCAGGCGTTCCATTTCCTGAACCGCGCCCGAGGGGGCGTCGGTCTTCAGAAAGGCATAGTGGCCTTTGCGGTTTTTGTTGATCTTGTAAGCCATCGTCTTGACGCCCCAGTACTCGCTTTCGACGACGTTGCCGCCGTTGTCCGCCAGAACGGTGCCGAAATGTTCGACAAGGCTTTCTGCCTGCGCGTTGGACAAATCCTGACGCGCGATCATTACATGCTCATACAGTGGCATGTGCACTCCTGTTTATATCAAGGCGCATTTCAAAGGCGGGGCCATATGGTCCTTCGCGACCCTGCCACGAGAGGCTGCGCGATTCATAACTCCTGCGAAGGATGGCCCCGTATACACGTTTGAGCGGGCGGGGCAAGCCCTGCCACATATGCCTTTGTGAAGTCGCCCTATTTCCACTGGTGCGCCCAATTCCTGACGCTTTTCGCCCCGAGGTTGTTCATGAAGCCGGGAGAACCCGGTAGATTGGAAAACATAGACAGGGCAAGACAATGGCCGTCATGAACACAAACACTTTTGAACAATCGGCACCTGCCGCGGTATTTGATAAATCCGTCCCTGTGCTGATTACGTTTGCGCCGAATTGGCGGGCTCGGATGTTTCTTCTGCGTGCCGTTGGTGTCTTTCTGATTGTGTCGGCCTTTTCGATGTGGTTGATGCCGGGTTCGGTTATGGGGGCCGAGGTTTGGCCTATCAAGTTAGTCGCTTCGCTGATGTTCTTGATTGTTGGCGTCAGCCTGCTGACCATCGAGGTGATGGATGCGCGCCCAGACGCCTACTTTGACCCAATCCGCCGCGAGGTTCGCATTCTTCAGAAAAACGAAAACGGTCGGCCGCAAACGGTATTGCGCCGCAGCTACGACTCGCTGGGTGGCGCGCGTTTCGCTGACGACCAGGTCGAACTGTACGATGTAGACGGAAGCCTGCTGATGAAGCTGCCACTGGAATCGGCGGATGTTGGCTCAGCGCTCAAAGGTCAACTCAGCCAAAACGTAACAATTTTCGCCTGACTTTTATTCTGTTCAAAAAGGAACAGAAGTTGTGAATCAAAAAAACTTGTGTGCTGCCCTTGGGCAGCACATTTTTGTTATCGAGCAACCCATTCGGTTTGCATTCACAAATTTGCGGAGATTGTCATGAAATCCACCCTTCTTGCTGCTGCTTTGGCCGTATCAGCGACCTCGGCGTTTGCCAGCGCCGAGAAATACGTTCTGGACCCCAGCCACAGCCAGGTCATCTTCAGCTATAACCACCTTGGCTTTTCGACCACCACGGGCATGTTTTCGGGCTTTGAGGGCGAAATCATGTTTGATCAGGAAGACCCGGCAGCATCGAGCGTGACTGTTTCGATGCCGGTCGTTGAGATGATCACCGGTTGGAAACCGCGCGAAGATCACTTCATGACCGAAGATTTCTTTGGCGCAGCCGAAGGTGATCTGGTGACCTTCACTTCAACTGTTATTGAGGTCACTGGCGAAAACACAGCCAACATCACCGGTGATCTGACCATGAATGGTGTCACCAAATCCGTGGTTCTGGATGCCAAGCTTAACCAGGTGGGTGAGCACCCGATGGCGGGCAAGCCATGGGCCGGATTTGACGCCACCACAACGCTGGTGCGCAGCGATTTTGATTTGGGCCAATTCGCTCCATTCGTGGGTGACGAGGTCGAGGTCAATATTTCGATCGAGGCGCAGAAGGCCGACTAATCCCTTCATGATCCCAAAAAAAGAAACCGTCGGGGTTATGCGCCCCGGCGGTTTTTCATTTGTCGTCGCGTTCTGCCGTCAATTCAACTGCAACGATAACCGTGAACCCCAACGAATCTTCGGTGGGTTGCGATGTTCCAACGTCGAAATCCATTCGGTTGAGTTCCAGATTCCCCGACATCGTCGCTGCATCGTCGGCTAGTTCCAGCGTAAATGGCAGGACGACATCGATAGATTTGTCCCGGATTGTCAGAGGTCCTCGCGCCTCATAACCCGCATCCGTTTTGAACAGGTCGGCCTTAAATTGAGCCGTAGGAAACTGCGCACTGTCAAAAAAATCCGCACCCATCGCTTGGTCGGTGACTGTGCCGATGCTGAGTGAACCAATGGCAATCGTTACATCGACGGAACCGGCCAACCCCGGCTCGGCGGGATCCTCAAACGCTATCGCTGCAGTCCAGTCTGCAAACTCGCCGCTTACGGGACTGCCCAGTTGCGAGATAGTAATCGACAGGGATCCGTCTTCGACCTCCCATTCCGATTGAACTTGCGCAAGTTCGGCCGTGTCTTCGGATGCTTTGGACTGGTCGTCAAAGACACCGTTGGACCAACCTCCAACCAGCACCGCGCCCCAGATTGCCAAGGCGGCGAAGGCGGGAACAATGGAATGGTGCTGTGCCGGGGGTTCCGGCGCGTCCGATTGGCCGGGCAGCATACGGCGCAGGGTGCTGTCTTTGTCCACGACATGGTGTTTCAGCGCGCCCGCTATGTGCAGCACGAGTGCCACACCCAGGGCCCAGACGAACAGCCAATGCAGGCTGGCGCTGATGTCGGCAAGGAAAGCTGACTTCGGAATAAGCGGCAGGTTCTGACCAAGGGTCCATAGGATCGGCGCGAAGCCGTCGGTGGCGGCGTGGTGGATCCAGCCGCTGAGCGGAGCCAGTACAAGCGAGCCGTACAGCAGCCAGTGCACAGTTTCGGCGGCGAAGGCCTCGGGTTTGTTTTCAGCGTTCAGCAAGCCCGGCTTCGTCTGGGTAACAGCCCAAAGGATTCGGGCCAGTGCGACGAAGAACACGGTAACACCAATGGTTTTGTGCAGTGAAAACAGCTGGGCGGCGCGGGCGATGTCATCCTCGGTCGTGGGAGTGCTCGGATCGTAAATCGCATGGGCCAATTGGTTCGCGAACCAGCCCAGCGGCAGAGCCGTCAGGATCAGTAGCGCGGTCAGCCAGTGAAATGCTTTGGTTACACCACCATAGCTGGACCGGGTGTTGGTAAGGGGCATCGATTGGCTCTCCGAGTTTCTGAATTGAGGGTAAGTTAAATGGATGCCGTGTGGACACAAGACAGAGAAATGCACAGTAAAGGTGTCCTGATGCAGAACGCAGGCAATGCTTGTGCCGCGCCGATTGTCAGTTTAAACCCCGCCGAAATCTGACGTCACGCAAGAGGCACCAATGACACGCGCGTTTGTTTTCCCCGGGCAGGGCGCCCAGACCATCGGAATGGGCAAGGCCTTGGCTGAGGCATATCCAGCCGCCCGCGCCGTTTTCGATGAGGTCGATGAGGCCTTGGGCGAAAAACTGAGCGATCTGATCTGGGACGGCGATATCGCAGAGCTGACCCTGACTCAGAATGCACAGCCCGCGCTGATGGCAACCTCGATGGCCGCAATGCGCGCACTTGAGGCCGAAGGCGTTTCGATTTCAATGGCATCTTATGTGGCGGGTCACTCGCTGGGTGAATACTCGGCGCTGGCTGCGGCCGGAGCCTTGACGGTTGCCGATACTGCCCGCCTGCTGCGGACGCGCGGGCAGGCGATGCAAAGTGCAGTGCCGGTGGGCGAGGGCGCAATGGCCGCCATTCTGGGGCTCGATCTTGAAGCGGTGCGCGCCGTTGCGGAAGAGGCCGCGCAAGATGAAGTCTGTCAGGCTGCCAATGACAATGACCCAACCCAGGTAGTCGTTTCTGGTTCAAAGGCCGCTGTTGAGCGCGCAGCCGAGATCGCCAAGGAAAAAGGTGCCAAGCGTGCAATTATGTTGCCGGTAAGTGCTCCATTTCACTGTGCGCTGATGCAGCCTGCGGCAGATGTAATGGCAGAGGCTTTGGCCTCGGTTGAAATCAAAGCGCCTGCCGTGCCTTTGGTTGCGAATGTTCGCGCCGAAGCTGTGGCTGATCCAGATATGATCCGTCAGTTGCTGGTGGAACAGGTCACCGGCTCGGTTCGGTGGCGTGAGAGCGTACAGTACATGGTCGCGCAGGGTGTGACCGAAGCGTGGGAGATCGGCGCGGGCAAAGCTCTGTCGGGAATGATCCGCAAGATCGATCGAGCATTGGCGTGCACAGCGGTCGGGACGCCTGAAGATGTACAAAAAGCCGTTAACCCCGGCGCATGAACAAGGGACAGCCGCCGGATTCGGCGGCCAGAGAGGAAACATAGATGTTTGATTTGACAGGTAAGAATGCGCTAATCACCGGTGCTTCGGGTGGTATTGGCGGCGATATCGCCCGCGCGCTTTACGACGCTGGTGCAACTGTTGGCCTTTCCGGAACGCGCGTGGAGCCTCTGCAAGCTCTGGCCGACAGCCTTGGCGATCGTGCGCATGTCTTGCCGTGTAACCTGAGCGATCCCGAAGCCGTCGAGGCCCTGCCGAAACAAGCGGCTGAGGCGATGGGCTCGGTTGATATTCTGGTGAACAACGCAGGCATCACACGCGATAACCTGTTCATGCGCATGTCGGATGAAGAATGGCAGAGCGTGATCGACGTGAACATGACCGCAACGATGAAGCTGTGCAAAGGCGTGATCAGGGGCATGATGAAGGCGCGCTGGGGTCGGATCGTCAATGTCTCGTCCGTTGTGGCTGCGATCGGAAACCCAGGGCAGGCGAACTATGCTGCCTCCAAGGCCGGCATGATCGGCTTTTCCAAGGCGCTGGCGCATGAGGTTGCGACCCGTGGCATTACCGTTAATGCGGTTGCGCCGGGCTTTATCACCACCGCGATGACCGAGAAGCTGACGGATGAGCAAAAGAAGGGTCTGCTGCTCAAGGTTCCTGCCGGTCGTATGGGTGATCCGCAGGAAATCGCAGCCGCTGTGCTGTATCTGGCAAGCCCTGAAGCAGGTTATGTTACCGGAAGCACCTTGCATGTGAATGGCGGTATGGCCATGTTGTAATCGCAATTCAGGGTGGGCGCGAAAGCGTTTGCCTTGTGCGTTGTCTGTGCTATAGGCGGCGCATATGCGCAGGAACCGGTCCAAGGGCCGGTTCTCTGATTTCCCGGGGACCCGGGACCCAAACCGCCCGGAAAGGGCAAAACAAGTCCACCCCGAACGGGCAAGGGCAGAACCGGGCGGACAGCCCTGAAATTGAAATGAGGAATAGACATGAGCGACGTCGCAGATCGCGTAAAGAAGATCGTTGTTGAGCACCTGGGTGTTGAAGAGGACAAGGTTGCCGAAAACGCCTCGTTCATCGACGATCTGGGCGCAGACAGCCTGGACACCGTTGAGCTGGTAATGGCGTTCGAAGAAGAGTTCGGCATCGAGATTCCGGACGACGCAGCCGAGACCATCCAGACCTTTGGCGACGCGGTCAAATTCATCAGCGAAGCTTCCTAAGCTGACCTGACTGAGACAAAAACGGCGCTTCCGGGCAACGGAAGCGCCGTTTTTTTATGCTCTGCCACATTTCGCGCTTGCTTTGAGGCGTTGAGGCTCCGCACTCTGACACCTGAGGCAAGTTTCTGAGCGGGCAAGGGCATGATAAGATCCACCCCGATGATCAACACGGCGCGTCTGACCTTGTGTGCAATGCGCCCCGAAGATTTCAACCGGTTCGCCGAAATCTGGCGCGACCCCGAGGTTGTACGCCATATTGGAGGCACCCCGAAAACGCGCGGCGAGGCGTGGGATTCTTTCCTGCGCAACGCTGGACATTGGCAGATGACCGGGTTCGGTCAATGGGGTGTGATGCTGCAGTCGAATCGTACTCTGATCGGGCAAGCCGGGTTCTTTTATGGCAACCGGTCCCTGGGCGATGATTTTGATGGTTTTCCCGAAGCCGGCTGGGTTCTGGCCCCGGACATGCAGGGGCAAGGATACGGGTGTGAAGCCGCGCAGGCGGCGCACGACTGGTTCGACCGGATCATTCCGGGCCCGTTGGTTGCGCTGATCGACGCGGACCATGCAGCCTCACAGCGATTGGCTGAAAAGCTGGGCTACAAGCTGTTGCGCGAAGCTGAATACCGCGACACCCCCGTTCATCTGTTTCGCCGTGACGGACCTCCGACACGGGTGTGAAACGCATTGGGCAGTGCGATGCCGCAAAATGGACGAGCTTTGCCGATCTTGTGAAATAAAGCGGCAAACTGAGACTCTATGCTATCGTGGAATTACGGAATGATTCAGCGGAGGATATGAATCATGATGATTTACCCCACGATGGAGTTGCAGAACGGTCGGTGCGTTACGCTGGACAAGGGGCGTCTGGATGAAGCGATGATCTGGCATGTCGATCCGGTCGAGACCGCGCGCGGCTGGTCTGCGGCTGGAGCGGAATGGATGCAGCTTACGGATTTTGATGCGATCGAAGGCCGGGATACCAATTCCGAACTGATCGAAGAAATCATTCGCTCCTCTGAAATGTCAGTGCAGTTGGCAGGGGGGATGCGGACCCGCGAGCATGTTGAACATTGGATCAACAAAGGGGCTGGCCGAATCGTGATTGGCACACTTGCGGCCTGGGACCCGCAGTTGGTTAAGGAATTGGCCAAGCTTTATCCCGATCAGATCGTGTTGGCGGTCGATGTTTGGCAAGGGCAAGTGATGACCGAAGGTTGGCGCAGCCAAAGTGCGTTTACCCCGGAAGCCTTCATCGAAGCTTTCGCGGATACGCCGCTTGCAGCCATTCTGGTGACCGATATCGATAGCGATATGGAAGACGTCGAGGCGCAGCTGGGTCTGATTTCAGGATTGGCCGAAAAATCACGCACGCCGATCATAGCCAGCGGTGTCGTGCGTACCAGCGACGATATCTCTCGTCTCGCCTATATCTCGAATATTTCGGGTGCGATCGTAGGCCGGGCACTGTTCCGCAAGTCCGTCGATCTGTCCGAAGCATTGGAGGTCGCCCAATCGGCACACGAGCCAGTCGCCGAGTTCCAGTAAACTTCAGTACCAGACGACCCGCCTTTCCCGTTGAAGGAAGGGCGGGTTTTTGCCTTTCAGGCATCGTTCAACTCAATTGACAGAGGATTTGAACAGGTTACGGCACAAGGATGCCGGTTCAGAATATGCCGTTGCTCTTGCCCCCGCACCCCGGGCCGGGGTATGAGCGGTTCTCATAACAGGAAGCAGGCAAGAGGCACTTCATGCGCAGAGTCGTTGTAACCGGTCTTGGATTGGTCACTCCTTTGGCCAGTGGGGTCGAGGAAACATGGTCACGGCTGCTGGATGGAGAATCCGGCGCAGGACCAATCACGCAGTTTGATGCCGAGGCAAGCGGGGTCACCACGACCTATGCCTGCGAAGTGCCGCGCGGAGATGGCACCAACGGGACGTTTAATCCTGACGATTGGATGCCGCCGAAAGAACAGCGCAAGATTGAAGATTTCATCCTATATTCCATCGCTGCAGCCGAGATGGCTTGCAAGGATGCCAATTGGCTGCCCGAAGACGAAGAAGACCGCCTGCGCACGGGCGTTCTGATTGGGTCCGGTATCGGTGGGCTGGGATCAATTGCCAACACGGCCAACCTGATCCGCGACAAAGGTCCGCGCAGGGTTTCTCCGTTCTTTATCCCGGGCGCGCTGATCAATCTGGCCTCGGGGCAGGTTTCGATCCGTCATGGGTTCAAAGGGCCGAACCACTCGGTCGTGACTGCTTGCTCGACCGGTGCCCATGCGATCGGTGATGCCAGCCGCATCATCCGCGCCGGGGATGCAGACGTGATGATCGCAGGCGGCGGCGAGGGCTGTATTTGCGAAATCGGTATCGCCGGCTTCAACGCCTGCAAGGCGCTGTCGACCAAATACGCCGATGATCCGAAGAAAGCGAGCCGCCCCTATGACATCGACCGCGACGGTTTCGTCATGGGCGAAGGTGCAGGCATTGTAGTTCTTGAGGATTACGAACACGCCAAAGCGCGTGGCGCCAAGATTTATGCCGAGGTTCTGGGCTATGGGATGTCGGGTGACGCTTATCACATAACCGCGCCGTCCGAGGATGGCGACGGGGCCGAACGCTCGATGAAAGCAGCGCTGCGTAGTGCGGGGCTTGAGCCGAAGGATCTGGATTACATTAACGCGCATGGGACCTCGACCATGGCGGATACGATTGAGCTGGGCGCGGTAGAACGCCTGCTGGGGGATCACGCCAGCAACGCGACGATGACTTCGACCAAATCGGCCACTGGTCACCTGCTGGGCGCCGCTGGCGCGATTGAGGCGATTTTCTCAATCCTTGCGATCCGCGATCAGGTTGCGCCACCGACGATCAATCTGGACAATCCAGCAGTCGAAACTCCGATCGATTTGGCCCCGAATGCCAAGCGCGAGCGTGAGATCAACGTGGCCTTGTCAAATTCGTTCGGCTTCGGCGGCACCAATGCAAGTGTGATCTTCGGAAAGGTCAACTAAATGTGGCGAGCGCTCGCTTCGAACGCGTTGACAATACTGATCGTTGGGCTGTTCCTGATGGGCGGTGTCGTCCTGTGGGGGCAGTCGCAATACAAGTCCGAAGGACCGCTGGAAACCGCGATCTGCCTGCAGGTAAAGCCAGGCTCCAACATGACACGGGTCAGCCGTGACCTCGAGGATCAAGGTGCGATCAGCAGCGGGTTGATTTTCCGCTTAGCTGCTGATTACACAGACAAATCTCAGCATCTGAAAGCGGGTAGCTTTCTGGTTCGCGAAGGAGCGTCGATGGAGCAAATCGTCGACGACATAACTCATAGCGGCGCCAGCACTTGCGGGACCGAGATCGAATACCGCATTGGTGTGACCCGTATGCAGACCCGCGTGCGGGAACTGAACCCGGCGACTCTGGATTTTGATGAGGTGGCTTCCTTTGTGATCGGCGAAGAGGACGCCCCGGAAGTTTATGCAGAAAAACGCGGTGAGGCGGATACGCGTTATCGCATCTCGTTAGCTGAAGGCGTCACCAGTTGGCAGATTGTCGAGTCGCTGAAGGCGATGGATTTGCTAACCGGCGAAGTTGCCGAATTGCCAGCTGAAGGGATGTTGGCCCCTGACAGTTATGAGGTCAGACCCGGTGAAGATCGGAATGCAATTCTTGCTGAAATGCAGGAAAAACAGCAGCTTAGAATCAACGCAGCGTGGGAGGGGCGTCAGGATGGTTTACCTCTGAACAGCCCCCAAGAGATGCTGATTTTGGCTTCGATCATCGAAAAAGAAACAGGTCAGCCGGAAGAGCGTGGCCAGGTAGCCAGCGTTTTCGTTAACCGTCTGAACCAAGGTATGAGGCTGCAGACAGACCCGACGGTGATCTATGGTGTAACCAAAGGGCAGGGTACTTTGGGTCGCGGTTTGCGGCAAAGCGAACTGCGCCGTGCGACGCCTTGGAACACCTATGTCATCGAAGGGCTGCCACCCACCCCGATTGCCAATCCGGGTCTTGCGAGCCTTGAGGCTGCGGTGGCACCTGACAACACGGATTTCATCTTCTTTGTTGCGGACGGAACCGGTGGTCATGCCTTTGCCGAGACCCTGCAAGAGCACAATCGCAACGTCGCAAAGTGGCGTGAGATCGAGGCTGAGCGGAATTCCGGGAACTGATTCAATCGTCCGTGTTGTACAGGTTTGAAACGGCACTTTGTCCGACTTGTACAACACGAAGCTCTGACCCCGATAAAGCAACGGCCCGGTCAATCGACCGGGCCGTTTCTTATTCAGGCCGCTTTCGCGCGACGCGGTCGGCGGCGTTTCTGACCGCCCGGTTTGGGCGCACCAGAGTGCTGAGGTTTCGGGCCGCGACGGCGGTTGCTTGGGCGGCGCGGGATTTTCTTTGGTGAGATTGCTTCAGGCATCTCACCGCTGGCGACCGGGATTTCGATCTTCATCAGCTTCTGAATCTGACGCAGCAGGTCGACCTCTTCCGCCGAGCAGAAGGCAATGGCTTCGCCCTCGCGGCCTGCACGAGCGGTGCGGCCGATGCGGTGGACATAGTTGTCCGGTACCTCGGGCAGGTCGTAGTTGATCACATAAGCTACGCCCGGAATATCGATGCCGCGCGCGGCGACGTCGGTAGCGACGAGGACGTTCACCTCACCCGCGCGGAAGGCCTTGATGGCGCGGTCGCGCTGGCCCTGGCTTTTGTTGCCGTGGATGGAAGCAGCGTTGAACCCATCCGCGACCAGCCCCTTCATCAGCTTTTCGGCCCCGTGTTTGGTGCGGGAGAAGACCAACGTCAGCGCGTCCATGTCAGCCGAGAGGATCTCGCGCAGTTTGGCGGGTTTTGCAGGCTTTTCAACAAAGTGGATCGACTGCGTGATCTTGTCGGCTGCTTTGCCGGGGGGCGAGACCTGCACCCGTTGCGGGTTGGTCAGGTAAGCGCGGCTGAGCTCTTCCATTTGCTTCGGCATGGTGGCTGAGAACAGCATGGTTTGGCGCGGCGTGCCCAGTTCCGGCGCGATCCGACGCAGGGCATGGATGAAGCCCATATCGAGCATCTGGTCAGCCTCGTCCAGCACAAGGTGCTTGACTGAACCCAGATTAACCGCACCGCGATCCATCAGGTCGATCAGGCGACCGGGGGTGGCGACAAGAATGTCGGTGCCGCGCGCCAGAAACATGATCTGCTTGTTGATCGACTGACCACCAACCACGGTCGCGACGCGGATCTTGGTTTTCTTGGTCAAGTTGCGAAGGCTGTCGGCGATCTGGTTGACCAACTCGCGGGTGGGCGCGAGGATCAGCGCTTTGGCGGTTTTGGGATCGGGCTTGCCGGGCTGGGCCAGCAGATGGTCGATCAGCGGCAGGCCAAAGGCCAATGTCTTACCTGTACCGGTCTGGGCGAGGCCAAGGATATCGTGACCATTCAGGGCCAGCGGGATCGCCTGGTTCTGGATCGGGGTCGGTTGAGTGAAGTTGGCGCGTTTGAGCGCATCATTTAGAGCGGGCGCAAGGCCCAGCATATCGAAGTCGAACAAATATCTATCCTTTACAGCCCGAGGCAAAGGTCCACGGGCAAGTCGTGATGGGCCGCATCCGCGACCGGCAGGGGTTGTGCGAAACCTCAGGACGTGCAGGCGTTCCCTGCAGCATCTGGTTGTCGCGTCAAGAACCCTGCGTGATGGGGAACTATGGGTGAATCGGGCGCTGTTGGGGGCGGTGTCGCCCACGTGCTCACGCGGTAGCGCTGTTTGAGGGGCACATGCGCCTTGCGGTCGCGATTGTCAAGCGCCGTGTCGGCCATAAGCTTGCGCGGGTTGCGCGTTTGCCAGATACGGTTCGGAAGGTTTTATGAGTCGGGTCATGACATTCAGAGCTTTACACGGAGCGGATTTGAGGACCGCCAGCGTCGCCCTTGTCATCGGCGGGATGATGTGGGGGCTGTACTGGATTCCGGTTCGCTACTTTGTCGACCAAGGACTGGATGGCCCATGGCCGGGTATTGTGATGTACACCTCGGCGTTGATCGTACTGACGCCTTTCCTGATGCGCGAACGGCAAGCGCTTTTGAAAGATTGGCGCGGGCTGATCTTCAGCGGGATGTTCACCGGTGCTGCGTTCAGCTTGTTTACCATCAGTCTGGTTTACACAGATGTCGTCCGGTCAATCCTGCTGTTCTATCTGACACCGGTCTGGGGAACGATCCTTGGAATGGTGTTTCTGGGTGAGCGTCTTGGCCCGGCGCGAGTGCTGGGCTTACTCTGCGGTCTGGGTGGCATGTTCATCGTGCTTGGCGGAGAACAGGGGTTTCCCTGGCCGCGCAATACTGGAGACTGGCTGGCCCTGATCTCGGGGATCACTTGGGCGATGGGATCGCTGGGGCTTTATCGGACGTCCGGTATCTCTGTTCCGGGGCAGGTTTTTGCCTTTATTTCAGGCGCTTTGGTTTTGTCTCTGCTGAGCCTTCCATTCGGCGGCGGTTTGGCGTCATCAGAGGCAGTCGGCGAGATGGTTATACGAATCGGCCCGGTCGCGTTGCTGTCGGTCCTGTACACCTTGCCGATGTTTTTTCTGACGATTTGGCCCGCAACCAAGCTGACCCCGGCACGCGTTGGTCTACTGCTGATGAGCGAAGTTGTGGTGGGCCTGATCTCGGCGGCGGTCTTCTCGGGCGAGCCGTTTGGGATGAGAGAAGCATTGGGTGCGGCTTTGATCGTAAGCGCTGCGTTTCTTGAGGTCATGCGGGGCTGATCGTTAACGGATCGGACGCCGGGTGTTGCGTCCGGTTGCGTAACGCATTGACTTTGCGCGCTTTTCTTGGTATGAATTATGTCATGCTAGAAGAGGTGGGCAACGGCCCCGGGGCGACCCGGCGGTCGTTTTTCGTTTCTCTCGTGCGGAAAAACTCACGCATGAGGTCACAGGCAAACATGACTTTGATTACCCCGGAAGAGCGGATTTCTCAGACGGCTGATTTGTTGCAGTCGCTTGAGCGATCCATTCGCGATCTGCGCCAAGCAGCGGAAGAACTGCGAAAACAGATCGGTGCCGGGGAGGATGCAGACCTTGCCGGAACAGGCAAGCAACTGGGTCAGCTAGAGGGGCTGATCCGCAGTTGCCAGAAAGTGGAGACAAGCTTTGTCGAACAACATCACAGACAAGCCGGAATTGCCCAAGGGGGCTATGCGCTCGACCTTGATCGGGCACGATCTGAGATCGGGTGCAGGCTGGCTCGCCTCCGCGCCTGCTGCGGTGCAGGACAGATTTCTGAGTGAGATCGGGGAGGGGGGGCTGTGTGCCCTCCCTTTCCTGTTCGAGTTCTGGGCGCTGCCGCATCAGTTGCCGCCTGAGGGGGACTGGCGGTCATGGGTGATCATGGGCGGGCGTGGGGCCGGTAAGACGCGGGCGGGGGCCGAATGGGTGCGGTCGGTGGTCGAGGGGTCTTTGCCGTTGGAGAAGGGTGAGGCCAGTCGCGTGGCTCTGGTCGGTGAGACCTTCGATCAGGTGCGCGATGTGATGATCTTTGGTGATAGTGGGATCTTGCAGTGTTCACCGCCGGATCGGCGGCCTGTTTGGAAGGCGTCCGAACGCAAGCTGGTTTGGCCTAACGGGGCCGAGGCGCAGGCGTTTTCGGCACATGATCCCGAGGGGTTGCGCGGGCCGCAATTCGATGCGGCCTGGGTGGATGAGCTGGCCAAGTGGAAGAAGGCTGGAGAGACCTGGGATATGTTGCAATTTGCACTGCGTTTGGGGGATCGGCCTCGGGTCTGTGTGACGACGACGCCGCGCAATGTGAAGGTTTTGAAGAATTTGCTGGCGTCGCCGTCGACCGTGCAGACCCATGCGCCGACCGAGGCGAACCGGGCCAATCTGGCAGAGTCCTTCTTGGACGAGGTGCGCGCGCGTTATGCAGGTACGCGGCTGGGGCGGCAGGAGTTGGACGGTGTGTTGCTGTCGGATGCCGAAGGGGCGCTGTGGACCGGCTCGATGCTGGAGGCGGCGCGCTGTGCGCAGGTGCCCGCATTGGACCGGGTTGTCGTGGCGCTGGACCCGGCGGTGACGACGGGGTCGGATGCGGATGCCTGCGGGATCGTGGTCGTTGGTGCTCAGCTACAGGGGCCGCCCGAGGACTGGCGGGCCTATGTACTGGCTGACCGGACGGTGCAGGGCGTTGGCCCGGCGGGCTGGGCGCAGGCGGCGATTGACGCGATGGATGAGTTCGGGGCCGAACGGCTGGTGGCCGAGGTCAATCAGGGCGGGCAACTGGTGGAAGAGGTCGTGCGGCAGGTGGACCCTCTGGTGCCTTATCGCGCGGTGCGGGCGTCACGCGGCAAGGTCGCGCGGGCCGAGCCTGTAGCGGCGCTGTACGATCAGGGGCGTGTGGCCCATGTGGCCGGGTTGGACTCGCTGGAGGAGCAGATGTGCCAGATGACCGCGCGCGGGTTCGAAGGGCAGGGCTCACCCGACCGGGTCGACGCGCTGGTCTGGGCGCTCCATGAGTTAGTTGTGGGGCCTGCGGGGGCGTTTAGAAGGCCGAGGGTGCGGAGTTTGTGAGCACTCTGAGGGGTGCTCTACAAACAATCATATTTCTCCTAAAGGGCTGATCTTTAGCTGGGCGCATTCAGGTTCAGGGCGTTGGGTATTCTTGATTCCAACTGTCCTCGTATTCGCCGAGCAACCGGGACAACGTCAGCAGCGAAGAAAACAGCCTTGCGTGGACATCCGGCGACATCATTGTTTTGTAGTCATCAAGCAGCTGCACAAGAACGACTACGTTGGAGGCAAACACCTCGTAGACGTGTTTGTCGGCAGCAGTAGGTTCCTTGGTCCAGTTATTGTTCGTATCGGAGTGTCCGGACGGTGCAGGTTCGTTTTCAGTCATCGGGTGGCCTCTTCAATTTGAAGCACACGTGGGGGCATGTGAAACGCAGACAATTGCCGTGGCATGAAATCACAAGAACTTGGCGGTGATTGCAAAGGATTTAAGTTAAGTGTCCAGCAAGCCGCTAAGCCTTACAATTGGCCATGATGGATTCAGGGACAGGATTGGCCTGATCGGGTCGACGCGCCGGTCAGGGCGCTGCATGAGTTGGTGGTGGGGCCAGCAGGGGCGCATCGGCGTCCTCGGGTAAGGGCTTTGTAAGAGATAATGCTTCTTCTGCGTTCTGTTACTGTTAGTCCCGACTTGCATATCTTTGTCGGCAGCGTTTACCTGCCTCGGAATTGGGCTGAATGCGAGTAAAGTCAAATGAGTAGCAATAGGATTCTGGGCTATCTTCTGACGTGCATCGCCGTATTTCCCGTCTTGGCATCGGCGCAACTTCTGGGCAGCCCTTACGGGAAATTCACATTCGTTTTGCGGGTTGAGGACAGCGGTGATCAGGCTGGTATTCACTCCATCGCCACTGCGGTTCAGATTTTGGACAATCAAGAAAAAGTAGGATCTGAGCCTAACGCCCAGGATGCTGAACTTAGCTTTTTCTTTGCTTCCGGACGCGGTTTTATTGAGAATGATTGAGTTTCTATCAAAGCCCTCGAGCAGTTTCCTAGAGAATTGGTTGATGCAGTAGTTAATCTGCCTACCAATACTGACGTTTGTTATGTTCAAGGCTTCAAACTGTTGGTGCAAGACGGCTCTCGTACACAAAATTTGGTCGTTTCAGTTCATGATAGTACTGACGCCGAAATGGAGGATGCTTATCGGTGTTTTGCCGCGGGTGTTTGGTACTTCAAGTTTGGAAACATCGGCGGGTTTGAGGCGAGCCGTTGGAGGGAAATGCTGGCTAAAGTAATTGGCTCTAGTAGACGAGATTAATGATCATTTCTGTCCGTTGCCCACCCCCCGTACGCATCATTCCCGGGGCTTAAACTTCTTTCCGTCATAACTCCTTTCAACAAGCCGAGCAGAGCGGCGGCAGAAAGGAGCACAGATGGTATTCGATTTCTTGCGTCGTGGATCGGCTGGCGAGGCGCCCGAGGTGAAGGCGAGCGCGGCGGGGCCGGTTGTGGCGTGGCAGACGGGTGGGCGCGTGGCGTGGAGCCCTCGGGATGCGGTGTCGCTGACGCGGACGGGGTTTTCGGGGAATCCGGTGGGGTTTCGCTCGGTCAAGTTGATTGCCGAGGCGGCGGCGGCGTTGCCTTTGGTGTTGCAGGATCTAGCGCAACGGTTTGATGTTCATCCGATCCTGTCGCTGATGCGTCGTCCGAATGCGGCGCAGGGGCGGGCGGAGTTGATGGAGGCCTTGTTTGGGCAATTGCTGCTGTCGGGCAATGCTTATGTCGAGGCCGTGCAGGCCGATGAGGGCCTGCCGGTTGAACTGCATGTGCTGCGATCCGACCGGATGAGCGTGGTGCCGGGGGCGGATGGGTGGCCAAAGGCGTATGATTACGCAGTGGGCGGTAAGACGCATCGGTTTGCGGCGGAAAATATCTGTCATATCAAGTCGTTCCACCCGCAGGATGATCACTATGGGTTCTCGCCGATGCAGGCGGCGGCGATGGCGATTGATGTGCATAACAGCGCGTCCCGGTGGTCGAAATCGTTGTTGGATAATGCGGCGCGGCCTTCGGGGGCGCTGGTGTGGAAAGGCGATGGCCACGGGGTAATGGCCGAGGATCAGTTCCGCCGCCTGTCCGATGAGATCGAGCAGAATTATCGCGGGGCGCGGAATGCGGGCCGTCCGATGGTTCTGGAAGGGGGGCTGGATTGGAAGCCGATGGGGTTCTCACCGTCCGATATGGAGTTTCAAAAGACCAAGGAAGCCGCCGCCCGCGAGATCGCGTTGGCCTTTGGGGTCCCGCCAATGTTGTTGGGGATACAAGGCGATGCGACCTATTCGAACTATCAGGAGGCCAACCGGGCGTTTTATCGCCTGACCGTGCTGCCCCTGGTGACGCGGGTGGCGGCGGCGGTTTCGGAATGGCTGGTGGGCTTTACCGGCGAAGAGCTGGTGCTGAAACCCGATCTGGATCAGGTGCCTGCGTTGTCGGCGGAACGCGATGCGCAATGGGCGCGGGTCAATGGGGCCGATTTCCTGACGGATGCTGAAAAGCGGGCGTTGCTGGGGCTACCTGAGCGTGCGGATGTCTGAGGGGTATCCTCCGTTCGACTGCGCGCCGGGTCTGCGCCTGGCGGCGCATGAGCGGGTATCCGAGATCCAGCATGCGCACCTGTGCAGGCGTCTGGATCAGATCGAAGAGATGATGGAGCGGCTGGAGAAGCGGTTGTGGCTGACGGTCTATGGCGTGGCCGCCGTGATCCTTGCGCAAGCCTTTCAGTCTATCTTAGTGGTAACGCCATAAGTTCAGTATGTTACATGGAGAAGTTCATGGAGTTGGAGCATAAATTCGCGCGTTTTGGCGATGGTTTGTCGGTGTCCGACGATGCGGTGATCGAGGGTTATGCCAGCCTGTTTGGGCAGGTTGATCAGGGCAGTGATGTGGTGCAGCGCGGGGCGTATCGCGGCTCGCTGGACGGGCTCGCTAAGGCCGGTCAGCGGGTCAAGATGCTGTGGCAGCACGATCCGGCACAGCCCATCGGCGTCTGGGACGAGGTGCGCGAGGACGACACTGGCCTGTGGGTCAAAGGGCGCTTGCTGGAGAGCACGCAGAAGGGCCGCGAGGCGGCGGAGTTGATCCGGGCGGGCGCGATCGATGGCCTGTCGATTGGTTATCGCACCAAGCGGGCTGTTAAAAATGACAAGGGCCAGCGGGTCCTGACCGAACTGGAGCTGTGGGAGGTGTCTTTGGTGACCTTCCCGATGCTGCCCAGTGCGCGGGTGGCGGCGAAGGGGACGGACCCTGAGGCCGAGAACACCTGGCGCAGTATTGCCGAGGTGTTCGACGACGCTCGGCAGGAGCTGGCGCGGACCTAGCGCGCCTCAAATCCACCCCGAAAAAGGAAGTGCTGATGAGCAAGACCGAGACTCCGGCCTTGACCGGAGAGGGTGAACCCCTGGTTCAGGAGGTGAAGCAGGCGATGGCTGGCTTCGTGAATGAATTCAAGGGCCTGAAGGCTGAAGTTAAAACCAAACTGCAACAGACAGAAGAGCGACTGACCATGCTGGATCGTAAATCAACCATCGCGGCGCGCCCGCATCTTGCGGCCTCGATCGAGGACGGCGCACCGCATCAGAAGGCCTTTGACGCCTATGTGCGTTCGGGCGAGGATGACGGGCTGCGCGGGCTGGAGATGGAATCGAAATCTTTGTCGACGGCGGTGAACAGTGATGGCGGATTTCTGGTTGATCCGCAGACCGCTGAGGCGATCAAATCGGTACTGAATTCGACCGCTTCGATCCGTTCGATTGTGTCAGTGGTAAATGTCGAGGCGAACTCATTTGACGTTCTGATTGACCACACGGATGTGGGTGCGGGCTGGGCTGATGAAAACTCCGCCACAGCGGAAACTGGTACGCCGTCGATTGACCGTATCTCGATCCCGCTGCACGAGCTGAGCGCGCTGCCCAAAGCGTCGCAGCGTCTGTTGGATGACAGTGCGTTTGATGTCGAAGGCTGGCTGGCCGGTCGCATCGCCGACAAGTTTGCACGGGCCGAGGCGGCGGCGTTCATCAATGGTGATGGTGTGGACAAGCCAAAGGGTATCCTGACCCATCGTACGATGGAAAACGGCAGCTGGGGCTGGGATAGCCTGGGTTATGTCGCGTCGGGCATTGATGGTGGCGTCGATGCGGATGCGATTGTGGACGTGGTCTATGCGCTGGGCGCGCAGTACCGGGTGAACGGCACTTTCGTGATGAACTCGAAAACCGCGGGTCTGATCCGCAAGCTGAAGGACAGCGATGGCCGCTTCCTTTGGTCGGATGGCCTAGCCGCTGGTGAGCCTGCGCGTCTGATGGGCTATCCGGTGCTGATTGCCGAGGACATGCCGGATGCGGCGACCGACAGCTATTCGATTGCCTTCGGTGACTTCCAGTCGGGCTACACCATAGCCGAACGTCCCGATCTGCGCGTGCTGCGCGATCCGTTCAGCGCCAAGCCGCATGTCCTGTTCTACGCGACCAAGCGCGTGGGCGGTGATGTGAGCGATTTTGCTGCAATCAAACTGCTGAAATTCGGCATCGCCTAAGCGGTGGCGGATCCGGGGGGCTGCAAGGCCCCTCGGGCGGCGGGCGCGGGCCGGGGTGAGATCCCCCGCGTTGTCTAGCTGCTCCCCTCCGTCCGAGCAACGTGGGGCGGCGCGTGCCCGTCATTTTCCAAGGATACGGCCCCGGAGGGGTCCGAGATTGCGGAGTGAATGGATGATGTTGATCGAAGAAACCGCCATCGCGGATGCGGCGCTGCCGGTGGATCAGTTCAAGGCGCATCTGCGGTTGGGCACGGGGTTTGCCGAGGGCAATGTGCAGGACGAGGTGTTGAATGGCTTTCTGCGTGCGGCCATTGCGGCGATTGAGGCGCGCACCGGTAAGGTGCTGATCGAACGGGATTTCTCGTGGAGCCTGAACGGTTGGCGCGATCCAGCAGGTGAAGTGCTGCCGGTGGCCCCGGTGGTCTCGGTTGCTGCGATCACGCTGACGGATGCGGCGGGGACCGACACGGTTGTGGATGCCGAAGCTTACCGTTTGGAGCGCGACATGCAGCGCCCTCGGTTGCGTCCGGTTGGCGCTTGTTTGCCAAGGGTGCAGACCGGCGGCTCGGTGAAGATTGCCTTCACTGTCGGGATGGCCACGGATTGGGGCGGGCTGCCCGCTGATCTGGGGCAGGCGGTGCTGCTGCTGGCGGCGCATAACTACCAATATCGCGATGAGACGGCGCTGGGCGCAGGGTGCATGCCGTTTGGCGTGACCAGCCTGATCCAGCGCTATCGCACGGTGCGTTTCGGCGCAGGGGTGACGCAATGAGCGCGCCGCGACTGAACCGCAAGCTGGTGCTGGAGGCTCCGGTGCGCAGCGCCGATGGTGCGGGGGGATATACCGAGACCTGGGCCGCGCTGGGTGCGCTTTGGGCCGAGGTGACGGCGCGCAGCGGGGCGGAACGCGCGATCGGTGGCGCGTCGGTGTCGCGGGTCGGGTATCGGATCGTGGTCCGAGGCGCGCCCGAGGGATCATCAATGCGGCCCGCGCCAGATCAGCGCTTTCGCGAAGGCGCGCGCCGGTTCGTCATCCGCGCCGTGGCCGAGCGTGACCCGCGCGGCCAGTACCTGACCTGTTTCGCAGATGAAGAGGTGGCGGCATGAGCTATGGCGTTGCAGCCGCTTTGCAGGCGGCGGTGTTTCAACAGCTTTCGGGCGACGCGCAGGTCAGCACGCTGTCGGGCGGTGCGATCTATGACGCCGTGCCTTCGGGGGTGTTGCCGCAGACCTATGTGACCTTGGGGCCGGAGGAGGTGCGCGAGGCGTCGGACCGATCCGGTTCGGGTGCGGTGCATCGGTTCATGGTCTCGGTGGTGTCCGAAGCGGCGGGCTTTGGCGCGGCCAAGACGCTGGCAGGCGCGGTGTGTGACGTGCTGGAAGGCGCGGCGCTGTCTTTGGACCGGGGCCATCTGGTGGGGCTGTGGTTCGAACGCGCTAGCGCCCGACGCACGGGAACCGGCGGCGCGATCCGCCAGATCGATCTGAGATTCCGCGCCCGCGTGGAAGACGACTAAGCAATCAACGGAGAGAGCATATGGCTGCCCAGAACGGAAAAGACCTGTTGGTCAAAGTGGATATGAACGGCACCGGCCTGTTCGAGACCATCGCGGGGCTGCGCGCCACGCGGATCAGTTTCAACGCGGAAAGTGTGGATGTGACCAGCTTGGAAAGCCAAGGCGGGTGGCGCGAGCTGCTGTCGGGGGCCGGGGTCAAATCGGCCGCGATTTCGGGCTCGGGCGTGTTCAAGGATGCGGGCACAGATGAGCGTGCGCGCCAGCTGTTCTTTGACGGTGAGACGCCCGGCTTTCAGGTGATCATCCCCGATTTCGGTATTGTCGAAGGCCCGTTTCAGGTCAGCAGCATCGAATATGCGGGCTCGCACAACGGTGAGGCGACTTATGAGATGAGCATGGCAAGCGCCGGCGCGCTGAGCTTTACGGCGCTCTGATGGCCAATCCGTGGACGGGCGAGGTGGCGCTGACAATCGATGGGGAGCGGCGGGTGCTCAAACTGACATTGGGTGCTTTGGCGGAATTGGAACAAGAGTTGCAGGCCGGGTCTCTGGTCGAGCTGGTGCAGCGGTTCGAGGGTGGCGCGTATTCCAGCGGCGATGTGCTCGCCTTGCTTGTCGCCGGGCTGCGCGGCGGCGGGTCTCAGGTGACCCGCGATGATCTGCTGCATGCCGAGATTGCGGGCGGGCCGATGGCGGGGGCCAAGGCGGCAGCCGAGTTGCTGGCGCGGGCCTTCATGGTGCCCGAGTGAGCGGGTTCGACTGGGCCGTACTGATGCGGGCCGGGTTCCTCGGCCTTCGCCTGACGCCGGATCAGTTCTGGCGTCTGACCCCGGCTGAGCTGCGGCTGATGCTGGGGCAGGGCGCCGGGATGCCCGCGATGAACCGGGCAGGGCTGGATGCGCTGCTGGCGGCCTATCCGGACAAGACACAAGGAGAGCGTAATGACGGATCGTGATGGTTTTGACGACCTGCAGGAGCGGGGAGAGGCGCTGGGTGATGCGCTGGGCGATGCGGCGACCATGGCCTCGGCATTTGATGGCCAGATGCGGCGGATCAAGGCCGCGTTTGAAGAGACCGGCAAGGATGTGGCCACGCTCGAGCGTGGCATGTCCGGCGGGTTGCGCAAGGCGTTTGATGGCGTGGTGCTGGACGGAATGAACCTTTCAGGCGCGCTGGATGTGCTGAAGAACTCGATGATCCGCACGGCGTATTCGGCGGCGATCAAACCTGTGACGGATCATTTTGGCGGCATGCTGGCCAACGGGGTTGGTGGGTTGGTTCAGGGGATTCTGCCCTTCGCGGACGGAGGCAGTTTTTCTCAGGGCCGTGTGATGCCGTTTGCCAATGGTGGGGTCGTTAGCAGTCCAACCATGTTCCCGATGCGAGGCGGCACCGGGTTGATGGGTGAGGCGGGGCCTGAGGCGATCATGCCACTGGCGCGCGGGGCCGATGGCAAGCTGGGTGTGCGGTCACAGGGCGGCGCGCGAGCGGTCAACGTGGTGATGAATATCTCAACACCGGATGTGCAGGGGTTCCGCCGCTCTCAAGGCCAGATCGCGGCGCAGATGAGCCGCGCATTGGGCCGCGGCAATCGCAACAGATAAGGGGAGCAGGCGATGAATTTCCACGAGGTGAGATTTCCCGCCAGCCTGAGCTTTGGCTCGGTCGGTGGGCCGGAACGGCGCACGGATATTGTGACGCTGGCCAACGGGTTCGAAGAGCGCAACACGCCCTGGGCGCATTCGCGCAGGCGCTATGATGCGGGTCTGGGGATGCGGTCGCTGGACGATGTCGAGACGCTGATCTCGTTTTTTGAGGCGCGGCAGGGCCAGATGTTTGGATTCCGCTGGAAGGATTGGTCGGATTTCAAGTCGGGCGCAGCAACGGCTGAAGTCGACAAGGGCGATCAGGTGATTGCGCGCGGGGATGGCGAGACGACCGATTTTCAGCTGATCAAGAGCTACAGCTCGGGTGGATTCAGTTATGTAAGGCCGATTTTGAAGCCGGTACTGGGGACCGTGACGCTGGGGCTGGATCAGGACGCGCAACGCGAAGGCGTGGACTTTGAAGTCGATCTGGCGACCGGACGCGTGATGTTCTCGGCCCCGCCGCCTGAGCAGGTCGAGATTACGGCCGGGTTTGAGTTCGACGTTCCGGTACGGTTCGACACCGACAAGATCCAGACCAGCGTGGCCAGCTTTCAGGCCGGTGACGTCCCGAACGTACCGGTGGTCGAGGTGCGGGTCTGATGAGCGGGGACAAGCAGGCGCTGCAGGCGCATTTGCAAAGCGGGCTGACCACCACCTGTCGTTGCTGGGCGATCACGCGCAGCGACGCACAGGTCTATGGTTTCACGGATCACGATATGGAGTTGCGCTTTGACGGGCTGGTGTTCAAAGCCAGCACCGGTCTGACCGCTGCGGCGATCGAGCAGGCAACCGGCCTGTCGATCGATAATACCGAGGCGATGGGCGCGCTGTCTGATGCCTCGGTCCGGGAAGAGGATATCGAGGCGGGGCGCTTTGATGGGGCCGAGGTGCGGGCCTGGCTGGTCAATTGGGCCGATCCTGAGCAGCGGATGCTGCAGTTTCGTGGTTCGATTGGTGAGTTGCGTCGCGCTGGCGGGGCGTTTCATGCGGAATTGCGCGGGTTGACCGATCTGCTGAACCGGCCTTTAGGGCGGATTTATCAGAAGCCCTGTACGGCAGTGTTGGGGGATAAGGCGTGCCGCTTTGCCCTGGAGACGTCGGGTTATCGCGCTGAGGCTGAAATTGTCGCGCTGGACGGCGCGGCTTTGCGTTTGCAGGGCGCGGAGAGTTCTGATGCGGGTTGGTTTGAACGCGGCAGGCTGGATGTGCTGGGCGGGGCTGCGCAGGGCCTGTGGGCCTCGATCAAGCTGGATGAACAGGTCAGAGATGGCCGCGATGTCACGCTTTGGTCGGCGATTGGCGGCGGGCTGGCGGTTGGGGACCGGGTCCAGCTGATCGCCGGGTGTGACAAGCGCATGACCACTTGCCAACTGAAGTTCAACAACATGCTGAATTTTCAGGGCTTCCCTGACCTGCCGCACGAGGATTGGGTCATGGCCGTACCCAAGCGCAGTAGTCAACACAAAGGGGGAAGTAGGCGGTGATGCGGACAAAACAAGATATCGTGGACGAAGCGCGCGGATGGCTGGGCACACCTTATGTTCATCAGGCCTCTGTTCGGGGTGCAGGCGCTGATTGTCTGGGCTTGCTGCGGGGCGTTTGGCGCGCGGTGATGGGGCATGAGCCTGAGGCGGTGCCGGTCTACAGCATGGATTGGTCCGAGCCGCAGGGTGAGGAACGCATGTGGGCCGCAGCCCGTCGCCATCTAGTCGAGAAATCGCCCGATGATTTGGCCCCGGGGGATGTATTGCTGTTTCGGATGCGGGATGCGGCAGTGGCAAAGCATCTGGGCATCGTCAGCGCCCAAGACCCGATGCGATTCATCCACGCCTATACCGGGCATGGTGTTGTTGAAAACACGCTGAGCGAGCCTTGGCGTCGCCGCGTGGTCGCTTGTTTCGAATTCCCGCTGGAGGATTTCTGATGGCCACAATAGTTCTGTCTGCTGCAGGTGCGGCAATAGGTGGTTCGATCGGGGGCTCGGTTGCGGGTCTGTCCACGGCGGTGATTGGCCGCGCGGTTGGGGCGACGCTTGGGCGGGTGATCGACAACCGGCTGATGGCCAGCCAATCCGTAATGGGTGGCGGTAGCGAGGTGGTCGAGACCGGGCGTCTGGATCGTTTCCGTCTCACCGAAACCGGTGAGGGTGCGACCGTCGCGACGGTCTACGGCCGGATGCGAGTTGGAGGACAGGTCATCTGGGCTTCGGACTTTCTGGAAACCCGATCGACCTCGACGACGACGCAAACATCAGGCGGTGGCGGTGGAGGCAAGGGGAAACCCAAGCCCGTTGAAGTGACGACAACAACAACCACGCATAGCTACAGCTATTCGGTGTCTTTGGCGATTGCGGTGGGCGCGGGACAGGTCGCGGATATCACGCGCGTCTGGACCGATGGTGAAGAGGTCGAGCGCCGAACGCTGAACATGCGGATATATCGCGGCGATCACGAGCAATTGCCCGACCCGCTCATTGAAGCGGTCGAAGGGGCAGGCACGGTGCCCGCTTATCGCGGCACGGCTTATGTGGTGATCGAAGATCTGGCGCTGGGCCCCTTTGGCAACCGCGTGCCGCAATTCTCGTTCGAGGTGGTGCGGCAGGAACAAGAAGAGATGCCGGATGCGGCGGACGCGCTGTCACGGATCATCAAAGGGGTGGCCTTGATGCCGGGTACGGGTGAATACGCGCTGGCTTCATCTCAGGTTAATTACACCAAGGGCCGGGGGCGCAGTTGGGCGGCGAATGTCAATTCACCATCGGGCAAGTCCGATCTGGTGACCTCGACCCGGGCGCTCGGCCAGGAATTGCCGGGCTGCGAGGCGGCTTCGTTGATCGTGTCGTGGTTCGGCGATGATTTGCGCTGCGGAGAATGCCAGATCCGCCCCAAGGTTGAACGCAAGAATATCGAGGGCGCAAACATGCCCTGGAGTGTTTCAGGTCTGTCCCGAACTGCGGCGGGGCAGGTGAAATGGCAGGATGGGCGTCCGGTTTATGGCGGCACACCGGCTGATGCGGCCGTAGTGCAGGCGATCCGGCACCTGAAGAACTCGGGCAAACGGGTTATGTTTTATCCGTTTATTTTGATGGAGCAATCAGAGGGCAACGGCCTGCCTGATCCGTGGTCCGATGCGCCGGATCAGCCATATTTGCCTTGGCGTGGGCGGATCACTTTGGATGTTGCTCCGGGGCGGCCAGGCTCGCCGGATCAAACTGCCGATGCGGATGCGCAGGTGGCGGCGTTCTTTGGTACGGCGCGCGCGTCACATTTCTCGACCAGCGGCAGCAAAGTGACCTATCGCGGCCCTAGCGAATGGGGATTACGGCGGTTCATTCTGCACTATGCGGCACTTTGCAAGGCGGCGGGCGGCGTGGAGTCCTTCTGCATCGGGTCCGAGATGCGCGGGCTAACGCAAATCCGCGGCGCGTCTGGCTTCGCTGCAGTTGCGGAGCTGCGGTCTCTGGCCGCGGAAGTGCGCGCGATATTGGGGCCGGAAACTAAGGTCGGCTATGCCGCAGACTGGACCGAGTATTTCGGGTATCTGCCGCAAGACGGCACCGGAGACCGGTATTTCCACCTCGACCCGCTTTGGGCCGATGAGAACATAGATTTTGTCGGCATCGACAACTATATGCCGCTGTCCGACTGGCGGGATAGGGCCTCGCATCTGGACGCTGAGGTGTCGAATGGGTCGATCTACGATCTGGACTATCTGCGCGGCAATATCGAAGGCGGCGAGGGGTATGATTGGTACTATGCCTCACCGGAGGAAGCTGAAGCGCAGATCCGAAGCCCGATCACTGATGACGATCATGGCGAGCCGTGGGTCTGGCGGTACAAGGACCTGCGCAACTGGTGGGCAAACCGACATCATGAGCGGATCGGGGGCGTGCGGCAGCAAAAACCCACGGGTTGGGTTCCGGGGTCCAAGCCAATCTGGTTCACCGAACTGGGCTGCGCGGCGATCGACAAGGGCACGAACCAGCCGAACAAATTTTTGGACCCAAAGTCGTCTGAATCAAATTTGCCGCAGTATTCCAACGGGGTACGGGACGATTTTATCATGGTTCAGTACCTTCGGGCCGTCCTTGGCTATTGGGGTGATGCTGAGATCAACCCGGTTTCAGATATCTATGACGGCCCGATGGTGGACCTGTCGAACGCCTTTGTCTGGGCTTGGGATGCGCGTCCGTTCCCGACTTTCCCGAACCTGCGGACGCAGTGGTCGGACGGCGATAATTATGCACGTGGGCATTGGCTGAACGGGCGGTCCGGGTCGCGGACTCTGGCCTCGGTCGTGACAGAAATCTGCCATGAGGCAGGGGTGACGGCGATTGATGTGTCCGAGCTCTACGGCGTGGTACGTGGTTACGCGGTTGAGGACGTAATGAACGCTCGGCAGGCCTTGCAGCCACTGATGCTGCGCTATGGGTTCGACGCGATCGAGCGGGACGGGGTGCTGAAGTTTAGAACCCGCGACGGGCGTCGGGCCGTTGACATCGACCCCGAGCAGATCGCCATCAGCGCGGATATCGACGGGCCAGTGGAAAATCGCCGCGAGGCTGAGGCCGAGATGACCGGGCGTGTGCGTCTGCGGTTCGTCCAGTCGGATGCGGACCATGATGTTGTCGCGGAAGAGGCCGTCTTGCCTGATGACAGAACCCATTCGGTCGCCGTCAACGAAATGCCCTTGTCGATGACTCGCGCCGAAGGGCGTCAGACGGTCGAGCGCTGGCTAAGCGAATCCCGCATCTCGCGCGAGACTGTGCGATTTGCTCTGCCGCCCTCGCTGCTGCATGTCGGGGCCGGCGATGTGGTGCGTTTGCCGGATGGCGGGGACGGAACGCTATATCGGATCGACCGGCTGGAACAGGCCGAGATGCAATTGGCGGATGCGGTGCGGATTGAACCCGGAGTTTATACCCCGTCCGATGTTTTGGATGATGTAGCGGCAGCCAAGCCATTCATTGCTCCGGTGCCAGTTCTGCCGGTGTTCATGGATCTGCCGCTGATCACTGGATCCGAAGCGCCCCATGCGCCGTATCTGGCGATATCGGCCGAGCCCTGGCCCGGTAACGTGGCTGTCTATTCGGCTGCACAGGATGAGGACTATACCTTGCATCAAGTGATCGCGGGGCAGGCGGTGATTGGCTTCACGGAAACACCCCTGCGACGCGCAGGCGCTGGGATCTGGGACGAAGGGGCCGCGTTGCGTGTCAACCTGATCGATGGCGTTTTGGAGTCGCGTCCACGCTCGGCGTTGCTGAGTGGTGCCAATCTGGCTGCCATCGGTGACGGAACACCGGGCAATTGGGAAGTGTTTCAGTTCTCGGATGCGGTCTTGCAGGAGACTGGCGTTTACAATTTGTCAGGCCGCTTGCGTGGTCAGTTGGGTACGGATGCCCTGATGCCGGATGTATGGCCTGAAGCGTCTACCTTTGTCCTACTGGATGAACGTGTTTATCAGACTGGATTGCTGCGCACCGAACGCCGCGTGGCCAAGCATTACCGTATCGGCCCTGCAACGCGCGGCTACGAGGACCCGGCATATGTGCATCTGGTTGAAGCGTTCGATGGCAATGGGCTGAGGCCTTATGCGCCAGCGCATTTGCGGGCGTCTGCGTCGGCTACCGGGGACAAGATCTCGTGGGTGCGCCGCACCCGGATTGATGGCGATGACTGGAGCGCATTGGATGTGCCACTGGGCGAAGAAAGCGAATCCTATCTGATCCGCGTCTTCACTGAGGGTGCTTTGTTGCGCGAAACTGTCACCAGTGATCCGGTTTGGCAGTATTCTGCCGCGATGAAAGCCGATGACGGGCTGGCCGGACCCTACGATATCGCAGTCGCGCAGGTTTCGGCTACCTACGGACCCGGGGCGTTTGCGCGCCTTTCGGTCGGCTAGCCGTGCGGCCAGTCCTGCACGGAGATCTCAGCGCGGCGGCGCGGGCTTTGCTGGCCGCGCCGCGAACCGACCGCGATAGGATAAGCACCCTCCTGATTGCTGAGGCCGAACTGGCGGATCGACATGTCGCCAGAACAGGGCGGTTGCATCCTGTTTATGGAAATGGCTCGTTGATGGCAGCCGCGCGCTGCCGGCCCTTGGCAGACGAGCCAAATTTCGACGATCTGCAATATTGCCAATGTTTCGAGATGGTTCTGCGAAAACTGATCCGGTTCCAAATCAGCCAGATGCGCAGCTGACACATTTTGAGGCGGCAAGGTCCAGCTCTAGCCTTCCGTGCGCTATTTCCTCGCCGCAATCTTCGCAATAGCCGAATTCGTCTTCGTCCATCCGGTTCAGCGCGGCCCGAAGCCGATGCGTTTCGGTGTCGCGCCGGGCCTGTTGCGCCTTGGCCATTGCTTGATTTTGCAACGCATCCATCCGGCTGAGCCGACCCACTGCCTGTTGATCCAGCTCCACAACTGATTGCGCATCCTGACCGGCGGCGGATTGCGCGGCGAGATCGCGAAGGCGCTGGTGAATAAGCTTCCGAAAATGGTCCAGATCGGCTGAGTTCATTTTTTGTTGTAGTGCATATCAAGGGTTTGCGTTTGGTAATTTTACGACTAGATGGCTATTCTAAGCGCAGCAAAGGATGAAAAGCCATGTTCGAAACGCGCAGCCAAGTGACACCTGTGGACCCGGTTTGGGACCGCATCACCTCGGAAGCCCATGCAGCCGTCGAGAAAGAGCCGCTGATGGGCGGGTTGGTACACGCCTGTATCTTGCATCACCGCAGTCTTGAGAGGGCATTGTCCTATCGCATCTCGGCCAAGCTATGCTCGAATGAGATGTCGATGATGGTACTGCGTGAGATCGTGGATGAGGCCTATGCTGACGACAAAGCGTTGATTGAAGCCGCGCGCGCGGACCTGATGGCTGTTTATGAACGCGATCCGGCCTGCCACCGCCTGCTGCAACCGATCCTTTATTTCAAAGGGTATCAGGCGATGCAGGCTTATCGCGTGGCCCACTGGCTTTGGAACAAGGGGCGCCATGATCTGGCATATTTCTTCCAGATGCGATCTTCCGAGATATTCGGCATTGATATCCATCCAGCTGCCCGCATCGGTAAAGGCATCATGATCGACCATGCCCATTCTATCGTGATCGGTGAAACCGCTGTGGTTGGGGACAATGTTTCGATGCTGCATTCGGTGACGCTGGGCGGAACCGGTAAGGAAGAAGAACAGCGCCATCCAACCATCGGTGACGGCGTTCTGATCGGCGCGGGTGCCAAGGTTCTGGGCAATATCGAGGTTGGCCATTGCAGCCGTATCGCCGCCGGATCAGTGGTGCTGCAGGAAGTGCCACCGTGCACGACGGTCGCTGGCATTCCCGCCAAGATCGTGGGCGAGGCCGGGTGCGATCAGCCGTCAATCTCGATGGATCATATGCTGGGGAAAGACCAGTAATTCGGAGTGAGTAGACGAAAAAGGCCGCCTCGGGGTTCGAGGCGGCCTTTTTTTGTGCATGATCTTCTGGGCTTAGGCCAACATGACCATCGGATTTTCCAGATTGTCGACGATGGCTTGCAGTAGCTGAGCGCCAAGCGCGCCGTCGATGACCCGGTGATCGACCGACATGGTGACGGACATGACGGTTGCGACCGTCAGTTCTCCGTCATCGCCCACGATAGGTTTCTTGAGGCCGGTACCAACTGCGAGGATACCTGCATGCGGCGGGTTCACGATGGCATCGAAATTGTCGATGCCGAACATGCCGAGGTTCGAGACTGCGAAAGTACCGCCTTGGTACTCGTGCGGGGCCAGTTTGCGCTCGCGGGCGCGTCCGGCGAGGTCTTTCATCTCAGTCGACAGCGCCGACAGCGATTTGGTGTCGGCATCTTGCAGGACCGGAGTGAACAGACCGCCCTCGATGGCGACGGCAACAGCCACATCCGAAGGTTTCAGTTGTAGAACCCGGTCACCCGCCCAGACGGCATTGCACTCGGGCACCTGCTGCAGCGCGTTGGCGACGGCCTTGATGATAAAGTCGTTGACGCTGAGTTTCACACCCCGGCCTTCGAGTTGCTTGTTCAGCTGGCTGCGGAATTTCAGCAGCGCATCCAGCTTGATATCCCGGCGCAGGTAGAAATGCGGGATGGTCTGTTTGGCCTCAGACAGACGCGCGGCGATGGTCTTGCGCATGCCATCGAGTTTGATCTCTTCGTATTCGCGGCCTTCGTACATCTTGGCCACGGCGTCAGCCGATGGACCTGCGGGAGCGGCGGCGGTTGGGGCGGCAGCAGCAGCAGGCGCAGGTGCCGCTGCAGGTGCGGCTGTGGCGCTTTCCACATCGGCTTTGACGATACGGCCATGAGGGCCAGAACCTGAGATTTGAGCCAGATCTAGACCCTTTTGTGCGGCAATCCGACGAGCAAGGGGGGATGCGAAGATACGACCGCCATCCGCTTTGGCCGGTGCCGCTGGGGCAGGGGCGGGCGCCTCGGGTGCCGCTGGTGCGGCAGTCTCGTTGCCCGCTGCGGCAGCTGGCGCAGCCGCGGGAGCAGCGGTTGGCGTTGCACCGATATCACCAGCGCTTTCTCCATCTTCCAGCAGGACTGCGATGGCGGTGTTGACTTTAACGCCTTCGGTTCCCTCAGGAATAAGGATCTTGCCGACGGTGCCTTCGTCAACGGCCTCGAACTCCATTGTTGCCTTGTCGGTTTCAATTTCGGCCAGCAGATCGCCCGAGGAGACGGTGTCGCCTTCCTTGACGAGCCATTTTGCAAGTGTGCCTTCCTCCATCGTCGGGGACAGGGCAGGCATCAGGATTTCGGTGGGCATTTCAGCGCTCCTCAATCAGAGTAATTTGGTCAAAGGGCGCCTTGGGGCGCCCGGTGCCGCGTGCGAGTGTCGCAATCGCAGCCTCGATTTTGTCTTTGTTCTCCGCCATCCAGACATAGGCGGTCTGGTGTGAGGGGCGCGCGCCGATCAACCGCATATCCGCCGCCAGTCGCTCGGGTACAAGCGCCCGCACGATGCGGTTGTCGATGTCAATCTCGACACGGTAGCATTCGGTTGCTGGATCGCGGCCCCTGATCTCCATTACCGGTAGGTCACCTGTTTCACCGCAGCGATCACCTCATCGGTGGTGATCAGCGCCAGCTTTTCGAGGTTCGCCGCATATGGCATCGGAACATCTTTGCCGGTGAGGGTGATGACCGGGGCGTCGAGATAATCGAACGCTTCCTGCATGACCACCGAGCTGATGTAGCTACCGACGGAACCTTGCGGCCAGCCTTCTTCGACAGTCACAAGACGGTTGGTTTTCATCACCGAGTTGATGATCGCACCGGTGTCCATCGGGCGGATAGTACGCAGGTCGATCACTTCGGCGCTGATGCCGTCTTCGGCCAGTTTGTCTGCGGCTTCCAGCGCATATTGCATGCCGATGCCAAAGCTGACGATGGTCACATCCGAGCCTTCGCGCCAGATGCGGGCCTTGCCCAGCGGGATGGTCAGGTCATCCACTTGCGGCACGTCGAAGGACCGGCCGTAGAGGATTTCGTTTTCCAGGAAGACCACGGGGTTCGGGTCGCGGATGGCCGATTTCAGCAAACCTTTGGCATCGGCTGCGGAATAGGGCATCACCACTTTGAGACCTGGCACCTGCATGTACCATGCGGCGTAGTCCTGCGAGTGTTGCGCGGCCACGCGGGCAGCGGCACCGTTAGGGCCACGGAATACAATCGGACAGCCCATCTGACCGCCAGACATATAAAGCGTTTTGGCGGCAGAGTTGATGATCTGATCAATCGCCTGCATGGCGAAGTTGAAGGTCATGAACTCGACAATCGGTTTCAGCCCGCCAAAGGCCGAGCCGACGGCGATGCCTGTGAAGCCGTGTTCAGTGATCGGGGTGTCGATGACACGTTTGGCACCGAATTCATCGAGCAGGCCTTGAGAGATTTTATAGGCGCCCTGATATTCAGCGACTTCTTCGCCCATCAGATAGACATCTTCGTCGCCGCGCATTTCTTCGGCCATCGCGTCGCGCAAGGCTTCGCGGACGGTTTGCTGCGCCATCTCGGCGTCGGCAGGCCAATCGGGCGACAGGTCCACAACCGGAGCAGCGGGGGCTGCTGCGGCAGGAGCGGGGGCCTCAACCGCCGCAGGGGCGGCTTCGGCCTCCGCTGCGGCTGCGGGCGCAGCCACGGGAAGGGCGGAGGCGTCTTCACCATCTTCGACCAGGATCGCGATAGGGGTGTTTACTTTGACCCCTTCGGTGCCCTCGCTGATCAGAATCTTACCGACGATGCCTTCATCGACGGCTTCGAACTCCATCGTAGCCTTGTCGGTTTCGATCTCGGCCATGATGTCGCCCGAGGATACGGTGTCGCCTTCCTTGACCAGCCACTTGGCCAATGTGCCCTCTTCCATCGTGGGCGAAAGGGCGGGCATGAGAATTTCGGTTGCCATGTCTTATTCGTCCTCTCAGGCGTAGATATCAGTCCAGAGCTCGTCCAGCGACGGCTCGGGGCTTTCTTTCGAGAATTCGGCGGCCTGATTGACGACCTCTTTGATCTCTTTGTCGATCGCCTTCAGGTCATCCTCGGTCGCGTGTTTGCCGGTCAGCAGCAGCTCGCGCACGTGCTCGATCGGGTCGCTTTGTTCGCGGACCTTCTGAACCTCTTCGCGTGTACGGTACTTGGCCGGGTCAGACATCGAGTGGCCGCGATAGCGGTAGGTTTTCACCTCGAGGATGTAGGGACCTTTGCCCGCACGGCAGTGGGCGACCGCTTTTTCACCTGCGGCTTTGACGGCCAGCACATCCATGCCATTCACCATTTCACCCGGTATTCCGAAGGCTTGACCGCGGTGGTAGATGTCGGCCGAAGAGGTCGAGCGTGCTTGCGCGGTGCCCATGGCATACTGGTTGTTCTCGATCACGAATACCACCGGCAGTTCCCAAAGAGCAGCCATATTGAAGGTCTCGTAGACCTGACCCTGGTTGGCCGCGCCGTCACCGAAATAGGTGAAGGTGACGCCGCCGTTTTCTTTGTACTTGTCAGCAAAGGCCAAACCCGCACCCAGCGGAACCTGTGCGCCGACGATGCCATGGCCGCCATAGAAATTCTTCTCTTTCGAGAACATGTGCATCGAGCCGCCTTTGCCTTTGGACAGCCCGCCTTCGCGACCGGTCAATTCGGCCATTACGCCGCCCGGGTCCATTCCACAGGCCAGCATGTGGCCGTGATCGCGATAGGACGTGATGCGCTTGTCGCCTTCTTTGGCCGCGGCCTCAAGGCCGACAACAACCGCTTCCTGACCGATGTAGAGGTGGCAGAAACCCCCGATCAGACCCATGCCGTAGAGTTGACCTGCCTTTTCCTCGAATCGGCGGATCAGCAGCATCTCGCGGTAATATGTGGTCAGTTCTTCCGCAGAAACATTTGGTTTCTTTGTGGTTTTTCGCGCAGCCATAGTGGCGATCTCCCCCTTTCGGCAAGATAGTTTAGCGTTAAACTATCTCATAGAGCATTTCACACGTTCTGGCGAGTACTAATGTTACGCGAGGGCAGGATACGCGAGTTGCGGCCTGCCACAGCTTATCTTCCGGGCGTTAAGGTACAGAGATTCTTAGTCAAAAATTTCGTCAGCGGATGACGATCTCATCCGCGCGGATCATGCCGAGCACTGAGCGGGCCTGTTGATCCAGCAGATCGAGATCCAGATAGGTGTCTGACAGTCGGCGGGTCAGGTTCTCCATCCGCTCGATCTCGGCGTTCAGCTGCGCCAGATCGCGAGACAAAACATCGCGTTCGGCGGCAATCTCGACTCGGCGAAACAGACCGTAATCCCCTTGAACGGCGGCAAAGGTGAAATACACCCCCAGCATGAAGGCGATTGAGAAGAAAATGAAAGCCCCTAAACCGGGCCGATTGGAACGGGACACTGTGTTAACCGCCGTGTGAAATACTGCCTCAGAAACGCACCCTTTTTGGATGTCTCGACGCACTATGTCACAGGTGATTCGGGTTGTGAATCCCCTGAGTAGAAAAAGCTGAGACCTGAGGTTTGAGCGCTTATAGTTCCAGCGCAGCCACACCCGGCAAGGTCTTGCCTTCCATCCATTCAAGGAAGGCACCACCAGCAGTAGAGATATATGAGAAATCCGTTGCCGCGCCCGAGGCGTTCAGTGCGGCCACCGTGTCACCCCCGCCCGCGACCGAGGTCAGCTTGCCATCGCGGGTTAGTGCTGCGGCCTTCAGCGCCGCCGCATTGGTTGCGGCATCGAACGGTGTCAGCTCAAACGCCCCCAGTGGGCCGTTCCAAATCAGGGTCTGGCTTTTTTCCAGCACTTCGGACACGGCTGATACGCTTTCGGGACCGGCGTCTAGGATCATCGAGTCAGAAGGGCACTGATCAGCGGGCAGCACCTGATGCGGCGCGTTGGCCTCGAACACTTCGGCCACGACGATGTCGCGCGGCAGGACGATCGTGCAGCCAGCGGCTTCGGCCTTGCCGAGGATTTCGGCGGCGGTATCGGTCATGGCGTGCTCGGCCAGTGATTTGCCGACATCGATCCCCTGCGCCAGTAGGAATGTATTCGCCATCCCGCCACCGATGACCAGATAGTCAACCTTCTCGATCAGGTTGCCCAGCAGGTCCAGCTTGGTCGACACTTTGGCGCCCCCGACAACCGCTGTGACAGGCCGCTTGGGTGCGCCCAGGGCGGCTTCAAGCGCGCTCAGTTCCTGCTGCATCAGGCGTCCGGCACAGGCGGGCAGCAGACGGGCCAGCGCCTCAGTCGAGCTGTGGGCGCGGTGCGCGGCCGAGAAGGCATCGTTGCAATAGATGTCGCCCAGCTTTGCCATGCCTTGGGCAAGTGGGACGCTGTTCTTGGTCTCCTCGGCATGGAAGCGGGTGTTTTCCAGCAGCAGAACCTCACCTTCCGTCAGGGCGGAGGCTGCGGTTTCAGCCTCATAGCCTACGCAATCATCTGCAAAGCGCACGGGAACCCCGAAAGCGGATTCAAGTGCTGGCACAAGCTGCTTCAATGACAGCTCGGGTACATGCTGACCACCGGGGCGTCCGAAATGGGCCAGCAAGATGGGTTTACCGCCTGCGGCGAGGATATCGCGCACGGTTGGCACGATCCGTTGAATGCGGGTGTCGTCGGTCACCACGCCATCCGCGACCGGTACGTTGATATCCACGCGTACCAGAACCCGCTTACCGCCAAGATCCATATCGTCCAGAGATTTCCAGCCCATCGCGCTCATCCTTGCCCATTGCATCCAGTTTCAGCGGTTCTTTTCCTGCATTTTGCGTTCAGGTCAATGCGTCACTTGGCATTCGCGCGCCCGCGTCATAGGTATTTGCGCAAGTTTCAAAGACAGGAGGGCCAGATGGCCGAGATCAAAGACCCCGAAAACACGATCATCATTGAGCTGAAAGACGGCAATGTCGTCATCGAATTGCTGCCTGATGTGGCCCCTCAGCATTCGGCCCGTATGAAAGAGCTGGCCCGTGGTGGTGAGTATGACAACGTCGCCTTCCACCGTGTGATCGACGGGTTCATGGCGCAAACCGGCGATGTGCAGCATGGCGACATGGAAGACGGGTTCAACATTCGTATGGCGGGCACCGGTGGATCGTCGCTGCCGAACGTACCTGCCGAGTTTTCGAAACTGCCTCATGATCGCGGCACGTTGGGTGCGGCACGCTCGGCCAACCCGGATTCGGCAAACTCGCAGTTCTTCATCAACTTCAAGGACAACCATTTCCTAAACGGCCAGTACACCGTGTATGGCCGCGTCATCGACGGGATGGAGCATGTAGACGCGATTGTGCGTGGTGAGCCGCCAGCGAGCCCCGACCGCATGATCAGCGTTAAGGTGGCTGCTGATGCATAAGCTGGCCGCAGTTTTTACCTTGCTGGCCAGCCCTGCGCTGGCAACCGGGCTTGAGATTGAGATCGAGGGCGAGGGGGCCAATGGCACCGTCACCGTTGATCTATTCGAGGATATTGCACCCAAGCATGTAGAGCAGATCACCGCTCTGGCCGCTGCTGGTCAGTACGATGGGGTTGTGTTCCACCGTGTGATCGATGGGTTCATGGCGCAGACCGGCGATGTTGAGTTTGGCCGTGTCGGTGGCGACATGCGTCGTGCGGGTACGGGTGGATCGGATCGCCCTGATTTGCCTGCCGAGTTCTCGGATTTCAACTATGACCGGGGTGTTGTCGGCATGGCGCGGGCGCAGGATCCAGACAGCGCGAACTCGCAATTCTTCATTATGTTCGAGCCCGGCCCGTTCCTGAATGGTCAGTACACCGTTGTGGGTCAGGTGACAGACGGAATGGACGTGGTCGATGCGATCAAGCGGGGCGATGGCCCCAATGGCGCAGTGATCGGACAACCGGATGCGATGAAAAAGGTCACTGTGACCGAATAAAAGAAAACCCCCGGCGCGCTTCTGCGGGCCGGGGGGTCTTGATGCGGCCGGATCAATCGTCGTCCGACATCGCCCGCCAGATCAGCGCGCCAATCGCACCGCCGATCAAAGGTGCCACCCAGAACAGCCACAGCTGCGCCAGTGCCGGACCATCGGCAAACAACGCCACGCCGGTTGACCGGGCAGGGTTCACCGAGGTGTTGGTCACCGGAATCGAGATCAGGTGGATCAGCGTCAGCCCCAATCCAATCGCAATCGGGGCGAACCCGGCAGGCGCGCCGCTGGAGGTCGCACCGAGAATGATCACGATGAAGAACGCGGTCATGACGATTTCGATGATCAATGCGGACATCATCGAATAGCCTTCGGGTGACGCCTCGCCATACCCGTTCGACGCGAACCCTCCAACGCCCTCAAAACCCGGCGCTCCGCTGACGATCAGATACAGCACGGCTGCCGCCGCGATCGCGCCGATCACCTGAGCGATCCAATAGGGGATCAGATCCTTGGCATCGAACCGCCCGCCGATCATCAGCCCAAGGCTGACCGCCGGGTTGAAATGCCCGCCAGAGATATGACCGACCGCGTAGGCCATGGTCAGCACGGTCAGGCCGAAAGCGAATGAAACGCCCAGCCAGCCGATACCCACATCGGCTACGCCTGCAGCCAGCACCGCGCTGCCGCAGCCGCCCAGAACCAGCCAGAATGTACCGAAGAATTCGGCCATGAGTTTTGATGACATGAAAAGCCCTCCAGAAATCAATGACTTTAAGGTTAATTCAAAAAACGCTTTTTGTGAAACTGTGAGAATGCGGGGAATTTTCCTTCAAGACACGTCAGATAGGGGGACTGTTAGGGAATATGCTTATTCCGGTGAGCTGGCGATTGAGAACGACACACTCGGCCCAACTTGCGTTTTTCTCCTTTGCGCCCCAATGTCCGGTATCGGTTGTGGGCTTGCGATGTGGTGGGGGTATCAAAGTGAAGTTCAAAAAACTGTATTCGGATGCTCAAGGCGAAAGCCATTGGAAAGACATCGAAGTCGAACTTGAAGAGCAAAGCTTTGCACCACCTGCGAAAGCAATCGAGATTTCAAAGCCAGAAGCTGTCAAGCAAACCATGTTCTTGAGACTCAAGAAGGGTTGGGATGAGCCAATTCATCCCACACCTGTCGCTCAAAAGCTCATTTGTCTTTCTGGCTCAGTGCGCGTGACCGCGAGCGACGGGGAATTCAGAGATATTGGTCCGGGTGACGTCTGGCATATGGAAGACAAACACGGCAAAGGCCACCACACAGTAGTAACAAGCGATGATGATTTTCTTTCGGTGATCGTGCAGTACGAGTAGCGGGGGCAGCGCAGACCAAGCCCTCCTGATCAACCAAGCGCATTGCGGCACTTGCGCGGTGTAAGGCCGCTACGTCCCGCATTGAGGTCATTGTTAGATCTAGACGAACACCCTAAAACAAAAAAACGCCGCAGGGTATCCTGCGGCGTTGCTGATTGGTCTTGCCGATAAGTGTTTACTGCTTCACTTCCGCCGCCGGGTTGGCACCCGATTTGCCGCTGCGGCCCGGGTTCAGCGGGTCGTCCTGACGCTGCACCGAACCTTCGAAATGCGCGCCGCTTTCAATGGCGATGGTCTTGTGAATGATGTCGCCTTCGACGCGGGCGGTCGAGGTCAGGCGGACCTTCAGGCCGCGGACGCGGCCCACGATACGGCCGTTGACCACTACGTCATCTGCAGTGACTTCGCCCTTGATGGTGGCAGTCTCGCCGATGGTCAGCAGATGGGCGCGGATGTCGCCTTCGACGGTGCCCTCGACCTGGATATCGCCCGAGGTCTTGATGTTACCGGTGATGTGCAAATCCGAGGACAGCACCGATGCGGGTGGCTTGGGCTTGGGAGGGGTGCTGGCCTTTGTTTCAGCCGGTGCAGGTGTTGCCGGAGTGGCCGGAGCGGCTGGTTTTGCTGCCTCAGTCTCTTTCGATCCGGGTTCGTTGATTTTGCTCTTAGAAAACATTTCTCGCAGCCTTGATGTAAGTCATTGGGTTAACAGGTTTTCCGTTCACACGGACCTCGTAGTGCAGGTGTGTGCCGGTCGACCGTCCGGTGCTACCCATATCAGCAATATGATCCCCGCGCGAGACCCTTTGACCAACCTTTACGCGTACCTTGGTGTTATGAGCGTAAAGTGTCTCAATCCCAAAGGCGTGCTTGATCTTTACCAGCCGTCCGAAACCCGATTGCCAGCCTGCATGAGTGACAACACCATCAGCAGTCGCGAAGATATCGGTGCCCGAGGGGCCGGCGAAATCAGCGCCATTATGCATGCGGCGACCGCCGGTCTTTGGGTCGCGCCGCGTACCGTAGCCGCTGGTGAAACGAACCGCTGCACGCACCGGGCTGGCGAAGGGGGCCTTTTCCGCAGCGATGCGATAGAGGTTCAGCTGGTCCATCTGTTCCAGCAGGATATTGGCGCGGATCTGGTCGGGGCTCAGTTCCTCACCGCGGGTGCTGAAGGATAAAGGGGTCAGCGGACCGCCCATACCGCTATATCCGCGCCGAACTTCGTCGAGGATACGATCTGTTGGCATGCCCGCGCTGCGGAACATCTTGTCGAGAGGTTCGACCGAGATCAGCATCGCCTCTTCCAACTGGCGGAAAATCTCGTCGCTGCGCTCCTGCATCAGGCGGATTTCAAGCTCGAGCTCGTCACGCTGGTCCAATGCGCCTTGCGCATCGGCAGCGATCTGGTCGCGCTGCGCCGCGGTCCGGGCCAGGGCATCGGTCATAAATGCCATCTGTTCCGGGTTTGCCGATGCCATCGCATAAGCCGCGTCCGCATCATTGCTGGGTTGCAGTTCGGCCAGTTTGGTCCGCGCGTCTTCGCGTTGCTTCATAGTGGCACGCAGCGTGGTTTGGATCACCTCGATGCCGGTTTCCAACTCGCGCCGGCGGTTCTCGGATTCCAGCAATTCGGACTGCATGACCGAAATCTGTTCCAGAGCTGCGTTGAACCTGTCATGTGCAGCCAGCGCTTCGGCCGCACGCGCATCGCGCTCTTCCGACAGGATGTTCAGACGTTCTTGATACGTAGCCTGATCGCGCTTGGCCTGTTCCCGGAAATTGCCCGATCCGATGCTGTCCATCAACAGAACTGACGTGGCAATCGCGGTCCAGGCGACCATCACCGACACACCGGCGACTGCAGCGATCTGAGTTTCAGAACTCAGTCGGATGAACCGCGTGTCGTTGTCAGATTTCAGAAAAACACGGCGCTCTGGAAAGTGCCGCTCGAGCAGTGAGTGTAGTTTAATTGCCAGACGTGTCCGCACGCGTCCTACCTCAATTGTCCCCATATCTCGGAGCCGGTCGTGAGTGAGTAGCCGCTCCTTGACGCGATTGCATAAAGCGGTCGAGGCATTCGGGCAAGTTTGTTAACCAATCAAGAGCTATGAACGGAGAATTACCGCACGTGATCGGCGAGAACTTGCCGATAGCGAGCATTTGCTGTCAGTCCGACACAACTCCGGGTGGTGGCAGGTCTTCGGTCAGGGGCCAATAGAAATCTGGCGGCAGTCCGGCCTCGGCCCGTTTCTCTTCGTTAAATGGTGGTTTCAGCGCGCCGTGGAAATAGCGGCGGACGAGGGCGTGGAATACATCCTTGGGGTCGGCATTCTCGCGCCCGCACAAGAAGTGGAACCATTTCGAGCCATAGGCGACGTGACCAACTTCCTCGGCATAAATCACTTCCAGTGCAGCGACTGCGTCGTCAGCCTTGGCCTTGCGGAAAATGTCGATCATTCCGGGGGTCACGTCCAGCCCACGTGCCTCAAGCACCATTGGGACGACGGCAAGACGACCCATAAGATCCTCGGCAGTGTCCTCGGCGGCGCGCCACATGCCTGCATGGGCGGGCAGGGCGCCATAATGGCTCCCCATCTGTTCGAGGCAGTCGCAGACCATCTCAAAATGGCGCGATTCTTCTTCGGCGCATTTCACCCAATCGTCATAGAAGCCGATGGGCATGGGCACATGGCCAAACCGGGCAATGATATCCCAATGCAGATCCACGGCGTTCAACTCTATATGAGCGACAGCGTGCAACAGTGCGATGCGGCCGGCCTCGGACCCCGCCCTTCGGCGCGGTACATCACGAGGCGACAACAGTTCGGGCTTTTCAGGTCGCGCAGGGTATAGCGGTGGCTTTGCGGTGCCCACTTCGATCTTGGGCGCGTCGCCTTGCCGGGCTGCGAACCAGGCAGCGGCGTATCGTTTGGACAGGGCGGTTTTCTCGCGACCGACTGATGTGGTCAAAACCTCGGTCGCCATTTCGGTCAGTGTTTTTGACACGCTTGCCCCCTTACGCTTCACTCCGCGCGGGTCATACCCTTGATGCCCGCGCGGGTCGAGAGGGCTAGAGCGCGCGTGCGGCCTCCAACACTTCGTCCACATGACCCGGCACTTTCACCTTGCGCCAGACGCGGGCGATTTTTCCATCCGCATCAATCAGAAAGGTCGAGCGTTCGATCCCCATGGATTTGCGTCCGTACATGTTCTTTTCGACCCAGACGCCATAATCTTCGCACACGCTCTGACCCTCATCGGACAAAAGCGGCGTCGTAAGGCCGTGCTTGGCGACAAATTTGTCATGCTTGGCCACGGTATCGCGCGAGATGCCGAAAACGTTAGCACCCGCATCCGCAAAGGCTTGTAGTTGTTCCGAGAAACCGATGGATTCCTTGGTGCAGCCCGGCGTATCATCGCGGGGATAGAAAAACAGAACGACCGCGCGGCCACGTTGTTCCGACAGGGTCACCTCGCCGCCGCCGTCGCGAGGCAGTGTAAAGTCGGGTGCGATGTCTGAGACTTCGGGCATATTCAAACTCCGGCTGAGAAATTAACGGTTGCCGCATATCATAGGGCTCCGTTGACAGGTTGAAAGGCGTGAGACGCAAATTGGTCCAGCAAGAACAGCAGGATGACACGAAGGCGGATAAGAAACCCCGCCGTCGGTCGCGGCGTCGGACCGCAGGGCTGTGGACATTGCGCGGTGTCTTCATCCTTGGATTTCTGGCACTGGTCACCGGCTTTATGGTTGTCGGCCAGCGCATGCACGCGCCGGATTGGTTGCGCGACCGGGTCGAGGCGCGCCTTGATCAGACATTGGGTGGCGTCAAAGTTCGGTTCGGCGATGTCAGTTTCATCATTCATGAAGGCTGGCGTCCGCGACTGCGACTGACTGATGTTCGTATCAGCGATGCGGACGGACGGCAGATTGCCGAAGTGTCCGACCTGCGGGCCAGCCTGTCGATGCGCCCGCTGTTGCGCGGGCATGTGCGCCCGAAGCGGATCATATTGCAAGGCGCGCAGATTGCACTGACACGGGGTGTCGATGGAGCGCTGTCGCTGACCGTCGGTGCCGGAAGTGCGCCGGTCGGTCAGGCCCGGAACCTGGCGCAGCTGATTGAATCATCGGACGAGGTGTTCCAGGCACCTATTTTGTCAGCCCTGACCTCGGTCGAACTGGATGCAATTACACTGGACTATCAGGACCTGCGGTTGGGCCGGTCCTGGGTGCTGGACGGCGGGCGTATTCAGGCCAACCGCAGCGCGGGTGAGGTTCGTCTGGCCACCAGTTTCTCGGTGCTGGCCGGTCGCGATTATGTCAGCACGATCGAGGCCAACTATACCAGTTTGCTGGGCAGTCCCGCTGCGCAGTTCGGCATCTCGATCACCGATCTTCCCGCCGAGGATATCGCAGGCCACAGCCCGGCGCTGGCATGGATGCAGGTACTTCGCACACCGATCTCAGGTGCTTTGAGGGGTGGCATTGATACTGAGGGCGCGCTGGGGCCGGTCTTTGCCACGTTGAATCTGGGTGCAGGCGCCGTGCAGCCCACGCCTGAAACAACACCGATCAAATTCGACGCGGCGCGGACGTATTTTACCTACGACCCGAAACAACAGGCGCTGGATTTCAATGAAGTCTCGATCCAGTCTGCCTGGGGTACGGTGCAGGCAGATGGCAAGGCCTTTCTACATGGGGTCAAAGCTGGCGGGTTGGACAGTATGTCGGGGCAGTTCCGCCTCAGCGGGATTGAGATCAACCCGGCCAATCTGTTCCCCGAAGCACTGAATCTGACGCGGGCCGATGTTGATTTCCAGATGAAACTTGCGCCGTTCCGTATACAGCTGGGGCAAATGACGGTTGAAGACGGTGCACATCGCGCACGGCTCAGCGGGTCTCTGGCTGGTTTGACCGACGGCTGGGTCGCAGCCATTGACGCGCAGATTGATCGGATGAGCTCTGATCAGCTGTTGAACTACTGGCCCGAACGACTTGCCCCGAAACCGCGCCTTTGGGTCACCGATAACCTCTATCACGGAGAAATGTCCGATCTGGATTTCGCCCTGCGTCTACGGCCCGGCGAAAAGCCGGACATCTATGCGGATTTCGAATTTGACGAGACCGAGATTCGGTTCGCCAAGACGTTGCCAACTATCCAAGACGCGCAGGGGCAGGCCAGCCTGCTCAACCGGCGCTTTACCGTCTCGGCGCAAAAGGGGATTGTGATCGCGGATGAAGGAGGTACCGTTGATGCCTCGGGCACCTCGTTCATCATCCCCGATACCGGCATCAAAAAAACCACCCCGGCCATTGCGCGGATTAAGGCCAGCGGCAGTGTAACCGCAGCCATGTCATTGCTGGACCGGCCGCCGCTGCAACTGCTGACCAAGGCCAATCTGCCGGTGGATCTGGCCGACGGTCAGGTCAGTCTGAGTGGAACGCTTTCCTTGCCGTTGATTAAGGGCCTGAAGCTGGAAGATACCAGGTTCCATTTTGTTGGCGAGTTGTCGAATTTGGACAGCAGCAAGCTGGTACCCGGATTTGAAGTCAGCGCAGACCGATTGGACCTGAGCGGCGACCAGACGCAAGTGGCCATCCAGGGCGAGGGGCTGTTTGGCGTCGTACCGGTTGAAGCGCTTTGGCGGCAGCCGATCGGAGGCGAAACCCCGCAGCAAAGCGAACTGACAGGTCAAATCGAATTCTCCCCGCGTCTGATGGAACAAATCAATGCCGGACTGCCGCGCGGCATGTTGACCGGAGAGGGGATCGCCGATTTCAGCCTGAGTCTTGGTGCGGGTGAGCCCCCGCGCTTGTCCGCACAATCCGATCTGGTTGGTGTCGCGCTGGCGATCCCTGAGCTTGGATGGCGCAAATCAGCCAGCACTGGCGGCTCTCTGACTGCCGAGGCCACGCTGGGCGCTCAGCTAAGTGTCGATTCCCTTCGGATCAACGCTGCTGGTCTACGGACAACTGCAGCGATCTCGTTCCGGGATGGCGGGTTCGAAAGGGTACGGTTCAGCACGTTCGAACTGGGCGACTGGCTTGCAGTTCCGGCGGAATTGATTGGGCGTGGTGCCGCGCTGCCAGATATCCGTGTGTTGGGCGGCGTGCTTGATCTGGGAAAATCCACCATCGGTGAGGGAGGTAGCAGCGGTGGTGCTGCCGGGCCCGGGCCAAAGCTGGATGTGAAGCTGGACCGACTACAAGTCACTGAATCCGTTGCGTTGACCGGGTTGACTGGCTCGTTTCAAACCACTGGCGGACTGACCGGCAGCTTTGCGTCGCAAGTCAATGGCGGTGCAGCGATCCGCGGTCAGGTCACCCCGCGCGCGTCCCGATCTGCGGTTGGTCTAACCTCGGACGATGCAGGGGCAGTTCTGCGATCAGCAGGGGTTCTGACGCAGGCACGCGGTGGAACAATGCAATTGCAGCTGGATCCGATCGCAGAGCCTGGAAACTATGACGTCGACCTGAAAATCAAAAATACGCGGATCACGGACGCCCCGGCCATGGCAGCGATATTGAACGCGATCAGTCTGGTGGGGTTGCTGGATGAAATGGCGGGGCAAGGTATTTTCTTCGCAGCCATCGACAGCAAAATGCGTATCACTCCGACCGAGGTGAAAGTGCTGAGCGGTAGTGCCGTGGGGCCATCAATGGGGCTGTCCTTTGATGGTACGGTCGACACTGTAGCCGGGATGCTGAACCTGCGCGGCGCGATTTCACCGATCTATCTGGTCAATGCAATTGGCAGCGTTCTGACCAAAAAGGGGGAAGGTATCTTTGCCTTCAACTACACTTTGTCCGGACCGCTGTCCGACCCGCAAGTTTCGGTCAATCCTCTGTCTGGTCTCGCACCTCTGTTTCTGCGCAACCTGTTGCGCGAGCCTGCGCCAACGGTCTCGGATGGCCCGAATGCCACACCGGATCGATCTGGCGAACCCAATCCCGCCTTCCAGACACGTGGTGAGGATCGCTGATCTGAGCTGTGGCCGAATCTGTCGGGCCGATGTATGGCGCGGCCATGAAACTCAGCGACTTTGACTTCCACCTGCCTGAACACCTGATCGCCACGCGTCCCGCCAGCCCGCGCTCGTCCGCGCGACTGCTGCTTGCGCAGGGTGATGCTGTTCAGGACCGGCGCGTGTTCGATCTGCCGGACATATTGCAGCCCGGGGACCGTCTGGTGCTGAACGACACCCGCGTCATTCCCGCTCGCCTCAGCGGTCGCCGCCACCGTGACAGCGCGCAAGGGCAGGTATCTGCCGCGATTGAGGCGACATTGCTGGACCCGCAATCTGATGGTTGTTGGGCCGCGCTGATCAAGCCGCTTAAGAAGATCAAACCGGGCGAAGAGATCGTATTCTCAGACGATCTGAGCGCAACCCTGGACCGAGTTGCCGATGGCCAAGCCTATCTGCGCTTTAACCTGACCGGAGAGGATTTCGATCAAGCGTTGGAGCAGGCCGGCGCGATGCCGTTGCCTCCCTACATCGCAGCGAAACGTGCGGCGGATGAACAAGACAAGACCGACTACCAAACTGTGTGGGCGCGAAACTCCGGAGCCGTAGCGGCCCCAACCGCGTCCTTGCATTTTGATGATGCGCTTTTGCAGGCGCTATCGGAGCGCGGTGTCGAGTTCACGCATGTCACGCTGCATGTGGGGGCAGGCACATTTCTGCCGGTCAAAGTGGAAGACGTGACCACCCACAAGATGCACGCCGAATGGGGACGGGTCAGCGCGCAGGCCGCTGCCGAGATTGCGGCGACCAAAGAAGCGGGCGGGCGCGTTATCCCGGTGGGCACAACTGCCCTTCGACTGATCGAAAGCGCAGCACGACGCGGCCGGATCGCGCCGTGGGAAGGCGAGACCGATATCTTCATATACCCAGGTTTTGAATTTCACGTCACTGATGCGCTGATGACCAACTTCCACCTGCCGAAATCCACATTGCTGATGCTGGTTTCGGCGTTGATTGGGCAGGATCGGGTCAAGTCGGTCTATGACCACGCTATCGCAGAAGAATATCGCTTTTTCTCATACGGCGACGGATCTCTGCTTATACCATAGTCGTATCTTGGCCATCTGCGCCCTTACAATGTCGTAGACAAGCGCGACGTGCTTCGTCATTGACGGCAAAGCGGACAAAACACACCGGCAATTTTGGATAGACAGAATGCTTCAGGTTCTTTCCAGCGCTTGGGCGCTTCTTTTGGGAATGGGATTGCTGATGGTCGGCAACGGCCTGCAGGGCACGTTGCTGGGTGTGCGCGGCGAAATCGAGGGCTTTTCGACCCTCGAGATGTCTTTTGTTATGTCGGCCTATTTCCTTGGCTTCCTAGGTGGTTCGCGTTTGGCCCCCGAGATGATCCGGCGAGTTGGTCACGTGCGCGTATTCGCAGCGCTGGCTTCCTTTATCTCAGCCGTCATGATCATGTATCCGATGCTCACGGATCCGATTGCATGGTCGCTGGGCCGTGTGATTATCGGATTCTGTTTCTCGGGCGTGTACGTGACGGCGGAAAGCTGGCTGAACAACGCGGCCAACAACGAGAATCGGGGACAGGCGCTGTCGCTTTATATGATGGTGCAGATGACGGGGGTCGTGAGTGCTCAGGCATTGCTGCTGGTCGGTGACCCGGCGGGATATGAGACCTTTGTCATCGCTTCTATTCTGGTTTCGATCTCATTTGCGCCTATTCTGCTGTCCATCTCTCCAACACCGGCGTTCGATACCACCAAACCGATGACATTACGCCAACTGATGGAAACATCGCCACTGGGCTGTGTCGGCATGTTCTTGTTGGGCGGGATATTCTCAGCGCAATTCGGGATGAGCGCCGTTTATGGCGCTCAGGTGGGGTTGAGTCTGGTCGAGATTTCGACCTTCGTCGCGGTGTTTTATATCGGCGCCGTAGTCCTGCAATATCCGTTGGGCTGGATGTCCGACAGAATGGACCGCCGTCTGCTGATCATGCTGGTGGCCGCTGTTGGTGGGGTAGGCGCCGTGATAGGCATGATACTGGGCGTCACTTTCACCATGCTTCTCGTAGCTGCCTTTATCATCGGCGGCATGACAAGCCCGCTCTATTCTCTGTTGATCGCGTATACCAATGACTACTTGGAGTATGACGATATGTCGGCGGCTTCGGGCGGTCTGGTTTTTATTAACGGCTTGGGCGCAATCGCAGGTCCAATTATCACCGGTTGGCTAATGGGGGCTGGCGTGCTCGGCCCACAAGGCTTTTTCCTGTTCATCGCGGCGCTGATGTTCATCATGGCCGCCTATGCGGCCTATCGTATGACCCAGCGCGTCTACAAACCCGTGGATGAAACCGGATCGATTGCCCCGATCTACCCGACATCTTCGCCCGTTGCCCTGGAAGTTGCGCAAGAGGTCGCCATTGAGGCAGCCCAGGACGAGCAGGATACGCAAGAACCCGCCTGAGCGCCGGAAATGTGACTTTTGTGTTGCAATATGTTACTGTCACAAATCTGTAAAAGTGATTTTAATGACGTTACGTCCTGGGGAGGGCAATTACGGAGTCTAGGGCAATGGTAGGTCCTGAAGAAGTATTGAGTTTTTGGTTAGATGAGGTTGGCCCCGAGGGGTGGTACCTGCAGGATGAAGCGCTGGATGCGCGGATCCGGGATAAATTTCTTTCAACATGGGAAGCCGCGTGTGAGGGTAAATTCTCGCTTTGGCTGACCTATCCTAGCGGTTCGCTGGCCTATATTATTCTTATGGATCAGTTGCCTCGCAACATGTTCCGAGGAAGCAAACAGGCCTTTGCATCGGATCGGGCAGCACTGGCTGCAGCGAAATGCGCGGTCGACAAAGGCTGGGATCTTAAGATCGACGAACCGGCGCGGCAGTTCTTTTATTTGCCGATGATGCATTCGGAAAATCTGTGCGATCAGGAGCGCTGTGTGCGCCTTATGATCGAACGGATGCCGGAAGGCGGCGAGAGCAATCTGCTTCATGCGCGCGCTCATCGTGAGGTGATCCGCAAGTTCGGTCGTTTCCCGTATCGAAACGATGCGCTGGAACGCGCGACCACTGAACACGAAGCCGCATATGTCAGTAATGGCGGATATGGTTCGACTGTGCGTGAGTTGCAGGCCGCGACCTAGGTCGCGGGCTCACAGCCTTTTAGGATCAGAAGGCGGTCGGTGACAGTGTCGGCGGATGTCGTGATGGCATAGTCGATCAAGTCTTCTGGTTCTTCGACCAGGCCCGCCAATCGGGCCTGAGTGTCTTCCAGCTTCCCCTCCAGATCACCCAAACGTCGCAATGCCGCATTCAACTGTTGGCGCGTAACCGCATCGAGTTGCGTGCCCTGACTGCCAAGGGTTGCAAGATCGCTGCGCAACGCGGCCAGTTCCCCACGAATTCCCTGCGCCTGATCTCGTAGCGGCGCCACGACCTGCAGGTTCTCAGCAAACCCGACCCGGATCTGATCGACAGACTGCGCAAGTTTCCACCCCAAAAACAGGCATAAAGCCAACAATATCAATGTCGCGTTCAAAAGAGCGAGCAGTAAATCTTTGAGCGTTTTAGCCATGATACGCCTTTCGAAAATCGGGAAGGTCAAAAACTGGAAGTGCATATTCGTCAGTTCTAGCCTTTGCGGTAACGTGGGTATAGGCTGAATTCAGCTCCAAATACCTGATTTGACCCCGCGTCACATATGTCGCGGGCTCTGATGTTGATGCGTTGTAAAAAATAGTTTAACGGTAAACTAGTTTTTGAACTGACCTGTGCCGAGAGGGAAACATGGCTGCACAATCTTATGATCTGATCGTAATCGGGGCTGGCCCCGGTGGCTATGTAGCCGCTATTCGCGCGGCGCAACTGGGCCTGAAGACCGCTGTTGTCGAGCGCGAGCATCTGGGTGGTATCTGCCTGAACTGGGGTTGTATCCCGACAAAGGCACTACTGCGGTCATCGGAAGTGTTTCACCTGATGGAGCGTGCCAAGGATTTTGGCTTGAAAGCAGACAAGGTCGGCTACGATCTGGATGCGGTTGTGAAGCGCTCGCGCGGTGTTGCCGCGCAGTTGTCCGGCGGTATAGGTCATCTGCTGAAAAAGAACAAAGTCGCTGTTGTCATGGGCGAGGCATCGATCCCCGCCAAGGGCAAGGTCAGCGTCAAAACAGACAAAGGCACGGAAGACCTAACCGCGAAGAATATCGTTCTGGCCACCGGTGCCCGGGCGCGCGAACTGCCGGGCCTTGAAGCGGATGGCGATCTGGTCTGGACGTACAAACACGCGCTGCAACCGCCGCGGATGCCCAAGAAACTGCTGGTCATCGGCTCGGGTGCGATCGGGATCGAATTCGCCAGCTTCTATAACACGTTGGGCGCGGACACGACCGTGGTCGAGGTGATGGATCGAGTGCTGCCTGTAGAAGATGCCGAGATCAGTGCATTTGCCAAGAAAGCTTTCACCAAGCAGGGCATGACCATCATGGAAAAGGCGATGGTTAAACAATTGGACCGCGCCAAGGGCAAGGTGACTGCGCATATCGAGGTGAAAGGCAAGGTTGAGAAACACGATTTTGATACGGTGATCTCGGCCGTGGGCATCGTCGGCAATGTGGAAAACCTCGGGCTTGAAGCCTTGGGTGTGAAGATCGACCGCACGCACGTGGTCACCGATGAATACTGCCGCACTGGGGTAGACGGGCTTTACGCTATAGGTGATATCGCCGGGGCGCCCTGGCTGGCACACAAAGCCAGCCACGAAGGCGTGATGGTAGCTGAGCTGATCGCGGGCAAACACGCACATCGGGTGAAGCCTGAAAGCATCGCGGGCTGCACCTATTGCCAGCCTCAGGTCGCTTCGGTTGGGTATAGCGAAGCCAAGGCCAAAGAGCTGGGCTATGAGATCAAGGTCGGACGCTTCCCGTTCATCGGCAACGGCAAGGCCATCGCGCTTGGTGAGCCCGAGGGACTGATCAAGACCGTCTTCGATGCCAAGACTGGGGAACTGCTAGGTGCACACATGATCGGTGCCGAAGTCACAGAGCTTATTCAGGGCTATGTGGTCGGTCGCCAGTTGGAAACCACTGAAGAAGACCTGATGAACACCGTCTTCCCGCATCCGACGCTGTCTGAAATGATGCATGAAAGCGTGCTGGATGCCTATGGACGCGTGATCCACATGTAAGGACAGGGGGCTCTGTCCCCCGCCGCGGCAAGCCGCGACTCCCCCGAGATATTTATAGCCAGATGAAGCAGGGGATCCGTACTTCATCTGGCCGAAAATACCTCGGAGCGCGAGGCAGAGCCTCGCAAAGGATCCTCATTTATTTGTTGCTTCCAATATACGGGCCCACGAGCGGATGCCTTTGTGGAAGCTTTTGACGTCGTATTTCTCGTTCGGCGAGTGGATGGCATCATCGTCGTTGGCATACCCAACCAGCATCGAATCCAGCCCCAACACTGTATTGAAATATCCAACCACCGGGATTGATCCGCCCATCCCGGTGAAAACGGCCTCGCGATTCCACTCGTCCGAAAGTGCTCCGCGGGCCGCTTCGAATTCTGGGCGGCTAAGGTTCATCACCGAAGCAGGCGAGCCTTCGAGATCACTGTCCCAGACCACTTTAGCATCCGTAGACAGGCGCTCTTCGACATGTTTGCGGATCCTTTTGCGGAGCGCGTCCGGGTCCATGTCGCCGACCAGGCGGCAGGTGATCTTGCAATGTGCCTCGGACGGGATAACGGTTTTGGAGCCCGCGCCGTTGTAACCTCCCCAAAGGCCATTCACTTCAAGCGTGGGTCGCGCCCATTGTTGTTCCAGCGTGGAATAGCCTGTTTCACCGTGCGGCTCGGTATAGCCAACCGAATTCAGGTATTCCGCTTCATCGAACCCGCAATTCTCCCATTGGCGCAATTGCTCGGCCGGGACTTCGTGTACGCCTTCGTAAAAACCTTCGACTGCGACGCGGCCGGTTTCTTCATCATAGAAGGATGCGACGATGCGCGACAGTTCCCGCAGCGGGTTCAGACCCGGCCCGCCATAGTGGCCCGAATGCAGGTCGATGCGGGGACCGATGATTGTGAATTCATCCTTGAGCATGCCGCGCAATTGCGACGCTATCGAAGGCACCCCCCGCGACACCATCGAAGTATCACAGACCAGCGCGAGATCCGCCTGAAGCTCGGATTTGTTTGCTTTGAGAAATGGCACGAGTGAGGGCGACCCGGATTCTTCCTCACCTTCGAAGAAAAACGTGATGCGGCAGGGCAGGGTGCCATGCACTGCTTTCCAGGCGCGGCAGGCCTCGACGAAGGTCATTAGTTGGCCTTTGTCGTCAGAAGCGCCGCGCCCGCGTATCACCTGTCCGTGTGGAGTGTCTTCCAAAGCCGGATCGAAAGGATCGCGTGTCCACAGCTCCAGCGGATCGACAGGTTGCACATCATAGTGTCCATAGAACAGAACATGCGGCCCACCGCTGTCCTCACCGACATGGCCAACGACCATGGGATGTCCCGGAGTTTCGCGCTTTTCGGCTGCAATACCGATACTTTTCAGATCCGCCACCAGCCAATCGGCAGCCTGGTCGACTTGGTCCTTGAAGGCCGGGTCAGTCGAGATGGAGGGAATGCGCAGAAACTCCATCAGGCGGTCGATGGAGGTGGTCAGATCGGCGTCGATCCGGCTCAGTACAGCGTCAAGCGACATAGGGGTCTCCTGGGAAGGTCTTGAAATTGGGCAGAGCCTATCAGCATGGGCGGTACCGTCCAGCAGGTTTCTGTGCTGGATCTGGGGGAAAGGCCTGCGGCGTTTCCTCGCGTCTTGTGGTCGTAACTTTGCTTGTCGGTTTAGGCGTTTGGCGTTATTTGATGCAAATCAAAGTTGGGTTCGGCTGTTCGGCTGTAGGCCAGTTGGACAGATGAACGCGACGCCATACTTCCAGCCCGGCTTGTGAAGTGGCGAAAAAAGTCGCCCGGGGCTATAATAACCGGGCATCCAAGGAGGGTCCGTTGGACTATACTGCTCAGCTCGATACAGCGATTGCCAGGCTGCATGACGAAGGACGTTATCGGACCTTTATCGATATTGAACGCCGGAACGGTCATTTTCCGCATGCGGTACGGACTTGTCCCGATGGTTCGCAGCAGAACATCACCGTGTGGTGTGGCAATGATTATTTGGGCATGGGTCAGAATCCTGTTGTTCTGGAGGCCATGCACGAGGCGGTGGAGGCCGCAGGCGCAGGCTCGGGCGGAACGCGCAACATTTCAGGCACGACAGTCTATCACAAACGGCTGGAAGCTGAATTGGCGGACTTGCACGGCAAAGAAGCCGCACTGCTATTCACCAGTGCCTATATCGCCAATGACGCGACACTCAGCACTCTGCCAAAACTGTTCCCCGGCCTGATTATATATTCCGATGCACTGAACCATGCGTCGATGATCGAAGGCGTGCGCCGCAACGGGGGTGCCAAACGCATCTTCCGCCACAATGACGTGGCACATCTGCGTGAGTTGCTTGAGGCTGATGACCCTGCAGCCCCCAAGCTGATCGCGTTTGAGTCGGTCTATTCGATGGATGGCGATTTCGGACCGATTGAAGAGATTTGCGATCTGGCCGATGAATTCGGTGCTTTGACCTATATTGATGAGGTTCACGCAGTTGGCATGTACGGCCCCCGCGGCGGGGGTGTAACCGAGCGTGATCGGTTGGCGCATCGCATTGACATCATCAACGGAACGCTTGCCAAAGCCTACGGTGTCATGGGCGGCTACATCGCGGCGAGTGCCAAGATGTGTGACGCCATCCGGTCCTATGCGCCGGGCTTTATCTTTACTACCTCGCTGCCACCTGCGGTTGCGGCAGGGGCGGCAGCCTCGGTGGCCTATCTCAAGCGCGCGCCTGAACTGCGCGAGCAGCACCAGACCCAGGCCAGCATTCTTAAGCTGAGGCTGAAAGGACTTGGCATGCCTCTGATTGATCACGGCAGCCACATTGTGCCGGTGATCGTTGGCAACCCCGTCCACACCAAGAAGTTGAGCGATATGCTGCTGGATGACTATGGTATCTATGTGCAGCCAATCAATTTCCCGACCGTTCCGCGCGGCACCGAACGTCTGCGGTTTACGCCATCTCCGGTGCATGGACCCGACGAAATGAACCGTCTGGTGCAGGCGATGGACGAACTTTGGTCACATTGTGCGCTAAATCGCGCCGAACTTGCTGGATAACCTCACGCTAAAGTGTGCAACGAGTTTGCTGCGTGTTAAGCTTACGCTAACAAAAGAAGCGGACGAATCGTTATAGGGGCGATTCGACGTTTGCGCGTAACACGCGACAGGCAAAGATGGGGCAGCAGGAATGATTGGGCGCAGATCACAGCGCGATTCCGAAGAAGACATGGACGTCAGACCCAAGGGTTTTGATGACTATGAGGTACGGCTTGGCGATGTCATGCGCGGCGAACGTGCAACGATGGGCAAGTCGCTTCTGGATGTGCAGCGTGAACTGCGAATCAAAGCCAACTACATCGCCGCCATCGAAAATGCAGATCCCGATGCCTTTGACACACCCGGCTTCATCGCCGGGTATGTGCGTTCATATGCCCGCTATCTGGGCATGAACCCCGATGAGACTTTTGCGACCTTCTGTCAGGAAAGCGGTTTCGAGGTTGCGCATGGCATGTCGGCCGAGGCGTCGGTGGTCAAAAAGGCGCAAGGTGGTTTGCCCTCACGCGGGCCGATGGGACGTGATCCGTTTGTCTCGCCCAATACGCCTTATATTCCGGGCCGCGAATCCGTAGTCAGCCAGATTGAACCGCGTGCTATTGGATCGACGCTGGTGCTGTTGGCCGTCATTGGCGGCATCGGTTATGGGGGCTGGTCGGTTCTGAACCGCATTCAGCAGGTGCAGGTCAGCCCGGTTGAGCAGGCCCCCGTCGTGCTTACAGACCTTGACCCGCTGGATGCCGCGCAGGCCCGGCCCGAGGCAACGGAACTGGCCAGCGCCGAGGTGCCAAGCTCTGAAGCGCTGGATCGTCTGTATCGTCCGCAGGCACTTGATGTGCCGGTGCTGGTGGCGCGCGATGCGCCGATTTCCACCCTTGATCCGCGCAATGTCGGAACGTTCCGCGCGCCTGAACCTCCGCAAATCAAAGTGACCGAAGTTCATACGGTTGAACGCCCGGCCTTGCCTCAAGTGGTTGAAAAGCTGGATACGACGCTGAAGATCGTGGCCGTGAACCCTGCTTGGATGCGTGTCACTGCAGCCGATGGCAGCGTGATTTTCGAAGGAACTCTGGGTACCGTTGAGCAGGGCAGCACGTTTGAAGTGCCGCTCACCGAGGAACCCCCGCAACTGCGAGCAGGAGCCGCGGGGTCGGTCTATTTCTCGATGAATGGCGAACACTTTGGTCCTGTGGGCGCGCCGGGTACGGTGGCCAAAGGTGTTGTTCTGTCAAAGGATGCCGTTGCAGAAACCTTCGCAGTTGCCGATCTTGAGGCCGATCAGAACAGCGCACTCAAGCAACTGGTGGCCGAGTTGCAGACCGAGGCGGCAGAAGCGCCCGCCGAGTGATCTTGGCATTGCTCCCCAAGGGATGGCGAACTATCTAAGGGTCAATTCAGGCTGATCCGGATCGATCCTCATGTCGCTCAATCACGTGCGCCCTTGGCGCAATATCTATCGCCGCAAATCCCGCCAGATCATGGTTGGCAATGTGCCCGTCGGAGGTGACGCACCGATTGCCGTGCAGACCATGACCAACACGCTGACCACCGATGTGGCTGCGACCGTGGCACAGGTGCAGGCGGCAGCAGAGGCGGGGGCGGATATCGTGCGGGTCTCGGTCCCGGATGAGGCCTCGTCAAAAGCGCTGAAAGAGATCGTGCGCGAAAGCCCTGTTCCTATCGTGGCTGATATTCATTTCCACTACCGTCGCGGAATCGAATCCGCCGAGGCCGGTGCGGCCTGTCTGCGGATCAATCCGGGCAATATCGGCGATGAAAAACGGGTGAAAGAGGTCATCAAAGCCGCGCGAGACCACAATTGCTCGATCCGGATCGGGGTGAACGCAGGGAGCCTGGAAAAGCACCTGCTTGAGAAATACGGCGAGCCGTGCCCCGAAGCGATGGTCGAGAGCGGGTTGGAGCATATCCGTATTCTCGAAGACAACGACTTTCACAATTTCAAGATCAGTGTGAAGGCCAGCGACGTATTCCTGTCAGCCGCGGCTTATCAGGGCATTGCCGAGGCGACGGATGCGCCCATCCATCTGGGCATCACCGAGGCCGGAGGGCTGGTCAGCGGCACCATCAAATCGGCCATCGGTCTGGGCAATCTGCTGTGGATGGGCATTGGCGACACGATCCGCGTCAGCCTGTCTGCTGATCCGGTGGAAGAGGTCAAGGTCGGCTATGAGATCCTGAAATCTCTGGGCCTGCGCCATCGCGGCGTGAACATCATCTCATGCCCCTCCTGCGCGCGACAGGGTTTTGACGTAATCAAAACGGTTGAGGCGTTGGAGCATCGCTTGGAACACATCAAGACACCCATGAGCCTGTCGATCATCGGCTGTGTCGTGAACGGTCCGGGTGAGGCGCTGATGACCGATGTCGGTTTCACCGGTGGCGGGGCAGGCTCGGGCATGGTCTATCTGGCAGGCAAAGCCAGCCACAAGATGTCAAACGACCAGATGATTGATCACATCGTTGAAGAGGTCGAAAAGAAGGCAGCAGAGCTAGATGCGGCAGCTGAAGCTGCTGAGTAACAAGGCCTATGCAACAGGCATTTGCTGTGTTGCGCAGTGAATGCCGCCGCCCAGCTCGCCCAATACGTCGACATTCAATGCAATGATCTCGCGCCCGGGGTAGTGACGAGCTAGGGCCATCTGTGCAATCTCATCGGTTTCGCGGTCTCCGAACTGGGCCATCACGATGCCGCCATTACAAACATAGTAATTCGCATAAGACGCCACGAATTCGGGATCGTTAACTCGGCGCCTATTGGGTTCAGGGATCACCTCAACCTGCAATCCTTCGGCGACGAGACGGTCATGAGTATCAAGGGCCGCGACATGAAACGGATCATCCATATCCGGCTCGTCTGGCAGGTTGATCAAAACGCGCCCAGGGCCGGTGAAGCGCGCCAGACTGTCGATGTGGTAATCGGTGATATCCTCGCCCCAGACCCCATCGGACCAGACCATGCGGTCGGCCCCATATGCAGCCAGTAATCGAGATTCAATTTCATTGCGTGACAGGTCTGGATTGCGGTTCTCATTCACCCATGAGCTTTCATGGGCCATGATCAACCCATGACCGTCTTGTTCTACACCGCCGGCCTCGCCTTTCAAGCCGGTCGGAAGCAGGGGCAGACCGAGATGGTCGGCAACCTTGGCAGCGATCCGCGCATCGTGTTTGTGCACCTGTTTCCGACCCCAGCCGTTGAACTGGATATGAGTGACCGCAATCCCGCCTCGATTGTCGATCACGAAGATTGGACCCGCGTCGCGGCACCACAAATCTTCGGTTGGAACATCCCAGAGCTCGACTGATGAGGATAGTTTTTGACGCGCATCCGCATGGTGCTTTGCCGCCGCAAGCATTGTCACGGGTTCAAAGGAGGAAATGGCGTTCGCGATTTCCGCGATGGTTTGTTGCACCATATCCAGAAAGATCTGGTCACGGTAAACTTTGCGGCTGACCGGCCATTGCATAAATGTGCGTTCGTGGGGCGCTTCTTCCGCCGGTACAAAGAAGTTTGAGGTGCGCTGAGCGAGGGCTTGCTTAGACAGGCCCATAAAACTCAGCGCACCTCCAGTGAGTAAGAGGTTCCGTCGATCCATGCTGGAAACCCACAGTGATGACTTAACCCTGTTCTGCCCGAACACCATTTGCGATCTGGAGCATTTGGTCTGCGGGCAGGTACCCGCGCATCATTTCGGTGCCCAGAACAAAGGACGGTGTGCCTGAAATCCGCAGCTTTTGCGCCAGATCGCGGGTTTTTGCGATTTCTTCGGTGACCTCATCGCTGTTCATTGCCGCGATGATCGCGTCGCTGTCCAGACCCAGCCCATCTGAAATCCGGCGCAGGGTCACCTCGGAGGGCTCGCCGCTGAATTCCAGCAGAGCGTCATGGACCTGCTTATAGGCATCGTCTCCGGCCACCTGTTTTGTTGCGATGGCAAAGCGGGATGACGCTACAGAGGCATCGCCCAGGATCGGCAATTCCTTAATCACAAGACGGATATTGCCGTCCTCGGCCAGCAGGGTGGCCACTTCGGGCACGGCGCGTCGACAGTAACCGCAACGGTAGTCCATGAACTCGACCAGAGTAATATCGCCGTCCGGATTGCCACCGACCCAGCTGTAACCGTCATTAAAAAGCTCGTCAGCGTTGGCCGCGACAAGCTCCTTGTCAGCCTGAGCCTCGGCAACGGCATTGCGTTCCTCAAGGATGTTGATCGCCTCGAGGATCACTTCGGGGTTTTCCAGAAGGTATTCGCGCACCTGTGCGCCAAACTCGGCCTTCTCGGCGTCGCTCATCGCGTTCAATTCCAGCGCCTGCGCAGGACCAGTGATCAGGGAAAGACCCAATAGGGCCGGTGCAGCATGTCTCAGGATCATTTCCGTTTCCTCTTTTTCTTCTTCTTTGCGCGCTCCGAGGCAATCAACACATCCTGTGCCCTTTGCCAACCCGGAGAGCCTTCGGGGAGCTGTGCAACAGCCCGTTTAGCATGTATGCCCGCATCATCAAGTCGGCCCTGCAGCGCATAGCGTTCTGCAGTCACCGCAGACGCCATTCCGTTGTTGCCCACCTGCGAATAGGCAGAACCCAGATCCTGCATCAGCCGGGCATTGCGATAGTCGCGTGCGCGTGCCTTTTCAAGCACTTGCAGGGCTTTCTTCGTCTTGCCATCCGCCAGCAAAGCACGTCCGTAACCGGCGAGGATCAGGGCATTGTTGGGCGCCATATCAACGGCTGCACCGTAGGCATCCACAGCTTCGCGCACGCGCCGGTTCTCCAATAGAATCTGGCCCTTCAATTCATAAAAAAACGGATCGTCAGGGCGAATCTCCAGCGCATCATCGATTGCGGCGCGGGCACGGGCGAGATCGCGATTTTGATGATGGGCCGATGCCTCGCGCATCAGGCGTATGTCACGATCTTTTTCTTCGCCCGCGCGACGCATGGTCCAGGTCGGGGATCGAAGAAAGGCTGACAACTTACCTTTGATCCGCGCGAACCAGTAATCGGCATTTGCGTTTTGCTCTGCCTTGTCGCCGAATTCGTTCAGAAAGGCCTCGGCCGCGCGCAAACGTTCGCGGCTGGTAGGGTGTGAGCGCATGTAGGGGTCTTGATTGACGGGGTTCAACAGCTCTTGCCCCGCGAACTTACGGTGCAGGTTGACCATCCCGCGCGGAGATACTCCCGCCCAACGCAAATAGCTGGCAGCACTTCGATCCGCCGAGGCTTCTTCGGCCCGCGTATGGCCCAGAAAGCTGCGCAGCGCCGAGGCTTGTGTGCCCGCTGCAATTCCTGCAGCAGCTTCTCCGCCACCTGCGGCTGCGGCTGCAAGCGCTAAAAGTGTCCCAAGCTGCGCGTTACGTTGTGCCGCGCGCAGGTTCTCTGAGCGTCTGGCCAAGTGGCCGTTGGCGATGTGCGCGGCCTCGTGTGCGATCACCGCTTGCAGCATCTCGGGCGTATCGACGCTCAGGATCAAGCCATAGTTGATATAGATCGTGTTGTAATCGATCACGAAGGCATTGAACGTACCATCATTGACGATCAGTACGCGCACCCGGTTGGTGTTCAGGCCAGCGGCCCGCAGGATCGGAAAGGCAAGCTCTTGCAGCCCGTGTTCAATGTCGGGATCGCGGATAAGGCTTTGCGCGCTGGCCTGCATGGCGCTGATCGACCATGTCACTGCCAGCAGCAACACGGCCGGGATTGACGCCAGCCGGGATAAGCGTTCAAAAGCCATGGCTGCAACATGGGAGATGGCCATGAGAAACTCAACCCGTTCCGGGGTCGATCCCTTCATCGTGATGGACGTGATGGAGGCCGCGCGCAAGGCGGAAGAAGCCGGGCGGCATGTCGTTCACATGGAAGTAGGTCAACCGGGGACCGGCGCACCCAAAGGGGCAACCGAAGCATTGGCGAAGGCCATGGAACAAGGGCCGCTTGGGTATACGGTGGCTTTGGGTTTGCCCGCTCTTCGTCAGCGGATCGCGCAGATGTATGGTGAATGGTATGGCGTTGATCTCAATCCAGAACGGGTGGTCATCACACCGGGATCATCGGGCGGGTTTTTGCTCGCCTTTACCGCTCTGTTCGACAGCGGTGATCGGGTGGGGATTGGTGCCCCGGGATATCCCTCATATAGGCAAATCCTGAAAGCATTGGGTTTGGTGCCGGTAGACTTGCCGACAGCACCGGAAAACCGGCTGCAGCCGGTGCCCGCCGATTTCACGGGGCTTGATTTGCAGGGATTGATGGTTGCCTCGCCTGCCAACCCGACTGGGACAATGCTGGATCATGCGGCGATGCAGGCGCTGATCGATGCGGCGCACGCGCAGGGTGCATCGTTCATCAGTGACGAGATTTATCACGGGCTGGAATACGAGGCCAAAGCCGTCACTGCGCTCGAGCTGACGGATGAGTGCTATGTGATCAACTCATTCTCCAAGTATTTCTCGATGACCGGTTGGCGTGTTGGCTGGATGGTTGTGCCCGAAGATCAGGTGCGCGTGGTCGAGCGGATTGCCCAGAACATGTTCATCTGCGCGCCTCACGCCAGTCAGGTGGCCGCATTGGTAGCTATGGATTGTGACGACGAATTGCAGGCCAATCTGGATGTATACCGCCGCAATCGTCTGTTGATGTTGGACGGGTTGCCCAAGGCCGGTTTTACCAATATCGCACCGCCGGATGGGGCGTTTTATGTTTACGCGGATGTCTCAGACTTGACCGATGACAGCCGGGCATTTGCAGCCGAGATTCTCGACAAAGCCGGGGTTGCCGTGACGCCGGGGCTGGATTTCGACCCGGTGCGCGGGCACACGACGCTGCGATTTTCCTATGCGCGATCGACCGAAGACATTCAGGAGGGACTGGATCGGCTGCAACGTTTTATGGCCAAGCGAGGTGCGATCCCGCAATCGGCCTAAAGCGTTCACAAAGGCGGCGTCATGCGATAGGCTCTGCCTCAAACGATCTCGGGATAACTTGAGGCCATGAGCAGGATTTTCTACGCAATCGCCCTGATCTGGGCGTTGAACGGTGTCGCTGTCGCGCAGGACTTCAGCGCGCTCGCACGCGTCCTTCCGGACCAGAGCAGCATCGTCGATGATGGCAATACCGGCGTAAGGGTCGAACTTGGGCTGACTCAAGGCGTGCCATACCGCGTGTTCACGCTGCGCGATCCATACCGCGTGGTTCTGGATTTCCAAGAGGTCGACTGGTCTGGCCTGAACCGCGAGACCTTCCTGCAAACCAGCCGGATCAGCGGTGTTCAATTCGGGGCATACGTGCCCGGTTGGTCGCGTCTGGTGTTGGAGCTGGGCGCTCCGCTGGCGGTGGAAACAGCTGATCTGCGGGTTGATCAGGCGATGGGCACTGCTCAACTATCGCTGCACCTGAAAGGCATTGATTTTGACAGTTTTGCAGCCAGCGCAGGTGCCCCCCGTCAACCCGGCTGGGATTTGCCGGAACCCGCAGTGACACCGGCACTGCCGCGGCGCGACGGTGTGCGGGCGGTTAGGGTCATGCTGGATCCCGGGCATGGCGGCATTGATCCCGGGGCAGAATTCGCTGATACCAATGAGAAAACACTGATGCTGACCTTCGCGCGAGAGCTGCGAGAGGCGCTGCTGCGTACCGGCGGTTTCGAAGTGGTGATGACGCGTGTTGACGATCAATTCGTCTCGCTCGAACGCCGTATCTCGCTGGCACATCAGGCCGGGGCCGACGTGTTTATCTCACTGCATGCGGATTCGCTTTCCGAAGGGCTGGCGCATGGGTCGGTCGTCTACACTCTTTCAGAGGAAGCTTCAGACGTTGCCAGTCAAAAGCTGGCCGAACGGCATGACCGGAGTGATTTGATCGCAGGTATTGATCTCAGCGGTGCGGACGATCAGGTCGCTGATGTGTTGCTGGATCTGGCTCGGCAAGAGACGGTGCCACGCAGTAGCGCACTGGCGCGCTCGCTGGTGGATGGAATGACGCAGCAGGGAGGCCCGATGAATCGGCGTCCGCTACGTTCTTCGTCGTTTTCGGTGTTGAAGGCAGCAGATATCCCATCGGTTCTGGTTGAGTTGGGTTTTTTGTCCAGCCCGCGCGATTTCAAGAACATCTCTGATCCAAACTGGCGCGCATCCATGGCGCATGGGCTTGTGCAGGGGCTTGAGAACTGGCGCCGGGACGATCTGGTGAAGCGATCTCTGATCAGACAATGACGCAGCGGCGCAAAACAGCCATTGTAGCCTTTCGTGTTTTGACCCTGCGCGGGGGCGACACTATATAGGCGTCATCGCGAGTAAAAGGCAGTAACGTGATCCGGTTCATTCTTTCGTTCTTCGGGGCAATTTTCAGTCTCGTGACATTAGGTATTTTTATGGCCGCGCTGGTCGTTGGTGCGGTGTTCTGGATGTATGGCCGAGACCTGCCCAGTCATGAATCATTGGCACAATACAAACCACCGACGATCAGCCGGATTTACTCGGGTGAGGGCCAGCTGATCGACGAATTTGCGCAGGAGCGCCGCCTGTTTACGCCGTCCGAGGAAATTCCCGATCTGGTAAAACAGGCCTTTATCTCGGCGGAAGATAAAAACTTCTATACTCATCAGGGTTATGACCCGCGTGGGATCATTGCTGCCGGGGTCGAGGCAGTGCGCACTAAAGGCGAAACCGTTCGTGGTGCTTCAACCATCACGCAGCAGGTGATGAAGAACTTCCTTTTGTCCGGTGATCGCCGGGCCGAGCGCAAGATCAAGGAAATTATCCTCGCCACCCGGCTTGAGGATACCTTGGACAAGGAACAGATCCTCGAGCTGTATATGAACGAGATCTTTCTGGGCCAGAACTCTTATGGTGTGACCGCTGCTGCGCAGACCTATTTCAACAAAACTCTGCAGGAACTGGCCCCGCATGAAGCCGCGATGCTGGCGGCGATGCCCAAGGCACCATCGGACTACCATCCTGTGCGGCAGAAAGAACGTTTGCTGAACCGCCGCAACTATGTGCTGCGCGAGATGCAGCAGAACGGCTATATCGATCAGGCCACCTATGAGACCGAAGTCGAGATGCCTTTGCGTTCGGTTCAGAACGGGGATTTTGAAAGCTTCCGCACTGCACTGCCGCCGCGTGACTATTTCACCGACGAAATCCGACGCCAGTTGAGCGAGGATTTTGGCGAGGGTGAGTTCTTCACTGGCGGTTTCACCGTACGCGCCTCGGTGGATGAGGAAATGCAGGTCGAAGCGGCGAAAGCCCTACGCACGGCGCTGCAGAAATACGACCGCTCTCGCGGGCGGTGGCGCGGCACAGGCGAGGTCATCGCCGAGGAGAAGCTGGCGGATGAAGCACAGTGGCGCGAGGCGCTGGCGATCATGGAAATCCCCCGCGACGTGGTGCTGCCGACGCAGTGGTATCCTGCCGTTGTTCTGAACGTGGCCGACCAATCCCTGACCGTTGGTATCGAAGATGGCCCAGCAGATGGCACCGTCCCGCGCGAAGACATCAAGTGGATGCAGGGCAATTTCCAGGACAATTTCGAACGCGGCGATGTCATTCTGGTAATGGCTGGCGAAGAGGGGCAGTGGTCTGCCCGTCAGGTGCCAGAAGTGCAGGGCGGCTTTGTCGCGATGGACGTGAATTCGGGCCGTGTTCTGGCGATGCAGGGCGGGTTCTCGTATCAGGATACCGTGTTTAACCGCGCCACTCAGGCACAGCGCCAACCCGGGTCGAGCTTCAAACCGTTCGTTTATGCAGCGGCGCTAGACAGCGGATACAGCCCCGCAACGATCGTTGTGGATGCGCCGATTGAAGTGAATACACCGCAGGGACTGTGGCGACCCAAGAACTCGACGAACAAGTTTTACGGTCCAACGCCCTTGCGTACCGGGATCGAACAGTCGCGGAACCTGATGACCATCCGTCTGGCGCAAGAAGTCACAATGCCCGTGGTCGCAGGCTATGCCGAGCGGTTTGGCGTTTATGACCGGATGGGGGCGTTCCTTGCGAACTCGCTAGGGTCTGAAGAGACTACGCTGTACAAAATGGTCGCTGCCTATGCGATGTTCGCCAATGGTGGCGAGCGGGTTGAACCCACACTGGTTGACCGTATTCAGGACCGGTTCGGCAAGACCATCTATCGCCATGACGATCGCCAGTGTGTCGATTGTAACTCTAGCTGGCTTGAGCCTGATGAATCGCCGACGATCCTCACCGATCGCAGCCAGGTCATGGATGCCATCACCGCCTACCAGTTGACGTCGATGATGAAGGGCGTGGTTGATCGCGGCACTGCATCACGTGTTGTGAACCTGCCCGTGCCCACAGCGGGCAAGACCGGCACCACGAACGAATCCAAGGATGCGTGGTTCATCGGTTTCACCTCAAATATCGTGGCCGGTTGCTACATCGGTTATGACCGCCCGCGCCCGATGGGCCGAGGAGCCTACGGCGGCACCTTGTGCGGTCCTGTGTTCCAAAGCTTTATGGAAAAAGCAGTCGAGAAATACGGCGGTGGCCCGTTCGAGGTGCCTCCGGGTGGCCATTTCATCAAGATTGACCGTTTCAGCGGCGCGCGCCTGCCAGAAGACGCGAGTGGAGAATATGTGGTCGCCGAGTATTTCCGTGATGGCGTGGATGGTTTTATCGATCGCGTCTATGACGGTGGCTTCGCGATGGGATCTGACCTGCCGTTGTTTGAAGAGGCAAGTTCGGGCCGTCAGGTGACCACCTCAACCGGGGATACGATCACGGTTGGCCCCAATGCCAGCCAGGGCGATCTGCAGGGCGGCGGGCTTTACTGATCCGCCCAAGTTTCCCGGCTCAGTCGTCTTGTGGTGCCTCGCACCTCTTGCTATCACGCACACCTGATTGAGCAAGTTGGGACCTGACCATGCGCGCCGAAACCCAGAATATCGTGGCGGAAATCGAAAAGTCGCTGGAGCTGCTGGCGCAGCGCATGGACTATGAAACAGCGCCGCACCGGTTGGAGGAATTCAACGCGCGTGTTGAAGATCCGAACCTGTGGGACAATCCCGAGAACGCGCAGAAATTGATGCGCGAGCGGCAGTTGCTGGTCGATGCCATCGAGACCTACGAATCTATCAAGACCGATCTCAGCGACAATATTGAGCTGATCGAACTGGGCGAGATGGAAGAGGACGAAGAGGTCGTTACCGACGCCGAAGAAGCGATCAAAAAGCTGCAGACCAAGGCCGCAAAGAAAGAGCTTGAGGCGCTGCTTGATGGCGAAGCGGACGGCAATGATACCTTCCTTGAGATCAACTCGGGCGCGGGCGGTACGGAAAGCTGCGACTGGGCCTCGATGCTGGCGCGGATGTATGTCCGCTGGGCCGAGAAAAAAGGCTATACGGTCGAACTGCAATCCGAGACAGCGGGGGAAGAGGCGGGGATCAAGTCCGCCGCCTACAAGATAACTGGCCACAACGCCTATGGCTGGTTGAAATCGGAAAGTGGCGTGCACCGTCTGGTGCGTATCTCTCCGTTCGACTCGGCGGCCAAGCGTCATACCTCGTTCAGTTCGGTCTGGGTTTATCCTGTGGTGGATGACAATATAGAGATTGAGGTGAACCCGGCCGATATCCGCGTCGACACCTATCGCTCGTCCGGCGCGGGCGGTCAGCACGTGAACACGACGGACTCGGCCGTTCGGATCACGCATATTCCAACCGGAATCGTGGTGACCAGTTCCGAGAAATCGCAACACCAGAACCGAGATATTGCCATGAAGGCGCTCAAGTCCCGGCTGTACCAGCAAGAGCTGGATCGCAGAAACGCCGAGATCAACGCCGCCCACGAAGCAAAGGGTGATGCGGGCTGGGGCAACCAGATCCGGTCTTACGTGCTGCAGCCCTATCAGATGGTCAAAGACTTGCGGACCAATCACGAGACATCGGACACCAAGGGTGTGCTGGATGGCGATCTGGATGGTTTCATGGCGGCGACACTGGCCCTGAATGTCTCGGGCAAAAGCCGGTCCGAGGCGCAGGGCGAGGGCTAATTGCGGCAGTCCCTGACCTCGGCTGTGAACCTGATCAAGGGCCACTGGCAATTGATCGCAATTGTCGCGTTGGTGTTTGTGTTCTGGAACACGATGCTGGTGCTTCCGTTGAAAATCCTGGTTGTGTTCCTGCATGAGCTTTCACATGCCGGTGCCATTATCCTGACCGGTGGTTCGGTTGAAAGTTTCTCGGTCTCTCCACAACAAGGTGGTCTGGTTATTGGCCGAGGAGGCAATCGGTTTGTCAGTCTGTCAGCGGGATATCTTGGGTCCTTGATGCTTGGGATGGGCCTGCTGATGATCGCCCTGCGAACCAATGCCGATCGGGCTGCGCTTGGTCTCTTTGGGGGAGTCATGCTGATTGTTGCGCTCCTGTATATCCGGGAACCGTTTGCCATGGCGTTCAGCGCGGGCTGTGGAGCGGTGATGCTGGCCACCGCGTGGTTCCTGGACCGCAACCTGTGTGATCTGATTCTACGGGTCATCGGGCTGACCAGCATGATCTACGTTCCGTTTGACATTTTCGATGACACGATCCGACGCGCGGGATTGCGATCAGATGCATATATGCTGGCTGAAGAATTCGGGGGAACCACCATGATGTGGGGCGGGTTGTGGCTGGTGCTTAGTCTGGTGATGATCGTCTTTGGTCTGAAGAATGTGCTGGGCCGCGACAGCAATGTGCGGATCGACCTCAGGATCAGATGATGCGCGCTCTTGCGCCGCTCTTCTTTGCGAAAATCTAAAAAGATACATTTAAACAGTGGCTTTAAATGGTCCGAGCACGTCGCTAGGCTGATGACGAGCAGCCAAAGGACCAACCCGCATGGATTTGACCAGAGCATCCGCGACGGACATTCTTGACGCCTTGTCCAGCCGACAGCTTTCAGCTGCAGAACTGATGCGCGCGACGCTGGATCGGATCGCCCAGGTGAACGGTGAGGTAAACGCGATTGTCGCGCTGCGGGATGAAGACGCTTTGATGGCCGAGGCGCGGGCGGCGGATGCCGTGTCACCTCGCGGCGCGCTGCACGGGGTGCCGATAGCGGTGAAAGATCTGGTAAATGTGGCAGGGATCACTTCGACACAGGGTTCGCCATTGTTCAAGGATCATGTGCCGCAAACTGACGATCTGCTGGCCGCCCGGCTAAGGGCTGCTGGGGCAATTCTGATCGGTAAGACCAACACGCCGGAATTCGGACTGGGTTCGCACACGTTCAATCCTGTCTATGGTGCAACACACAACCCCTATGATCCCACGAAAACCTGTGGAGGTTCGTCGGGCGGTGCAGCAGTGGCGTTGGCGACTGGAATGCTGGCGCTGGCAGACGGCTCGGACATGATGGGCAGCCTGCGCAACCCGGCTGCCTGGAACAACGTCTACGGGTTCAGGCCAAGTTGGGGGCGCGTTCCGTCTGAGCCAGTGGGGGACAGTTATCTGCATCAGCTTTCAACTCTGGGGCCCATGGCGCGCAGCCCTGAAGACATCGGGCTATTGCTTGACGTCATATCCGGCCCCGATCCAAGGATGCCATTAAGCACAGAGGTCGAGCGCGTGTCGCCCGTTCAAGCGGCTGATCTGACAGGGATGCGCATAGGCTGGTTGGGCGACTGGGGCGGGGCGTTTCCGTGCGAAGAGGGTATCCTCGCGCTATGCCGCGATGCGTTGCACGTATTCGAAGAACGCGGTGCGCGCGTTGAGGCGCTTGCCCCCCCGTTTGACGCGGACCTGATCTGGGACAGTTGGATTACTCTGCGCTCCTGGTCAGTGGCCGCAGGGCTGGAGCCTTTGGCCAAGAAGAAATCGTCACTCAAAGACACCGCGCAATGGGAATTGGAGCGCGGCCTGGCGCTCAGCGCGATGGATGTGCACCGGGCCAGTGTGAACCGGTCTGACTGGCACAAGCGGGCGGTGGAGCTTTTCGAAGACTATGACGCCTTGGTGTTGCCCGTAGCGCAGGTCTGGCCGTTCGAGCTCGAAACGCCGTACCCAACCGAAATCAAGGGGCAGGGGATGGATACCTACCATCGCTGGATGCAGGTCGTGATACCCGTCAGCCTTTTAGGGTTGCCCTGTCTGGGTGCGCCTGTCGGTTTCGGACCACAAAGGCTGCCGATGGGAATGCAGCTGTTCGGTCCGCGTGGTGCAGATGCGCGGATCTTGTCGATTGGGGCGGCATATCATTCTGCAACGCTTTGGCCTCAGAAACGACCCGCCATGTAGAACAACCGCCCGGGAGGAGAAAACAAGAATGGACAAACCCTTTGGTGTGCCGACGCTGAAACCCGTCGATTCCGCGATACTGAAAGAGGCACTGCGTCGAGCGTGGCAGGATTATCGCCGCGCGCCGCTTTTTGGGCTTCTGTTTGCGGGCTTCTACGTGCTGGCCGGGTGGCTGATGGCGTGGGTCACGCTGCAGACGGGAACGTCGTTCTGGCTGGTTTTGGCCGCGATCGGCTTTCCCCTGATCGGGCCGTTTGCTGCCGTGGGATTATATGAGGTCTCGCACCGGCTGGAACGGGGAGAGCCGTTGAATCCCGGTGCGATCTTCGGCGTGGTCATACAGCAAAGCCGAAGGCAACTGCCGTCGATCTGCGCCATTATCGTGGTGATCTTTCTGTTCTGGTTCTTTCTGGGCCACATGATCTTTGCCCTGTTCATGGGGCTGTCGACGATGACCAATATTTCAACATCATTTGAGGTGTTCCTGACCACGAATGGGCTGAGCATGTTGGTACTGGGCACACTGGTCGGGGCCGTATTTGCAATCATTCTGTACATGATCACCGTGCTGTCGATTCCTATGCTGCTGGATCGTGAGCTGGATTTTGTGACCGCGATGATCACCAGCTTTGCCTATGTCAAAGCGAACATGGGTGTGATGCTGGCGTGGGGGGCCTTCATCGCGATCATCACTTTTTTGGCGATGATCCCTTGGTTCCTGGGTCTGTTTATCGTCCTGCCTTTGCTGGGGCATGCCAGCTGGCATCTTTATCGCTTGATCTTGGACAACGATCCGTCCGGGGCTGCTCAGCCGACACCCTCTTAAATCTGTCCGTTTAAGTCAGGCCCTGATGAATTGTGCGCCTTTCGTGCCGATTGCAGTGCTGCGGACAAATCATGCCCAAGGTGATGCAGCGTAAGCCGTCTTACATCGGATCCACTGCCACCGGCCAACCGATACACATAACCCGACCATTCCTGAGGTGCCCATTCAGGCGGAAGGTTCAGAACCATCATTCTGCAATCCTGTGCGCCGGGCCGGGACATCAATGCGCAGACTTGTCCGCCGATGTGAGAAACGATGCCCTGAACCTCACGCATGGGCGCGGAGCATTTCGGCATATGCGACAAGGGTTCATAGCTGCGCAGCAAGGTGCAATGCCGAATGCGGCGCATAAACAGTAGCCGGTGAAGTGTTGGTTCGCGTCGGTTTGGTGAGGCCTCAGCGGCGTGATAAAATCCGGTCGCCATAGTTTTTTCTGACCCGGTGACGAGAAATCGATCGATGATTTCTGATGCGGGATGAGCGGCGACCGGTTCTATTTCATCCAAAGGTTTCAGCAGGATACGCGCGTCGATATCGAAGAATCGACACATCCGGTCCAGCACATCCGGCCTGGGAAAACTTTCACCTGACAGATAGCGATTAAACTGAGTTCGATTGATACCCAATTGGCGGCAAAGCTCTGAAACCGACCGATAACTGTTTGCGAGCTGCCTAAGGTTGGCTCCGAACATGCTGCGCAATTCTGCGGGGCTGCGATTGATGTCGGTCACTTCTGTCCCAGATTTCCGTTTGTATCTTCAGCAAAAACAGGTTTGCGGCGGCACAGCGGCCGCGCAGTATTCAGAAATCGTAAAGTTGACCCCAACGGGCGCTGCAAAGCGCCTCGCTACGCGTCACAGGCTAGTCTGATGATAAGCAAAATCAATAGGCTTTCAGCCTATTTGCATGATCTTTTTCATGCTGTTGCTCATATTTGATGAACGCATTAAGCCTTTTTGAGGTTAGCAGGGCACAATGGCCAAGCAGGCCGCCGCCCCGAGAATGAATTCAGTCCCGGGGCGGAAATGGGGCTTAGTCACCGCGCAACAGGGCTGCAACTCCGGTACGGGCGATTTCAATCAAGCCAAGAGGGCGCATCAGATCGGCAAAGGCATCGATCTTGTCCGGTGCACCGGTGATCTCGAAGATGAACGAATTCAGCGTACTATCGACGACATTGGCCCGGAAAATGTCGGCCAGTCGCAGGGCTTCGACCCGTTTATCGCCTTCACCCACAACCTTTATGATCGCCAGCTCGCGCTCGACCGAAGCACCTTCGACGGTCAGATCATGCACGTCACGGACCGACACGATGCGTCCAAGCTGCGCCTTGATCTGCTCGATCACTTGCGGGGTGCCGGTGGTGACGATGGTAATTCGGCTGAGATGCCCGGTATGGTCAACCTCAGCAACCGTTAGACTTTCAATATTATAGCCACGACCCGAGAACAGACCAATTACGCGGGCCAGAACCCCCGGTTCGTTTTCAACCAGCACCGCGATCGTGTGTTGTTCCTGCACGTCCGAGAATGTCGGGCGTAGGTTATATGCAGAATGGCGGGTTGCACCTTTTTTGATTTGCAGGGCAGACATTCATGTCCCTTTCATGATCTTGAGAGAGCCGGGCGCCATCCTGCGCCCGATAAAGTTAGTCGAATTTTGTTAAACCAGAACCGACCCCTTGCTATCGATCACGCCCTGCGTTTCGGCTTCGCCCAGCAGCATCTCATTGTGGGCCTTGCCCGATGGGATCATCGGGAAGCAATTCTCGTGCTTTTCGACCACGCAGTCGAAGATGACCGGACCGTCGTAATTGATCATCTCGATGATCGCGTCGTCCAGATCGGCCGGGTCGGAACACAGGATACCCTTGGCACCAAAGGCTTCAGCGAGCTTGACGAAATCGGGCAGGGCCTCGGACCACGAATGCGAATAGCGTTCGCCGTGCAGCAGCTCTTGCCATTGGCGCACCATTCCCAGCCGCTCGTTATTTAGGATGAACTGCTTCACGGGCAGGCGGTACTGCGCGGCCGTGCCCATTTCCTGCATGTTCATCAGCCACGAGGCCTCACCGGCCACGTTGATGACCAGCGCATCGGGATGTGCCATTTGCACACCGATCGAGGCGGGGAAACCATAGCCCATAGTGCCCAGCCCGCCCGAAGTCATCCAGCGGTTGGGGTCTTCAAAACCCAGATATTGCGCCGCCCACATCTGGTGCTGTCCAACCTCGGTTGTGACATAGCGGTCGTATTTCTTCGTCAGCTCTTCAAGCCGTTGCAGCGCGTATTGCGGCTTGATGGTCTTTTCGCTGTTTGTGAAGGCAAGGCAGTTGACCTTGCGCCATTCGTTAATCTGGTCCTGCCACTGCTTGATATTGGCAGCGTCTGTTTTGCGACCGCGTGCTTTCCAGACTTTCAGAATATCCTCAAGCACGTGGGCAACATCGCCAACTATTGGGATGTCGACACGGATAACTTTGTTGATCGACGACGGGTCGATATCTACATGGGCTTTGATTGAGTTCGGCGAGAACGCATCGATCCGGCCGGTGATACGGTCATCAAATCGCGCGCCGATGTTTATCATCAGATCGCAATCATGCATCGCCATGTTGGCCTCGTAGAGCCCATGCATCCCAAGCATGCCGATCCAGTTTTCGCCCGAGGCCGGATAGGCCCCAAGCCCCATCAGGGTCGATGTGATCGGAAAGCCGGTTGCGTCCACCAGTTCGCGCAGCAGCTGGCTGGCAGCCGGGCCCGAGTTGATGACGCCGCCGCCGGTGTAGAACACTGGCTTCTTCGCGGTCTCGATTGCTGCAACAAGCTCCGTGATTTCTTCCAGATCGCCCTTCAATACTGGCTGATAGTGAGAGGTCGACGGTTTTGGCGTCGTGTATTCACCCGAGGCGAACTGAACGTCCTTCGGAATGTCAACGAGCACGGGGCCGGGGCGACCGGAAGTGGCCACATGGAAGGCCTCGTGCATAGTTGCCGCCAGCGAGTCCGTATCCTTCACCAACCAGTTGTGCTTGGTGCAGGGGCGCGTGATGCCCACAGTGTCGGCTTCCTGAAAGGCGTCAGAGCCAATCATGAAGGTCGGAACCTGCCCGGTCAGAACGACAATCGGGATCGAGTCCAGCAACGCATCGGTCAGGCCGGTCACCGCATTGGTCGCGCCGGGGCCCGAGGTTACCAGCGCAACGCCCGGCTTGCCGGTTGACCGGGCATAACCTTCGGCTGCGTGCACAGCACCTTGTTCGTGGCGCACCAGAATGTGACGGATGTCATTTTGCAGAAAGATCTCGTCATAGATCGGTAGGACGGCGCCACCGGGGTATCCGAATACCGTGTCCACGCCCTGATCCTTGAGGGCTTGAACTACCATCTTTGCGCCGGTCATCTCACGTGTCATCTGCTTTGCTCCGTTCGCGACATGTGTCTTGCGTGTTGCCAAAAAAAAGCCCCCGAGATTTTCGGAGGCGCATGGGTTCGATTATGGTTTACCGTTACCGGCCCATGCGCGTGTTTCCTACGATTACGACTAGCGCTTTCATCGCCAGAGGCTCCTTCTTTGCGTGCAGGGACATTATGGTTGAGGGGAAGGGGCGTCAACAGGCAAATACAAAAATATTGTAAGTCTGGGCTTGTGGGATTTGATATTTTGTTGCGCAAAATGACGCAGGTCGAGAAATATCCGCGAAAATTCGCCGCAAATTGGTGGGCGATCGGGTGATCAACAGTGGTCTGATTGCGTCAGGCCCATGTCTGAAACAGACCAGAGCAGCGCCCGATGCTGAGGCAGGCTGGTGAAAACAGCGCTAAATCGGGAGGTCAGACATGCTGCACGATCTTGTGGATCTGGGGCGCTATCCGATCGATCGGCCTGATTCATACGGGTACATGCAGCTGATCGCGGACCTGAGGCGGGATCTGGAAGTTGATGGATGCGCGGTCCTCCCCGGCTTTGTGCACGAAGATGGCCTTGGGAAACTGATCGCTGAGGCCGATCACGTCGCTCCCAAAGCCCATCGATCGTTCAATCGCACGAATGCCTATTTTACGCAGGATGATCCCAGTTACGGGATCGGTCATCCAATCCGACGGTTTTATGACCGATCCAACGCCTTTGTTCCGGCTGACAACTTCCCTGTCACAAGCCCGCTGCGGCGTATTTATGAGTATGAAGGTTTCATGCCTTTCATCCGCACGGCTTTGAACGAGCCGGAGGATCGGTTCTTCCGATATGATGACCCTTTGGCGGATGTGATCATCAATGTGGTCGAGAAGGGAGGCGGCTTTCCGTGGCATTTTGACACCAATAATTACACCGTGACGCTGGCAATCCAGAATGGCGAGGAGGGCGGTGCATTCGAATACGCACCCAATCTGCGGACCAGTGAAGACGAGAATTTCAAGGGCGTCGCTGCGATTTTGGATGGCAGCAGGAGGGGCGTACACCAACTGGAACTGCAACCGGGCGACCTGCAGATATTCAAGGGGCGCTATGCCTTGCACCGGGTTGCGCCGGTTGAAGGACAACGGAAACGCTATGTTGGTATCTTTTCGTTTGTCGAAACCGAAGGCATGTGTGGTGGGGTGGAGCGGACCCGTCAACTCTATGGCCGTGTGCTGCCGCATCATTATGAGCGTGAAGGGTTGCGGGGTGATCAACTGCTTGACTGATATGTGCTAGTCTCGGGCCCGAGGTTGGAAGAGGGCTGTTTTGATGCAGATATTACAACTTACACCATTTGTCCTTTGTTCTTCTTTGGACGCGCAGATTGAGTTCTACACTCGGCGGCTTGGGTTTTCCTGCACATTCAGGCAAGACAATTATGCCTTTTTGCGCCGTGATCCTGTGGCGATCCGATTATTGGAATGTCCACCGCGTCAGGATGGGCGCGCATTGGGGGATGAGCAGTCGTTCTATGTTGACGTCAAAGGAATCGACAGCCTGTTCGAAATCCTGCGCCCCGGGTTGGAGGAACTGCCTGAAGGGCGGGTGCGCCCGCCATTCGATCAGCCCTATCAGCAGCGCGAATTTCATGTCCTCGATGAAGACGGGACTTTGGTGTTCTTTGGTGAAGATATCAGTGAACGCGGCAGCGGGTAGTGCTCCCGCCCGACTTCAATGTGCCGTTGGCACATCTCCTTCGGTTGGGCCGGGCAGCGCGTTTCGCGCTGCGGTCATAGCCCGGGGCTGGTGCCCTGCAGGACGCCATGCTCCAGGGCATAGCGGGTCAAGCCGGCGGTGGAGGAGATGCCAAGTTTGCGCTTGATGTTCTTGCGATGCGTCTCAACCGTGCGCACCGAAATGTCCAGCGCCAGTGCCACCTCTTTGTTGGATTTACCCTGCGCCAATTCCAGCAGGATTGTCTGTTCCCGGCCGGTCAGCGCCTCGCGCGTGTTGCCGTCCTTGGGCTCCAGCGAGCCGCTGGCCCCGGTGCAAAGATACCGCTCGCCCCGCATCACGGCATCGATGGCTTGCTTGATCTCTTCGGTGGGAACGTCCTTGAGGATATAGCCTTTGGCGCCGTGGCTGAGCGCGGTTGAGATGTATTCGGGACTGTCATGCATCGACAGGATCAGAACGCGGGTTTTGGGCAGGCGCTCTAAAATGATCTCGGTGGCGTTCAACCCGCTCAGGCCGGGCATATTGAGATCCATCAGGATCACGTCCGGCTGCAGGTGGGTTGCTCGATCGACAGCTTCTTGTCCGTTGGAAAGTGTGCCGACAACTTCGATCTCATCATAGCTTTCCAGCAGAGACTGAATGCCTTCGGCGACCATGGGGTGATCGTCGACAATAAGGACCCGGATGATTGAGCCGGACATCAGATACCGGCCTTTCGTTTTGGCGTTGGGTCTTCCTGTGGTGGCAGCATATGACTGAGCGGCAAGCTGACCTCAATCACGGTGCCGCTGCGCCCGCCGCGCGATGAGAGGATGCGTAGAGTGCCGTCAAGCTGTTCGATCCGTTCCTGCATGTTTCGTAGCCCGATTCCGGTGCTGACATGGCCTGGTTCGTTCCGCAACCCGCGACCATTGTCCGTAATCCGCATCGTGGCGCCTTTCTTATGACCTCGCAGGTCAATGGTAACACGAGTTGCTCCCGAGTGGCGCTCGATATTGGTCAGGGCTTCCTGCGCAATACGGTAGAGGGCAATCTTGCTGTCTTGATCCAATCGGTTTCGGAACACCACGGTTGAGAAATCGGTTTCAATACCCGTGCGTTCACTGAAATCGTCGGTCAAAGCCTTGAGCGCTGGCCCAAGCCCCAGATCATCCAGAACACCCGGACGCAGGTCGCGGCTGATGCGGCGAACCTCGGTGATGGCGGTTGCCAGATTGTCGATACCTGTTTGCAATGGTTCCTGCGCCGACTCGTCATTCCCGCGGATCAGACGTCGTCGGGCGTTGTCCAGAGCATAGCGTACGCCAACCAGAATCTGGCTGATGCCGTCATGCAATTCGCGGGCGACGCGCCCGCGCTCTTCTTCCTGAGCGTCCAGTACCCGCTGTGTCAGTTCTTTAAGCTTGGCATCAGCCAGCCGCCGTTCGCGGAAGTTCAGCAACATGCCCGAGGCAAAGACGATCAGAACAGCGGCCAGAACAATGCCTCCGATATAAAGGAATGTGCGCTGCACGCGCGCCTCAACCTCAGCCCGGGCATTGGCGACGGTGGCGACGATGTCATCGATGAACACACCCGTGCCCACCACCCAGCGCCAGTCCTGCAGGCCAACAACATAGGCGATCATCTGAGCCTCTTCACCGGTCGATGGTTTTTGCCACATAAAGCTGTGCCAGCCCGCGCCCTGTCGGGCGAGCGTGATGAACTCATCCACAATCGGGGTGCCATCGCTGTCGGTCAGATCGGCCCAGTTGCGATTGATGAATTCAGTCTGGCGCGGGCTGACGAGGTTGTTGCCGTCATAGTCATAGACAAAGAAGAACCCGTCCTTGCCGTAAATCATCGCCGACAGAATCTGGGTCACGAGGTTTTTTGCGATTTCGTCATCCGGGGAGGCGCGACCGTAAATATAGGCAAACCCGTTCCGCGCCTGGGTCACGTAATTACGCAGCTCTTCTTTTTTGGCTTCGATCAGGCGGCGCTCGAGGGCCTGTATCTCACTCTCGGCGGTCGCGCGCGATTCATAAGCGACCACCATTGCAATGGCCGCAACCGCTGCGATCAGCGGGATTGCGGCAACCAGCGACAGTTTTTGCGCATAGGTTAGCGAGATTAGGTTCCGGATTCCTCCCATGTTCGAATCGATACGCAAGCTGCCGGCAAATTGCAAAAAATTTGGAAGAACACAGTGCTCGGCCACAGTGATTTGGGCGCGAGCGGGTAAAATCAACCGGATTTGTGCTTTTGAATGTGGAAAAACCCGACTGGCTACGTAGTAGTAGGTATTCACATTCATGTGTGTGGAACTAGGCTAACGCGCACTAGAAACGATCGACCCGGCATCACCCGGGGAATGAATATGAAGGGGAGGATCACTCATATGGATCGTCGTAAGTTTCTGAAAACATCAGCACTGGGCGGCTCGGCCGCTGCAGCCACCACGCTGGCAGCGCCCGCCTATGCGCAAGGCAAGCGCACGCTGACTATGGTCACCTCGTGGGGCCGTGGCCTCGCAGGTGTGTTCGACAGCGCGCAGCGTTGCGCCGACAGCATTACCACAATGTCGGATGGCGACCTGAACGTTGAAATCAAAGCCGCCGGTGAACTGGTTGGTGCCTTTGAGGTGTTTGACGCGGTATCGTCCGGTCAGGCCGATATGTACCACGCGGCAGACTACTACTTTGTGGGTCAGCACCCGGGCTATGCATTCTTCACCGCTGTTCCGTTCGGCATGACCGCACAGGAACTGGTGAACTGGTACTACCATGCCGGCGGCATGGAGCTGCATGATGAACTGGGCGAAATCTTCGGCCTGAAATCCTTCCTGGCCGGTAACACTGGCGCGCAGGCAGGTGGCTGGTACTCGAAAGAGATCAACAGCCCCGAAGACTTTAACGGCCTGAAATTCCGCATGCCGGGTCTGGGTGGCAAGGCGCTGGGCAAACTGGGCGCATCCGTTCAGAACATTCCGGGTTCGGAAGTGTATCAGGCGCTGTCGTCCGGTGCTATTGACGGAACCGAGTGGATCGGTCCCTGGGCTGACGAAAAAGCGGGTTTCCAGGAAATCACCAAAACCTACTACACCGCGGGCTTCCATGAGCCGGGTGCGGGTCTGTCGCTGGCCACCAACCGCGAGGTTTATGACAGCCTGTCCGCCGCGCAGCAGAAGATCATCGAGATCGCAGCTGCCGAGTGCCACCAGTGGAACCTGGCACAATTCCTGGCCAACAACGGTGCAGCGCTGCAGCGTCTGCAGGCCGGTGGTGTCAAGGTCATGGAATTCCCGGACAGCGTTTGGGACGCGTTTGGCGCAGCCAGCCAAGAAGTTCTGGACGAAAACATGGGTGATGAGTTGTTCAAGCGCATTCACGACAGCGCTATGGAGTCGATGGCAGCATCGTCGGCATGGAACAACCTGTCGTCGGGTGTCTACACCTCGCAGCGTGACCGCGTACGCGGCTAAGCAATCCGCTCAATGCAATCGGTTCCCCCGTCATCGGGGGAGCCTTTCCTGTTGCACATAAGCGGCCCGGACATGCCGTCATAACCAAACGTGCAACCGATGCGACCTGGGGACAACATGCAGGACGAAAACGGTATCTCGTTCTTCGGCGCCCTGTGGAATGGACTGGTCTGGTTCATTCAGAACATTGCCGAAGCCTTCTATAATTTCGGATACGCCATCACGCATCCGCAGCTCTGGCTGGACTGGTCGAACAAAGAAGCAATCATGCGCTTTGTTTATTATGGCGGGTCGGTCGAGTTCTTCTTCGTGATCTTCGCGCTGTTTCTGGTGCTGACGGCCATTGGTCTTTACTATCGGAACTTCATGTGGGGAATGGTGCGCGGGCTCGAGGGCTTCGCCAATACCACTGGACGCTTCTTTGCGTGGGCGGGATTGCTGATGGTAATTCAGCAGATCGTTATCGTATTCATGCAGCGGGTGTTCACACGGCCGGATATGTCCTTTGGGCTGGGTATCCCTTTTCAAATGGATATCAGTTGGTTCGCCGAAGAACTTAAACTCTACAACGCCATGGTTGTGTGCCTTTGCTGCACCTACACATTCGTGCAGGGCGGCCATGTGCGCGTTGACTTGATTTATGCGGGCATCAGTCACAAGGCCAAACGCGTCGTTGATATGTGCGGGGCGGTTCTGTTCATGATGCCCATGGCCGTTCTGACCTGGATGTATGGATGGTACTTCATGTGGCGGCACCTGATCGTGCCGAAACCCTCGGCCAGTGACACGCTGGATAGGCTTGTGGCCAAGTCCCGAGCGCTGCGTTGGAACGTGGAAACCATCGGGTTTAGTCCCAACGGGTTCAACGCCTACTTCCTGTTCAAAATCCTGCTGGTGGCCTTTGCCGCCATGGTATTCCTGCACGCGATTGCGTTCCTGTATCGCTCGTATCTGGAATACGTGGAAGGGCCGGAAAGTGAAGGAAAATACCTCGACAAGGACAGCCTTGGCGAGGGTGAAGAAGCCTACGAAGGCGCGCATTAGGGACGGAGAACCAGACAATGCTATTCGGACTTGATGGCGTCGAGATAGGCCTCATTATCGTATTTTTCTGCCTCTTCGGAGGCATTCTTTCGGGTTTCCCCGTGGCCTTTGCCATCGGTGGGGCCGGGGTGATTTCGTTCGGGATTATCGCTGCATTGGATAGTGCCGGACTGTTGATCCACCAGGCGATCGACACCGGCTCGCAAGCCTACCGCGACGTGGTGAATTCTGGCGTCAAACCTGATGTGATATCCGTGTTCCGATACCCGGATTTGCCAAGGATCGCCGAGCCGGTCTTTGTACAAGGCTGGGAAACCGCGCTGGACCGGAATGTTTCCTTCATCGTGAACCGCATGAACGAACGTGTTCTGGCCGGGCAGTCGATCGAGACGCTGCTGGCGGTGCTGATGTTCGTTCTGATGGGCATCACGCTGGAGCGTTCAAAAATTGCAAACGACCTGCTGACCACGATGGCGCGCGTCTTTGGCCCGCTGCCCGGTGGCCTTGCGGTCTCGATTGTGGTCGTGGGCGCGTTCCTTGCTGCCTCGACCGGAATCGTCGGCGCGACCGTTGTTACCATGGGACTGTTGGCCCTGCCGACCATGCTGCGGAACAACTATTCGCCGGAATTGGCGACAGGTGTGATCGCGGCCTCGGGTACGTTGGGGCAGATCATTCCACCCTCCATCGTGATCGTTCTGCTAGGTACACTGGCTGGCGACCTCTATTCGACCGCGCAGGAAACGCGCGCGGTTGAGGCCGGGTGCACCGACGCGCTGACCTATCTGGGCGAGCCTGCAGTTGTTTCGGTGGGTACATTGTTCCAGGCGGCGTTGCTGCCTGGGATCATGTTGGCGCTGCTCTACGCGCTTTATGCCTTTGGCTATGCGCTGTTGAACCCGGAAAAGGCCCCGGCAGTTGAATTGTCGGGAGGCTCGGGTGAAACCATCACGCGCTCGGAAGGGCTGACCTGGCTGCTGGGCGCTCCGGTTGCTCTGATTGTTGGCGCGGTGCTTTTGGGAAGCGCGGGAGTGATTGGCAGCCAGAACATCTCGGTCTCGGCATTTACGGATATCGGGCAGGGCGCCTCGCTGCGCACGAACGTGTCCGAAGAGTGTAAGGCTTCGATGATCGAACTGCATGGGCAATCAGCCTGGGATCAGGCCGTGGCCGAGCAGGAAGCGATTGACGAAGCAGGTGGTTCGTCCGAAGCGCAGCGTCTGAGCGAAGAGGAACTGGCTGCTGCGCAAGAGGCCAAGATCGCCGCTGCAGCGCCAATTGGCAACGGTGTCGCCGTGATTGTGGTACTGCTGGGTCTGACACTGGTGCTGGGTCGCGGAATCGCACCGTCGCAAGCGCCGCAGCCTCTGATCGTCGGAGCGATTGGCCTGTTGCTGATGCTGTTGGTCGACGTGTTGCTGATAGCGCCAACGACTTCGTCCGGGGCTACGTTCCTGATACTCGCCATACCTTTTGCGCTCGCAATGCATGGGTGCAAAGAAGCTGCCGCCCGTTGCGCGACCAATGATCTGATCCGTGTGGTCTTCCCACCGCTGGTGCTGATCATCGCGGTGTTGGGTTCGATTCTTGGCGGTGTCACCAACCCTACGCCGGCTGCGGCACTGGGGGCGGGTGGAGCGATCATGCTAGCCGCCTATCGGAAACTTCAGGATCAGAACCGGTCGGGCAAAGTGATCATCTGGTCAACCTTCGCAGTGATCATCGCACTGGTGATGGGAGTGAACTTTGATCTGCGCATCAATCAGGGCAATGTTTCGGTTGAAAGCTGGATCGCGTTCATCATCGCCTATTCGGCCTACCTCTATGCGCTGTTCGGCTTGATCTACGGTTGCTGGGTGCTGTTCTCAAGTGGGGTTCTGACACCGGTGGTGCGTGAGACAGCGAAGGTGACGTCAATGGTCTTCACCATCCTGATCGGATCGCAACTGCTGAACCTGGTGGTGATTTCCTTTGGTGGAGAGCACTATATACAGCAGTTCCTGCGCAGCTTTGATAATGAATTCACGGTCTTCCTGATCGTGATGCTGGTGCTGTTCATTCTTGGCTTTGTGCTGGATTTCCTTGAGATCATCTACATTGTGATCCCGATCGTGGGCCCCGTGATCTATGGCGGATCGTTTGATCCGAAATGGGTGACCATCATGGTGGCGGTGAACCTGCAGACCTCGTTCCTGACGCCTCCGTTCGGATTTGCGCTGTTCTATCTCAGGGGTGTTGCGCCGAAAGAGGTCACCACTGGCCACATCTATCGCGGCATCATACCGTTCGTGATCATTCAGGTTGTGGGCATCGCAATCCTGTGGTTCTTCCCGTCGATTGTAACCATCGTTCCTGACCTGATCCCGAACTGATCTGTCGCTTAGACTGACGAATACGGAGGCCCATTAGGGCCTCCGTTTGTTTTTCAGGAATTCGGCTGTGGGTGTGTCAGCCTTTCAAACTCCGCTTCAGTGGCATGATCGATTGCTAGGTCTGTGGCCTCGACAAGTCCGGCATTGGGATTGTCGAAGGTAGCCTTGTCCAGCTTGCCAACCTTTTGCCCGACGATAGTGGTGACAACAGCATCGCCGGTGACATTCACAACCGTCCGCATCATGTCGAGGATCCGGTCCACGGCAAGAATGATGCCGATGCCTTCCAGCGGCATACCCAACTGGTTCAGAACCATCGCAAGCATCACTATCCCCACGCCCGGCACACCTGCGGTGCCGATCGAAGCCAGAACCGAGATCGAGATCACGGTCAGGTATCCGCTCAGCCCCAGATCAATGCCATAGGCGTTGGCCAGGAATACCGTTGCCACACCATGCATAATTGCGGTGCCGTCCATGTTGATCGTCGCCCCCAGTGGGATACCGAAAGATGCGACCGAACGATCAACACCGACGCGCTGCGTAACGCATTGTAAGCTGGCCGGAATTGTCGCGTTCGAGCTTGAGGTCGAGAACGCAAACACCTGCGCCGAGCGCATCTTGCGCAGGAATACCCGAGGGCTCAGCCCGGTCGTAAAATACAGCAGCGCCATCAACGTGACACACAGATGGAATACCAGCGTCAGGCTGATCGTGGTCAGATAGCCGATCACCGGTCCGAATAGGCCAAAGCCCTCCATCGCAAAGGTTTTGGCAATCAGGCTGAAGACGCCGATGGGGGCGAAGGCCATGACGATATTGACGATCTTCATCGCCAGTTCATTCATGAACTCGCAGCCTTCCACAAAGGCCTTGGCGCGGCCGCCCATCATTAGCACTGCAATACCAACGACCATCACGTAGAAGATGATCTGCAGCATCTCACCATTGGCCAGAGCGTTGATCGGGTTCTTTGGGATGATGTTCGCCAGTATTTCCCAAGTGGTCTGCGGGTTGGCGACGCTTACGCTATCACCGGCCAGATGCAGGCTCGTGAATCCGGTACCCGGCCCAATGAGGCCCGCAAAGATCAAGGCAGTTGTCACGGCCAAGGCGGTGGTGGCCAGATAGGTAACGAAGGTCAGCCCTCCGACACGGCCCAGCAATTTGACATCGCCAATGCCGACAACGCCGCACAGCAGTGAGAACACAACCAGCGGCACAACAAGCATCTGAAGTGCATTAAGGAACATTTGCCCAAACATGGACAGCACACCCTGCACAAGTGTTGCGTTGAGCGCAGCGATATCGAGATAGTTCAAGACCAGACCAAAGATCGAGCCCAAGGCGAGCGCGACCAGAATCTGGGTCGTCAGCGTGGCCGAAACCAGTCGGCGTGCGGCATATGTCATTTTCCCCCTCCTTCAGAACCTCTGCGACAGGGTGGGAGGCCTGCCGTAGCGACGATAAAGCCAGCCCGGTCAGCGTCTGATTGAGCTACGGGTTTCAGGTTTGGGCTGGACGTTTAGAAGTGCGGCTAATTTGGTGACCTTGCGTCAACTTTCAATCACACGGGCGGGGGAAGGTCGATTAAGATTGCTTAACAATTGGGCGCAGCATGGCGGAAGGTAGTTTAAAGCGATGAAAAAAATGTATTTATTTTGTCGATACAGGTGCTGAAAATTCGATCAAATCCCAACGATTTCCGAAAGGATCCCGCCAGACGGCGACAATTCCATAGGGTTCATGGCGCGGGCGCTCTTCAAACCCTACGCCTGCTTCCAGCATCGCTGCGTGATCGCGGTAGAAATCATCTGTTTCGAGGAAAAAGCCAACGCGCCCACCGGTTTGATTGCCGACCGATGCGATCTGTTCCGCGCCCACCGCCTTGGCCAGCAACAACGAAGCACCATCCGAGCCCGGAGGCGTGATCCGCACCCAGCGTTTACCATCGCCCAGATCAATATCCTGCGTCAGAGTAAAGCACAGCACTTTGGTGTAGAACGCGATCGCTGCGTCATAATCCGGGACGACCAGCGTCACCGCATGAAGGCTCTGACGCATGATAGATTAACCTTTGGTGGGGTGGCGGTCAGGCAGCTGGATGTTGGCCACCTGCTCGGCAATCGGGGCCGACGAAAGGGGGTGGTGGGCCGTATGGTCACACTGCTCGGGATTTTTAATTCGCTGCCATTCACCCTGCATATAGACCTGCAAGCCCGCGAATTTGGCCTTGTACCCCATCTTGGGGCTGCCGGGCACCCAATAGCCCAGATAAATATAGGGCAACCCAGCCTCGCGCGCGATCTCGATATGGTCGAGAATCATGTAAGTGCCCAGCGAGCTTTGCTGGAACTCTGGATCGTAGAATGAGTAAACCATGCTCAGCCCGTCATCCAGTACATCGGTCAAACTGACGGCGATCAGCTCGCCGGTTTCGGGATCGGCATATTCTACGACTCGGCTGCGGATCGGGGTTTCCTCGATCATCGCGGCGAATTCGAAGACATCCATATCGGCCATGCCGCCATCCGCATGGCGCGCGTCCAGATACCGACGGAACAGGTCGAACTGTTCATCCGTTGCCCAGGGCGATGTTGCACGTCGGATCAAGTAGGAATTGCGTTTGTGGGCCCGTTTTTGGCTTTTGCTTGGCTGAAAGGCTGACACATCGATACGGGCAGACAGACAGGCGGCGCAGTCGGTGCAGGACGGGCGATACAGAACGTTCTGCGAGCGGCGAAATCCTTGTTGCGAAAGGCAATTGTTCAATTGATCCGCACCTTCCCCCTGTAGGGCGGTGAACAGTTTGCGCTCCATCCTGCCCTCAAGGTAAGGGCAGGGCTGGGGTGCCGTCACATAGAATTGTGGCGCAATTGGCAGCGTGTGTCGCATGAAGGTCCCGCATTTCCTCGGAACCGATGATAGCAACGGTTTTTGGCGCAGCCAAGTGTTTCACTCAGGTGTTTTTAGGCGCGCTGGTTGATCATCACGGTGCCGAGGAAGGCATCGGTCAGGCCCTGACAGCGGGCGCTGGTCATCATCATGATGACCGAAATGATCTGTAGTACCGGGATCGCCATGCTGACGAAATACCCTGCTGTATGTGCAATGGCTTTCCCCGTATCCATTCGGGCGCCAAAGGCGTCACGCAACTCTATCCCCATGAAGCGCATCCCCAGTGTGGCCGAGCCGTTGGCGATGGTAACGACGCGATAGACAAAGCTGATGACTGCGTAGATCAGCGCCAATATGAAGAAGCCCATGCCAAAGGTCAGCAGAATCGCAACTGTACAGAGCAATGAGATAAAGGCGATGTCGAACAGCCAGGCAAAAAAGCGCTTGGTCGCTACGGATTGGTAGAATTCGGGTTGGCTGTCAGGGTCAGGCAGATGAGGCATAGACTGTAATCCGGGTATTGTGCAGAAACACCCTGTCCCGATGGGGGGGACAGGGCAAGCCACGATTAGGCAGATTGTTCGCCGTTTTCGTCATCACGATTATCGCGGGCGCGTTCATCCATGAACTCGTCGAACTCGGCCTTGTCCTTGGCTTCACGCAGGCGGTGCAGGAACGCCTCAAAGTCTTTCTGTTCACGCTCCAAACGCGCCAGTGTGTCGGCCTTGTAGGCGTCAAACGCGCTGTTGCCCGAAGGTTTCATGGCGCTCATGTGGCTGTTCCACGACGAACGGCGGCTGCAGGATTTGCTGAACATGCGTTTGCTCCAGATCATATAGGCAAGAAAGGCCAGGCCGATGGGCCAGAAGAAGATAAAGCCAAGGACCATTGCGGCGATCCAGGCGCCTTTTCCCTTGCTATCAAGCCAGGCTTCGCTTCGGTGCAGCCATCCCGGATTTTGGGGAACGGCGTGGTCGGACAATGCGGTCATGTGCTCTCTCCAGCTAGGATGTAAATGCTTTTCACATTACCAAGATGGGAGGGGGGATAGGTGGTTGCAAGGGGGTATGTGAAAAAGATTTACATTTTTCGGAAACCAGCGTCTAACCGGGCGGATCAATCAGCGGGGTAAGGCGGATTTGCGTCTCAGTAATTCAGGCCAAGCGACGCAGCCCATCGGTTAAACGTTTCATTAAGAACGCTTAATAATCAAACCCTTCCATAGGGTTTGCGCAATGGCTGCATACATAGTTTTCCGAGGAGCAATCATGGGAGGTCGCGGAAATGAATGTTGTGAACACAACTCATTGGCCGTTCGGGCCAGAGGAGAGTTTCATCTTGTCGACCGAACCAGGCCTAGCTTCGCAAGGCGGCGTATCTAGATCGATTGATCAAGTCGATTTGCCTTTTTTGAACCTCGATCCCCATGATCTCGAAGGGAAAGAAGATCTGCCGGATTTCGAACCGCGCGGGTTTTGGGACGGGATGATCGACAGCACGGTCAGCGCGTATCAGGGCGCTGGGTCTCACGAGGTTGAGTTCAGTCTTTTGATGGTGAACCACGAGATCGCGACACGCGGAAGCGCCACGCTCATTTCGGAGCTGTACCATACACAGCAAGTCGCGCTTGAAACCATGAGCATGCATGGAACGGCCATACCTGTTTCTTACGAGGCCCGGTCCGCCTTTGGATTTGAGGGCGTTCACATTGGTCAAGCAGCACAGTTTCAGCATCTGTCTATAGCCAGCGAACAGGGGGAGATGTTCGATGTGCATGGGGTCGATGCAAATGGCGATCTGGTTCTGGCGTCATTCGGCTATTACGAGGTCGTCGAGATCGCAGGCAAGCTTCATCAAAACGGTATTTCTGATTTTGCGCTGAGTTTTGAGGTGTCGTTCGAGCTCGAAATGAATGAGACCGGTCTTTATGAAGTATTTGCTGCGGTCTCGTTCGATGGCCAAATTGACTTTAACCACGGAATGTCGCGCTTTTTTGAGTTTGAAGAGGATATGTATTTCCCAGCTCGCAATCTGGGGAGTGTGGAATTTGGCCCTCTGCCAGATGGCCTGTTCCAACAACTGGCGATGTTTCAGGCTCATATGGGTGACGCCTGGGACGAGTTGGTGAGTTTGAACGATCAGCTTGAGGCGGTGTTTTTGCAGCTTCGTGAAGACGAGCACTATGACGAGTGGGATTTGGCCGGGCAGGGGATTGAAAATCCGTTCACTTTCGATTTGCCGCCAGTGGATCAGTGGCTATAACGATTTGGACATTAGGCCCTTTCTGCTGTTCAATCGGACAGGGCTAAGCCAACTCTGTCCGATCATGTGCGCTGGCCGCATCTGATTTTCGGCCGTCACAAGTCATAGGCAAATGGAAGATATTGAAAACACCAGCCCACCGTCACTCGATCAGATCCTCTCGCTGGAAAAACAGGTATGGACTGCGCTGGTTGAAGGCAATGCACAGGCCGACCGGGCACTTCTGAGCCCCGATTTTCTGGGCGTGTATCCAACGGGTTTTGCCAACCGCGACGATCATGTTGGCCAGTTCGCCGATGCGCCTACGATGGCGCAATATGAACTCAGCGATACCAGGTTGCGCGTCTTATCGGCGGATGTGGTTTTGCTCTCATACAGGGCAGATTATCTACGCCCCGAAGCACAGGAATGGGAGGCGATGCTGATCTCATCCCTATGGGAGCGGCGTCACGATGTCTGGATCAACAGTTTCAGCCAGGACACACCACTGGAACGGTCATGAGCCAGCCTCTTGTTATCAACCGCTTGCCGCGCGCTTTTCATACCGATCTGGGTGACGAAACACGCGCGGCGCTGCCCGATTTGACTGCCGAGCAGGGGGAGTTGATCGCGGGAACTGCGGGCTCTAGCCCCTACCTGAAAGGGTTGATTGACCAAGAAAGGAACTGGTTGCCACACGCGTTGCAGCAACCGGAGCAGGCATTGTCGGAAGTGATGGACGCGGCGCGCGCGCTGCCGTCGGATCAGTTGAAACCCGGTTTGCGGCAAGCGAAGAGGCGCATGGCCTTGCTGACGGCGCTGGCCGATCTGGCGGGTGCGTGGCCGTTGGAAAAGGTAACTGCTGCGCTGACTGACTTTGGCGCTTTGGCCGTAGATGTGGCAGCGAAGGCCGAAATTGCTGCGCTGATCCGGCGCGGCAAGCTGCCGGGTATGACCGAGAATGATGTCGAAACCGCAGCTGGTATGGTCATTCTGGCGATGGGCAAAATGGGCGCATATGAGCTGAATTATAGCTCGGATATCGATCTGATCGTGCTGTTCGACGAAACCCGTTTCGATCCCGATGATTTCTATGAAGCCCGTCAGGGAATGGTGCGCGCCACGCGGAATTTCTGTGCCACGCTCAGCGACAAGACGGCGGATGGGTATGTATTCCGCACCGATCTGCGACTGCGCCCGGACCCGGCAGTCACACCCGTGTGTCTGGCGATGGAAGCGGCTGAGCGCTACTATGAAAGCCTTGGGCGCACGTGGGAACGCGCGGCCTATATCAAGGCACGCCCCTGCGCCGGGGACATCGCGGCAGGTCAGAGATTCCTTGATGCATTGCGCCCGTTCGTCTGGCGGCGGCATCTGGATTTTGCCGCCATTCAAGACGCCCATGACATGCGCTTGCGCATTCGCGAGAACAAGGGAACGGGCGGAAGTCTCTCGATTCCCGGCCACGATATGAAGCTGGGGCAGGGCGGTATTCGAGAGATCGAGTTTTTTACTCAGACCCGTCAATTGATCGCGGGCGGACGTGATCCCGACCTTCGCGTCCGGGGTACCGTTCCCGGTCTGGCGGCGTTGGCGTCGAAGGGCTGGGTGCCCGAAGACGTCGCAGAGAAACTGACTGACCACTACCGCGCCCACCGCGAGGTCGAGCATCGCATCCAGATGGTGCACGACGCACAGACCCATAAGGTGCCAAATTCAGAGGACGGTTTCGAACGGGTCGCGTGCCTGATGGGGATCAGCAGCGCCGAATTGACCGCCGAACTGACCCGCCGCCTGACCGAAGTGCACGAACTGACCGAAGGGTTCTTCGCCCCTGGACCAGGCGCGGCACCCGTGCCGCTTCAGGAGGTTGAGTTTGACAAGGGTGTGCTGGCCCGCTGGCCGACTTATCCGGCGCTTCGATCGCAGCGTGGTGCACGGATATTCGAGCGGCTCAGGCCGGAACTTCTGGCGCGATTGGCAAAAACTGCGAAACCCGACGAAGCGCTATTGGCACTGGATGGTTTTCTGGCGGGATTACCCGCCGGAGTGCAGCTGTTTTCCCTGTTCGAGGCGAACCCGCATCTGATCGATCTGCTGGTCGATATCGTTGGAACGTCACATGCGCTCGCCACCCATCTGTCGCGCAACGCCTCGGTTTTTGATGCGGTGATTGGTGGCAGTTTCTTCAGCGATTGGCCCGGGCAGGCGACCTTGCAGTCGGACTTGACGCAGGCCTTGGCAGAGGAAAGCGACTATGAAACACAGCTCGATTTCGCTCGTCGCTGGTGCAAGGAGTGGCACTTTCGCATCGGTGTGCATCATCTGCGCGGACTGATCGATGGGGCGCAGGCCGGGCAGCAATATGCCGAACTGGCGCAGGCCGTGATTGCGGCGGTTCTGCCCTGCGTTGTCGACCAGTTCTCCAAAAAGCATGGACCGGCGCCCGGGCGCGGCGCCGCGGTTTTGGGCATGGGGTCACTTGGGGCAGGGCGCATCAACTCGCAATCCGATCTGGACATGATTGTCATCTACGATCCTCAGGATCAGGACATGTCCGATGGCCCTCGCCCGCTGGCAACGCGGACATACTACGCTCGTTTCACCCAGGCTCTGATCACGGCGCTCAGCGCGCCAATGTCGCAGGGACGGCTTTATGAGGTCGACATGCGTCTGCGCCCGTCGGGCAATCAGGGGCCGGTGGCTACAAGCTGGGCCAGCTTCACTAACTATCAGCAGAATGAGGCCTGGGTGTGGGAACACCTTGCTTTGACTCGCGCCCATGTGGTCGCAGGTGAAGCCGGTTTAGCCGAGGATATCGAAAACTTCCGCGCTGAATTCCTGTCGCAAACGCGCGACCACCAGAAGGTGCTGAAAGAAGTGGCCGCGATGCGCGAAAGACTGGCCGCAGCCAAAGCACCAGCGGGCGTTTGGGACGCAAAGAATGGGCCGGGCCGCATGATGGATATCGAGCTGATGGCAGAGACGGGCGCATTGCTGGCCGGATTGCCCCAGCGCGATGTACACTGGGGTCTGGACGGGGCGGTCGCTGTCGGGCTGCTGGATGTCGCGCAGGCGCAAACCCTGAAGGGTTGTTACGATTTATGCTGGTCGGTGCAATGTGCGGCGCGTCTGCTGTCGGGAAAGGTGATCGAGGCCGACAAGATCGGTGAAGGCGGTACGGCCTTTCTGTGTCGGGCGACCGGGTTCGATCAGGTCGAACAGCTGCAATCCGCGTTGCAAGACAATTACAGCACTGCGGCCTCGTTGATTGGCGCAGTTGTCGGAGGGGTTGAAGATGGCACGCAGTGATGATCCGAATGACCACAAAGGCCTGATCCGCGAGGCGTATCGCATTGAAGGCATCACCTTGCCCGAGTGTCGCAGCATCTTTCTGGATTGGGCGCTGAGCCTGCCCGGAGAGCTTGACCAAAATCAGGCCCTGACCAACCTGCACGCAGTCTATTCGGAACAGGCTGCTGATCATCCGATGACGCAGGTCCTGACCGAGGGTTTGCAGGCGGCCCAAGCCCCCAAGCGTCGTGGCGGCTGGCGCAAGCGCAACCGTTAACGGGGCTTTCACCCACGCGCATTCACGATTATGAGGGCGCCATGACAACCACAGCTGATCGCCCCCGTATCCGTTTGAAACCCAAGGCCAATGCGCGTGGCCTGCGCCACGGGTTTCCCTGGGTCTATGCCAATGACATCGTCACCGACCGCCGGACCCGCAAAATCGGGCCGGGGTCCTTGGCTGTGCTGGAAGACGAGAAGCGCGCGCCAATCGCTCTGGTCGCGGTGAATCCGGTCTCGAAGATCATGTGCCGGGTACTTGATCGCGATATCGGCGCGCAGTTGGATGCGGACTGGTTTGAAACCCGTCTGCGCCGCGCGCTTGAGATGCGCGAGCGACTGTTCGATGCGCCGTACTACCGCCTGATCCATGCCGAGGCGGATGGGTTTCCCGGGGTGATCATCGACCGGTTCGGCGACGCCTGCGTGATCCAACCCAACGCAGCCTGGGCTGAGGCACATCTTGAATCACTGACCGACGCGCTGGTCAAGGTGACCGGGGTCGACACAGTGCTGAAGAACGCCTCGGGGCGCACGCGTGTGCTCGAGGGGTTGGACGACACCAATCTGACCTTGCGTGGAACTGTGCCTTATGAGCCTCTGCCAGTGCCAATGAATGGCGCAACCTACATGGCTGACCTGACTGGTGGGCAGAAAACCGGCCTGTTCTATGACCAACGCCCCAATCACGCGTTTGCCGCCAAGTTGGTTCACCCCGAGGCGCAGGTGCTGGATGTATTCAGCCACGTCGGAGGCTTTGGTCTGGCCATGTTAGCGGGCGGAGCAGCACAGGCATTGTCCGTTGACGGCTCGGCAGCGGCGCTCGAACTGGCGGCGAAGGGCGCTGAAGCCTCAGGATTTTCTGCCCGTTTCCAGACCCGACAAGGCGACGCCTTTGATATACTGACCAAACTCGGCGAAGAGGACGCGTTGTTCGACGTCGTCATCTGTGATCCCCCGGCTTTTGCACCTTCGAAACAGGCGTTGGATGCAGGTTTGCGCGCCTATGAGCGTACCGCACGTCTGGCGGCTCCGCTGGTCAAACCGGGCGGGTATCTTGGCCTCTGCTCCTGTTCTCATGCCGCTGATCTGGGCCGTTTCCGCGATGCCTCATCCCGTGGGATCGGACGGGCAGGACGACAGGCCCAACTGATCCGAACTGGCTTTGCCGGGCCGGACCATCCACAACTGCCGCAGCTGGCAGAAAGCGGCTACCTCAAAGCCGTGTTTTACCGTCTGTGAAGGCGGTTCTTGATACCTGCGTCATCTATCCCACGGTGATGCGAGAGATGCTGTTGGGCGCAGCGAGGCTTGGTTATTTCACGCCCGTCTGGTCTGCACGTATCCTCGAAGAATGGGCCCGTGCTGCCCGCAAACTCGGCCCCGAGGGAGAGGCGCAGGCGCACGCCGAAATCGCGCTGGTTCAGGCCCATTGGCCAAATGCCGAGCAACCCGCCAACCTCGGTGTTGAACAGCGCCTATGGTTGCCGGATGCCGCCGACATCCACGTTCTCGCAACGGCGGTCACAAGCTCGGCAGATGTCATTGTCACCGTCAATGCCAAGGACTTTCCCAAGAATATTTTGGCCGACGAAGGGCTTGAGCGGCGCGATCCGGACGGGCTGCTGCATGAACTCTGGCTGTCCGACCCCGAAGGCATGACGCAGGTTTCCAAAGCGGTCCTTGCTGAAGCCAACCGGCTATCCGGTGCTCAATGGACCTTGCGCAGCTTAATGAAAAAAGCCCGCCTGCCGCGCCTTGGCAAAGCCCTGAGTACTTAATTCGGGGTCGGACGGGCTGCTGCATGAACTCTGGCTGTCCGACCCCGAAGGCATGACGCAGGTTTCCAAAGCGGTCCTTGCTGAAGCCAACCGGCTATC